>JAEYTB010000218.1 GCA_023434205.1 Planctomycetota bacterium | reverse complement strand
GTGTGCAGAGAGTGCGTTCCAGGGTAGGCGAATCGGGGAGGAGACAGAGGGGGAAAAAAGACGGCATGGCACACTGCTTGCTTACAGCTGCGCACAGCACCAACGTTTGTGGAGGATTAAAAATTGGAGCGATTCAGTTGGCTGAGAGGACGTGAGGGGAAGCACGGGAAAAAGAACCGGGGGTGTGTGCGTCGATCGACTGCTGTCAAGCAACCGAGACCTGTCCAAAAACACCCGTGCACACGCATCCGCGACGGTCGACGCGACGGTCGACGTGTTGACGCGAACGGCGCGGCTGTTTTTTTGTTTTTTTGTTTTTTTCCGTTTTTTCCGTTTTTTTTCGGGGTGGGGGGGGGGGGGGGGGGGGGGGGGGGGGGGGGGGGGGGGGGGGGGGGGGGGGGGGGGGGGGGGGGGGGGGGCGCTGGTGAACCCGCACCCCGGGATCCCGGCGCGGTCGCGGCGGGGGGCGGTGCTAGCGGTGCTGTGGTACATCCCGCTGTGCCTGGTGCTGTGGAAGCTGGTGATCGTGGAGTGGTACGCGGGGAGCAGCGGAGGGCTGGGGCGGTGGGCGTTCACGAGTGATGTGCGGAATGTCCTGGGGCTGGTCGTGCAGGCGCTGATCATCCTGATCGTGCTGGGGGTCCGGTCCAATGCGAGGCTGCTGGCGGCGCGGTCGGTGCTGCTGCGGCAGGGGCGGGTGGACCGCCAGACGCTGCTGGCGCTGGTGTCGGTGCTGGCGGTGTCGATGGCGGGGGACGGGCTGTGCCTGCTGGCGCGGCGGATGCAGCCGGCGGAGACGCTGCTGCTGCTGGGGCAGGCGCTGATCCTGGCGGGGGCGGCGCTGTTTACCATCGGGCTGGTTGGGGTGTTCGTTGATTGCTGGCGGATCCGGCGGGTGGTGCTCCAGCCGCCGTTGTCTTTGGAAGCGTTGTTCGAGGAACCGCCAGGAGCCCGGATGCACACAGGGAACCACTCAGCATGAGCCCGCAGGAGCAGGAAAAGTTTGATGGACTGGTGGAGGAGGTTATTGAGAACCTCCCCGAGGGCGTTCGCCGGCTGCTGGACGAGGTGCCGGTGATCGTGGAGGACCGGCCGACCCACGAGCTGCTGGCGCAGCTGCGGGAGGAGGGGGTCGTGACGCCGGAGGAGGCCGAGGAGAGCGACTCGCTGTGCGGGCTGCACACGGGCGTGGCGTTCACGGAGGCGCCCGTGGACAACACGGGGCAGCTGCCGTCGGACATTTTTCTGTTCCGGGACGGGATCCTGAAGCAGGCGGGGGGCTGGCGGGGGGATGAGGCGGAGGAGGGTGTGTACGAGGAGATCTGGGTGACGCTCCTGCACGAGATCGGCCACCAGTTCGGGCTGTCGGAGGAAGACCTGGAGAAGCTCGGGTATGAGTAACCCGGGGGCGGGTCCGGCGAATAAGCTCTGGTGAGGCCCACGCGTGGTGCGGGGCCATTGAGGATGATGCGCATGCCCACGACGTCTGTTGCCCGTGCTCTTCTTCTCGTGCTCGCCTGCGGGCTGGGGTCGGCCCCGGCCCTGGCCCAGGCCGATGGGGCCGCGCCGGCCGCGGCGGCGGCGCCGGCGGGCAAGGCGCGTGTGGCGATGATCGAGATCAAAGGGTCGCCGCTGAGCGCGCCCGGGCCGCTGGACTGGCTGATGGGCGGGGGCCAGAGCCCGACGCTGAGCGCGATCGTGGGGGCGCTGCACGACGCGGCGAAGAGCGACCGCACGGACAGCGTGCTGATCCGCCTGAAGGACGCGGAGCTTTCCGCGACGCAGGTGCAGGAGATCGGCGCGGCGATGGGGAAGGTGCGGGGCGCGGGAAAGAAGGTGTTCGTGTTCTCGGAGGCGTACGGGACGGCGGACCTGATGCTGGGGTCCTACGCCGACGAGATGATTGCGCAGGCGGGCGGGCCGATTTCGCTGCCGGGGCTGTACGTGGAGGAGATGTTCCTGGCGGACACGCTGTCGTGGATCGGGCTGAAGGCCGACTTTGTGCAGGTGGGCGACTACAAGGGGGCCGCGGAGCAGATGTCGCGCAATGCGCCCAGCCGCGAGTGGGACAGCAACATCAACCAGCTCCTGGACTCGATGTACGCGAATATCCGCAAGCCAATCCTGAAGGGGCGCGGGCTGACGGACAAGAAGCTTGATGAGGCGATGGAGACGGCGTGGCTGGCGGACGCCAAGGACGGAGTGAAGGTCGGGCTCCTGGATGCGCAGGTGGACCTGTCGAACCTGACGAACCACCTGGAGAGCCGGCTGGACGGTCGGGGGATCGAGTGGCGGAAGGTTTCGCTGACGGGCGAGGCCCCCAAGATCGACGCCAACCCCTTCGCGATGATGAGCATCTTCACCAAGCAGCCGGACCACAAGCCCAAGAAGCCCACGATCGCGGTGCTGCACATCAACGGCGCGATCGTCGACGGCGACAGCAAGCCGGGCGGGCTGATGGGCGGCGAGGGGCAGGTGGGCAGCCGGACGATCCGCAACGCGCTGGAGGACATCCTGAAGGAGGACCTCATCAAGGGTGTGGTGGTTCGGATCGACTCGCCCGGCGGTTCGGCGACGGCCAGCGAGGTGATCTGGCAGGGTCTGCGGCGGGTGGCGGACAAGAAGCGGGTGTGGGTGAGCGTGGGGGACATGGCGGCCAGCGGCGGGTACTACTGCGCGGTCGCGGGTGAAAAGATCTATGTCAACCCCAGCAGCATCGTGGGCTCGATCGGCGTGGTCGGCGGGAAGCTGAGCATGCAGGGGCTGTACGACTGGGCGAAGGTGCGGGTGGTGCCGCGGGCGCGGGGGCCGCGCGCGGCGATGTTCGCGAGCGGGGCGCCGTGGTCGGCGCAGGACCAGGAGCTGGTGCGGGTGAAGATGAAGCAGACGTACGCGCTGTTCACCAGCCGCGTGGAGCAGGGTCGCGGGGGCATTGATCTGTCTGCTACGGCGGAGGGCCGGCTGTTCACGGGCGATAAGGCGGTTGAGCTGAAGATGGCCGACGAGGTGGGCGGGCTGGACGACTGCATCGCCTCGCTGGCCAAGTCGTGCGGGCTGGAAAGCTACGGCGTGCTGGACTACCCGGCGCCCAAGTCGCTGGGCGAGGTGCTCGAGGATGCGCTGTCGGGCATGGGCGGGGTGAGCGCCCCGTCGCTGTTCCAGCAGCCGGTGAAGACCCAGCTCTTCGCGGCGGTGCGCGAGCTGGTGGGCGAGCGGGCGTGGGGGCAGATCGAGCCGACGCTGACGGCGCTGATGCAGCTCCGCGAGTCGCCGGTGGTTCTGACGAGCCCGCGCGTTCTGATCGTGAAGTAGTTCAGACGACGCGGAGCTTGGACAGGTCGTAGCGGGCCGGGCGCGGCCGCAGCTTCATGGACTCGAGGGTCTCCACCAGGATGCTGGAGACCGCCGCGTTGCGGAACCATTTTTTGTCGGCGGGGATGATGTGCCAGGGGGCGTGGTCGGTGCTGCAGCGCGTGATGGCGGCCTCGTAGGCACGCTGGTAATCGTCCCACTTCTTCCGCTCGTCGAGGTCGGCGGGCTCGAACTTCCAGTTCTTGACGGGGTCGGCGAGGCGGGCCTCGAGGCGTTCCTTCTGCTCCTGCTTGCTGATGTGGAGGAAGAATTTGAGGATGCGGGTGCCGTTCTCGGCGAGCACGCGCTCGAACTCGTTGATGTGGTCGTAGCGGAGGGACCACTCCTGCTCTGGAACGAGGTTGTGTACGCGCACCACCAGCACGTCCTCGTAGTGGGAGCGGTTGAAAATGCCGATCTCACCCTTGCGCGGGCAGGCGGCGTGAACCCGCCAGAGGAAGTCGTGCTCGAGCTCCTCCTCGGTGGGCTTCTTGAAGTTCGTCACGCGGCAGTCGCGCGGGTTGATGCCGGACATAACCCGCCGGATGGTGCCGTCCTTGCCGGCGGTGTCCATGCCCTGGAGGACGATGAGCAGGGCGTAGCGGTTGTCGGCCCAGAGCAGCTCGGAGAAGTCGGGGAGGCGTGCGACGTTCGCGGCGTGGAGGGACTCGCCCTCCTGTTTGCTCAGGCCGAGCGTTTCGTCGGTGGCGGTGTCGGAGGTGCGCCACGTGCTGCCGGGCTGGACGCGCAGACGGTCGGCGAAAGTCATGGGGTTACGGTCTATCGGCGGGCATCAGACGCTCGCTGCCGCGGGCTTGATGCTGCCGGCGATTTCCGGTGCGGCGGCGGCGATCTGCTCGGCGATTTCGCGCCGATTGATCTGGACGTCGCGGGGGAAGTCGAAGGCGATGCGGACCCGCTCGCCCTTGACCGAGGCGATGCGTACAACGCCGATGGGGTTCTTCGGGTCGCCGATGACGACTTCCTCACCCTCACGCCGCGTGATCACCAACATGGCTGTGCTCCCATCCTGGGCGTCGCCGTCCACCTGACGCTCAACCCGCACGGTCACCACGACCGCCACCACCGGGTTTATACCACGCCGGGCGGGAGGGGGGAAGCAGAATTAAGCACATTGGGGGTCGGGATGACCCGGCCGGGTGGGAGGGGGCCAGGAGGGGGAGACCCTTTGTAGGTGGCTTGGGCGGCGTGGGTTAGGTCACCGCTCGGACGCCGGACACCTCGGGAACATGGGCTTTCAGGTTGCGCTCAATCCCGACCTGGAGGGTCATGGTGCTGGACGGGCACCCGACGCAGGCCCCGTGGAGGCGGATCTGGACGACGCCCTCGGGGGTGATGTCGACGAGTTCCAGGTCTCCGCCGTCGGACTGCACCGCGGGGCGGATGAGGTTGAGCACCCGTGAGACCCGCTCGCGGAGGGGCGGTTGGGCGGGCGATGGGGTGGTCTGGGGCATCGGGAGGATGGTAGGTGGGACAACGCCGAAGGGCACGGGCGGCGGGGTCTGACGGTGGGGGGCGGCGGAGTTACACTCGCGGCATGAAGTCATGGATGACGCGTCTGGGCGCCGGCGCGCTGCTGGCGGTGGTGGCGGGCTGCTCCCCGAGCAAGCAGGGGGGGGACCCGCTGCTGGATGTCGCGAACCGCGGGCTGTCGGCGCGGGCGCGTGCGGACGCCGTGGGGCCGGCGAGGGAGCTGGCGCAGACGGACGCGACGCGGGCGGCGACGACGCGGCGGGTGCTGAAGGACATCGTGTGGACGGTGAGCGAGCCGCAGCAACTGCGGATGGCGGCGCTGGGTGCGCTCATCGACGACCCCGACCCCACCGTGCAGGCGGAAAGCCGCGAGATGGTCAAGCTGCTGATCGCCAAGGAGAAGAACCTGGCGGTGCTGATTTACCTGTGCCGCGTGTGCGTGGACCGCGGGTGGACGGATGCGGTGCCGTCGCTGGTGCGGAGCTATGCGAGGTCGGTGGAGTCGATCGGGTGGATCGGCGGCGTGACAGAGGAGGAGCGGCCAGAGCGGGAGGCGATCGTCAAGCTGTCGGGGGGGAAGGACGTTGAGGCGGTGGCGTTCGAGACGTTTTTGAACCCGCCCGCGGCGGAGCGGACGTACGGCGTGGATTGGACGGAGCGGACGCGGGTTGACGCGTGGGACCTGCTGGCGCGGCTGGACCGGGACGGGGAGCGGCGTGTGCGGATGATCGAATCGCTGCCGGAGGATGCGGGCGAGGCCGGTGGCGGCGCGGTGGCGCATATCCGGCGGAGTGTGCGGGACCTGCGGGCGATGCCGCTGACGGGGGAGGAACTTCGCTGGGTGGGGAGCTTGCTCGATCCCAAGAAGCCGGCGAACGCGGTGTGGTGGGAGCAGGCGAGCCGGGCGGTCCAGGCTCTGCCGGATGTTGGCCTGCTGCACGTGCGGCACGCGGAGGTGGTGCGGTGGGCCGCGGCGACTCGCCCGGAGTGGCTGGGGGCCTCGCGCGGGGAGCTGCTCGCCACGCTGCGCGACCGCCTGAAGGGGCGGACGATGCACCAGCGGGAGATCGAGAGCGGGCAGTACCGGGTGCGGGAGCGGCTGGAGCACTGGGGGCCCAAGCTGTCGTGGGCGGACCTGCTGACGGTGCTGGTGATTGATGAGGTGGTGCGGCAGCCGACGGTGGTGCGTGCCGTGGCCTCGCAGGCGGTGCTGGACAGGCGGGACACGACCACGGAGTATGGCGGGGCGTTGCTGCGGAAGAACCTGGGCCTGGGGGAGGTGGTGAGGGAGGAGTGGGTGGCGGTGCTCTACCCGCCTCGGCCGGGGCAGCGGCAGGGCGACCAGCGGTTTGTGGCCTCTGAGGACATGATCGCGGCGAGCGACCTCGCGCTGGCGCATTACCACCTGCACGTGCAGCGGGAGCGGAACGGGGAGTACGCGGGTCCGAGCCCGGGGGACCTGGCCTACGCGGCACGGTCGGGGCGGGCGTGCGTGGTGTTCACGAGTGTGGGCTCCGGGGGGAGGCTGAATGTGGACTACTACCAGCCGGACGGGGCGGTCATTGACCTCGGGGAGGTCGTGCCCCCGCCGGTGGAGACGGACTCGGGGATGAAGCGCGGGGTGGGGCCGCGGTGACAAAGCGCGGAGATCGGGCAATACGGGATGGGAGGGCGGCGTTGAGCCGGGGCTGCGGCCCCGCTCGGGGTCGGCTATGGCATGGCGTTCGCGCGGCCCATCGAGGGCGGGCTTGAGGAGCTAAAGACATGAATGGCAAGAGTTTGCGGCGTACTTCCTCCGTGGTTCTGGGCGTTGCGCTGCTGGTGGCGACGGCGGGGACGGCCCTGGGGCAGGGGCGTCAGCAGGCCCAGCGGCAGCCGGAGAATCGTCAGCCGCGGCAGGAGAACGACCGCGGGGGGCCCGGGAACTGGGGCGGGGGCCGAATGGGCGGGATGGTCGGGGACATGACGGCCCCTGTCACGACCCGGCAGGTCGAGAAGTACGCGGAGGTGCTGGGGCTGACCGCGGACCAGAAGGCGACGATCAAGATGCTCCACGAGGGCTACGCGGAGCAGGCGCGGGCGACCACGGAGAAGGGTCGCGAGACGATGCGGACGCTGGGCCAGGAGATGCGGGAGAGCGAGGACCGCGAGGGCCTGATGGAGAAGATGCAGACGGCGATCCGCGAGACTCGCGACGCGCGCCGCAAGCAGGACGAGACGTTCGCGCAGGATGTGCAGTCGGTCCTGACGCCCGAGCAGGCTCAGAAGTGGCCGACGGTTGAGCGCATGCAGCGGCGGGAGTCGTCGATGCGGCGCGGGTTCATCAGCGGGGAGCGGGTGGACCTGGTGAACCTGGTGGAAGAGACGAAGGTGGACGCGGGGGCGGTGCGGCCGATCCTGGAGCAGTACGAGGTGGAGCTCGACCGCGAGCTGATCCGCCGGAATGACTGGCAGGAGAAGCAGTTTTCCCGGATGGGCGAGCTGCGGCGGGAGGGGGACTTTGAGGCGATCCAGAAGCTGATCGAGGAGGGTCGCGAGCTGACGGTGAAGGTGCGGGACGTGAACCGCAAGTACGCCCGCCAGATCGAGAACGCCCTGACGGACGAGCAGCGGAGCGCGTTCGCGGCGGGGTTCAAGCGGGCGAGCTTCCCGGATGTGTACCGGCCGGCGCAGGTGAGTGACCAGATCGAGGTTGCGGCCAAGCTGCGGGACCTGACGCCGGAGCAGAAGGAGCGGGTGGAGGCGCTGCGGGCCAGCCACGACAAGGCGACCGCTGCGATCAATGACAAGCTCGCGGCGGCGATCGAGGCTCAGGAGATGAGCTTTAACATCGGGAACATGATGCGGGGGCGCGGGCAGGGCGAGGAGTCGGAGGCGGGGCAGCTCCGGCGGGAGAAGCGGGAGTTGAGCCGCACGACGGCGGAGGCCCTGCGGAAAGTCCTGACGGCGGAGCAGGCGGCCAAGCTGCCGCGGCCGGAGGAGGAGGATCGCCGGGGCGGGGACCGGCGGCGCGGGCGTGATGAGGAGAACTGAGGATTGACCGCCACCGGGGAGGGGGCGGGGCGGTAGGTAGCTGCAGGAGCAGTCGTTGAGCACCGCGACGGAAGCTTGTGGGCGGCGCATCTCCCCGGGTCGGCAGGGCGCGCGGTTCTGTGCGCCAATTCACCCGGGAGAACAACCATGAGCTTCGAGCGCGTGCTGTGCGGGGTCGGCGGTTCGGTCATCATCGCGGCGGGCGTGCTTGCGGCGAGCGCGGGCGAGGCCCGGGCGCAGCGTGCCGAGCGCGTCATGGTCACGATGAGCGAGGGTGTCGGGGGCGGGGTCGGGGCGGTTCAGCGCCGCAGCATCGAGCGGTACGCCGAGCTGCTGGGGTTCAGCACCGACCAGCGGGACTCGGCGCTGGCGATCCACGAGGGGTACATGGCCGCTTACAAGGAGGTTCAGAAGGCCCGCGGCCAGGCGATCGAGGAGATCAACCGCAGCGCACAGGACAGCGGGGACCACTCCGTGTTTGTCGAGAAGTTCCCGGCGATCGGCAAGGAGTTCGGCGAGAAGACCCGCAAGCTCGAGAAGACGCTGTTTGACGACCTGCGGATGCTGTGCAGTGACGCTACGCAGGAGGCCAACTGGGTGAGGGTCGAGCGGATGCGCCGGCGCGAGACGGAGCTGCGGCCGGGCGGCATCGCGGGCGAGGGGCTGGACCTGATCGAGATCGTCCGGAACCTGAAGCTGCCGGCGGACGCGTTCGCGGCGGTGAGCCCCTCGCTGGACGAGTACGAGACCGATATGGATGGGCAGATCAAGGCGAGGCAGCAGCTGCGGTCTGGTGCGCCGGTGTTCAAGCCCGGCGAGCCGACGGATATGGAGGCGCTGCGCAAGTCGATGGCGGACGCGCGCGATGCGGGGCTGCGGATCAAGGGTGTGAACGAGCGGTTCGCGCGGCGGATCGAGGCGGTGCTGCCCGAGACCTACCAGGCGGCGTTCAGGCGGGCGGTGCGGGAGGCGACCTTCCCGCAGGTGTACCGGAAGTCGCCGATCGTGCGGGACATCGACAAGGCACTGACGCTGACGGACCTGACGGGCGAGCAGCGGGCGGCGCTGACGGAGCTGAAGGCGGCGTACGAGCGTGACTCGCGTCCGGTGAATGACGCGTGGGCCGCGGCGATCGCGGATGCGGACAAGACCGGGGCGGGTGCGGGCATGATTGCGGGGCCGGGCGGGGCGCAGATGGTGATGCGGACGCAGGACGAGCCCGAGCCGCTGCGGGAGGCTCGCAAGGCACGCCGGGAACTGGATGAGAAGGCGAGGGAGAAAATCCGTACAACTCTCAGCGACGCCCAGCAGGCCGCGATCAAGCCCAAGCCCGGCGAGGGTGAGGCTGAGATGGTCGATTTTGCGCAGGACATGCTGATGATCCGCAGGTAAGCAGGCCCACCCGGCGTAGGGTGGCCCGGGTCGCAGGATGATCGGGGACCGTTCGAGGTCTGTAACAGGGCGGGCGACGCTTCGTTTATACTGGAGGGCGAGCCGGGGGCTCGCTCCACAAGGAGAACGCCGATGATCCGCCGCTTTACAGCACGACTGGCCCGCCTTGCCTGCACCCTCGCGGTGGGGGCGGTGGTTCTGGTGACCGCCGCGCCCGCGCAGGCCCAGATGGGGATGGGGGGCATGGGGCCGGGGATGACGGGGGTCATTTCGCGGCGCAGCGTGGACGAGTTCACCAAGATCCTGATGCTGGACAAGGACCAGAAGGAGGTCCTGACCAACCTGTACGAGGGCTACCGCAAGGACCACGAGGCGGCGGTCCAGAAGATGCAGACGGACATGCGGTCGCTGCAGGAGAAGTTTGCGGACACGGCGGACATCGCGGCGATGCAGCGGGACGCGGTGAAGTTTGCGAAGGCGTTCGGCGAGAAGAACGAGCAGCTCGAGAAGGCGTTCATGGGGGACCTGAAGCTGGCCCTGACGGATGAGCAGCTCGCCCGTTGGCACCGGGTGGAGCAGCACCGCCGGCGCGACAAGCACATGCGGATGGCGATGGTGAGCGGCTCGGCGGTGGACCTGACGCGGGTGGTGGAGCGGGTGCGGGCGGTTCCGGCGGACAACGCGGAGTTCGCGACGACGCTGGAGCGGTACGAGCAGGACATGGACAAGCACCTGCTGGCGTACGACCGCCTGCAGAAAGAGGTCGAGGAGAAGATGTACGACACCAACGCGAACATGATGGACATGGCGCGGTGGGAGAACATCTTCAAGGAGTATTACCCGATCGCGAAGGACATGCGGGAGACCAACAAGGAGTACGCCCGCAAGCTGGGGATGCTGATGGACGAGCCCTCGCGGGCCCGCTTTGACGAGGAGTTCAGGGCGCGGGCGTTCCCGAGGATCTACCGCAAGGTTCCGGTCCTGACGATGATCGAGAACACGGAGAAGCTGACGGAGCTGGACGCGGCCAAGCGGACGGAGGTCGCGTCGATCAAGGAGTCGCTGCTGCGCGAGCTGGACGCGGCCAACGAGCGGTGGGCGAGGGCGATGGAAGAGCGCGACGACAAGGGCGGGGGCGCCCTGGCGGTGATGATGGCCTCCATCCAGGGGACCCGCACCGACCTCAACAAGGACGTCAACGACGCCCGCCAGGCCCGCAAGGAACTGGAGGCCCGCACGAAGGAGCGGCTGGAAGCGCTGCTCACCGAGGAGCAGCGGGTCAAGGTGACGCCGCCGCCGCAGAACGACAGGGGCGCGAACCCCTGGTTCGACATGATGCCCGACGACGAATGACCGAGTCCCCGATCGAACAGTCAGGAAGTTCAGGACGAATGACGGCTATCTCGACGACCCAGCACACTCCCGCCGGCCGACCCGAGGACCGCGGCGCCCCGCCGCCGGTGCAGGGCCCCCCTGTGCTGGCACAGAAGCCGGAGGTGGACCCGGCGGCGTCGGGGCTGCTGCCGGGCGATCAGGCGGTGCGGCTGCGGGCGATTCCCTACGCGTTTGCCAGCGGGCGGCTGCTGGTGGCGATGCTGGACCCCACGGACCTGCTGGCCAGCGACGAGGTGTCGGTGTTCTCGGGCAGGCCGGTCACGCGCGTGGGGATCGCGCCGGAGGCGTTCGCCGAGCTGCTGCGGGAGGTCCACGGCATCACCGCGGCGCAGATGGCGGCGCGGCTGTCGGGGGGCGAGGCGGAAGAGGATGACCTGGTCACGAACCTCGAGGCGATCGAGGCGGACGACCTGCACCGGATGGCCGAGCAGCCGTCGCTGATCAACCTGGTCAACCTGATCATCCTGGAGGCGATCAGGGAGCGGGCCAGCGATGTCCACGTTGAGCCCTTTGAGAAGAAGCTGGCGGTCAAGTACCGGATCGACGGCGTGCTGGTGGAGCGCGAGCCGCCGCCCAAGCACCTGCAGCCGGCGATCACCAGCCGAATCAAGATCATGGCGGGGATGAACATCGCCGAGCGGTACGCCCCGCAGGATGGGCACATCTCGCTGCGGTTTGAGGGGCGGAAGATCGACATCCGCGTCAGCACGGTGCCCACGCTGTACGGCGAGAGCGTGGTGATGCGCATCCTGGACAAGGAGGCGATCAACCTCGACCTCGTGGCGCTGGGGATGCGCGAGCCTGATCGCAACGCGATGCAGAAGCTGATCGACCTGCCCCACGGCATGGTGCTCGTCACCGGGCCCACGGGCAGCGGCAAGACGACGACGCTGTACGCGGCGCTGAGCAAGCTGTACGACCCCACGCTAAAGATCATCACGATCGAGGACCCGGTGGAGTACGAGCTCGCGGGCGTGAACCAAATCCCGGTGAACCCCAAGCGAGGGCTGGACTTCGCCAACGGGCTGCGGAGCATCCTGCGGCAGGACCCCGACGTCATCATGGTGGGCGAGATCCGCGACGGCGAGACGGCGGAGATCGCCGTGCGTGCCGCGCTCACGGGCCACCTGGTGTTCTCGACGCTGCACACGAACAACGCGGTGAGCGCGGCGGGGCGGCTCCTGGACATGGGCGTCGAGCCGTTCCTGCTCAGCAGCGTGCTGGAGGGGATTCTGGCGCAGCGGCTGGGGCGGCGCGTGTGCCCGGCGTGCAAGGTTCCGATGCCGCTGCCCGAGGAGGTCAAGCACCGCCTGGCGCCGGTGGAGATGACGTTCTTTGCGAACGGGCAGTGCTTCCGCGGCAGCGGGTGCGAGAAGTGCAACGGCATGGGCATGCGGGGGCGGCTGGGATTCTACGAAGTCATCCTGACGAACACGCCGATGCGGCAGGCGATCGCGAAGCGGCTTGGCTCGGTGGAGACGGCCCAGACGCTGCC
Organism: Planctomycetota bacterium; assembly: GCA_023434205.1. GTDB lineage: Bacteria > Planctomycetota > Phycisphaerae > Phycisphaerales > UBA1924 > JAEYTB01. The sequence continues at coordinate 32,552 of JAEYTB010000218.1, read as the reverse complement.
GGCGGGCTTTGTCACGATGCGGCGGGACGGGATGCTCAAGGCCGGGCTGGGGATGACGACCGTGGAAGAGGTGCTCCGCGCCACGCAGGATGCTGACGAGAGCGTCGGCGGGGCGGGTGTCTGATGCCCACCTTTGCGTACCGCACGCTGTCGAGCAATGGGCGGCCCGCGGCGACCCTTGACGCCGTGGACCGGGCTGCCGCGGTGCGAGAGTTGATGCGCCGAGGCGAGACGCCGACGTCGCTGGAGCAGGTAGCGGGCGGTGCGGTGCGGCCGGGAGGTTCGACCCCCGCGGTGATGCCGGGGCGCGGGCGGGTGATGTCGCTGTCGGAGATGGCGAACCTGATCCGGGAGCTGGCGACGGCGGTGCAGGCGGGGCTGCCGCTGATCCAGTCGCTGCGGACCATTGCGCGGCAGGGGCGCAGCCCGAAGCAGAAGGCGATGCTCGAGTTCATCATCGAGCAGGTGGAGCACGGGAAGAGCCTGGCGGACGCGATGGCGGCGTGGGGGCCGCCCTTCGGCGAGCTGACGATCAACATGACGCGGGCAGGGGATATGTCCGGGCGGATGGCGGAAGTGCTGATGCAGGCGGCGGACCTGCTGGACAAAGATGTGAAGCTTCGGCGGAGCCTGCTTGGGGCGACGCTGTACCCGATGATCCTGGGCGTGCTGGTGATCGGCGCGATCATCGTGGTCGTGACGTTCATCGTGCCGCAGCTGCTCAAGCAGTTTGCCGGGGGCGTGTCGACCCTTCCCTGGCCGACGCGGGTCGTGCAGGGCATGGCGGACTTCTTCGCTGGGTACTGGTGGCTGATCATTCCGTCGATTGTGGTGGCGGTGTGGGCGGGGGTGAGGTACTACCGCACGCCCGAGGGGCGGCTGAAGGTTGATACGCAGCTGCTGCGCCTGCCGGTGGTGGGCCGGCTGCTGCGGGATGTGGCGGTGGCGCGGTTCACGCGGACGCTGGGGACGCTGACCTCGTCGGGGATCCCGGTGATCATGGCCCTGCGCGTGACCAAGGGGACGCTGGGCAACAAGGCGATGGAGCAGGTGGTCGATGGCGTGATCGAGAAGGTCGCGGCGGGCAAGACCATCGCCGAGCTGATGGAGAAGAGCAGCTACTTCCCCCCGATGCTGGTTCAAATCGTGAACCTGGGCGAGCGGTCGGGGCGCCTGGACGAACTGCTGACCCAGGCGGCGCGGGCGTTCGAGGACCGCACGGAGATGAGCATCAAGCTGTTCACGACGGTGCTGCCGCCGATCCTGGTGGTGCTGCTGGCGTGCGTGGTCGGGTTTGTGGTGATGGCGATCATGCTGGCGCTGCTGGAGTTCCAGAGCGGCGTGTCGGGCCTGTGAGGGCCCTTTGAGAGTGGGAAGGAAGACATGAAGCGTTCGAGAAGCGGCAAGCGGAGCGGGTTCACGATCATCGAGGTGATCGTGATCGTGGTCATTCTGGGGATCCTTGCGGCGGTGATCGGGCCGCGGCTGCTGGGGCGGGTGGGCGAGAGCCGCAAGTCGGTGGCGAAGGCGAACGCGGCGTCGCTGTTCACGGCGATGCAGCTCTACGCCAACGACTGCGGCATGCCCGAGCCGGGGGCGCCGATCACGATCCTCGTGGAGCGGCCCTCGAACGTGGACGAGACCCTGTGGAAGGGGCCGTACGTCCAGAACGAGAACGACCTGCGCGACCCGTGGGGCAACTACTTCATGCTGGTCGTGCCCGGCAACGTGAACGCCGACTTCGACATTGTCAGCTACGGCAAGGACGGCCAGCCGGGCGGGAACGAGGAGAACGAGGACATCGTCCACGGCAAGCGGTGAGCCGACGAGCGACCAGTGACCACGACCCGACCCATCCCGCCCCGCGCGTTCAGCCTCGTTGAGGTGGTGGTGGTCGTCGTGATACTGGCGGTGGTCGCCGGGTTTGCCATGCCGCGGGTGCTCAATGCGGGCGGGCGGCAGGTTCGTGCCGCGGCGGTGTCGACGGGCGACCTGCTGTCGGTGGCGGCGCGGCGTGAGGCGCTGACGAGCCAGCAGGTGTGCGTGACGTACGACGAGGCGACGCACCAGATCGTGCTCCTGTCGCTGGTGACCGAGTCCAGCGAGGGGGGTTCGCCGGCGTTCTGGCGGGTGGACCGGCTGGCGCCGGCGGTGCGGCTGGGCGACGCGGTGGTGGCGGCGGTCGAGGCTGACGGGGCGGCGATGGACCCGGCGTCGTTCCGGCTTGAGTTCACGCCCGGGGTGCGGCGTGCGTCGTACAAGGTCTCGCTGACCGACGCCCGGGCCAAGGAGCAGTGGACGATCGAGCTGCCCGCCCACGCGGACCAGGCGGTAGTGGGGCCGGGGAGCGGTTCGGGCCTGTTCGATCACTCCATCGACCTGGACGCCGGCGGGGCGGGGAGCGCCGCATGGTGAGCCGCCGCGGAGGACAAGGACGGGGCAGGCCGGGGGTGATCCTGGTGGACATCCTCGTCGCGACGATTATTTTGGGCGTGTCGCTGATGACGCTGATCAGCATGACTGGGCGGGCGATGGCGTCGCAGCGGCAGGGGCAGCAGTTGCAGACCGCCGCGATGCTGCTGGATGCGCAGCTGAACCTGGTGCTGGCGTTCGGGCCGGACGACTATGGGAGCAAGCACGCGCTGGAGGGGCCCTGCGAGCCGCCGTTCGAGCACTTCCGGTACCAGATTGAGCTGAGCGGGGGCCAGTCGGGCGATGCGTACCGGGTGCTCGCGACCGTGACGTGGATGGACGGCGGGCGGCCGCAGTCTGCGTCGGTCGAGACGATGATCGCTGCGCGGCTGGGCGATGACCCGGACCCCGACCGCCGGCCCGACGTTCCCGCGGTGCGGGGTTACTAAAGGAGACTTGCCTGAACGGTGCGCGTCCATCTTCCCGCCACGGCTTTACGCTCGTCGAGCTGCTCGTGGCGACGATGGTGGGGGTTCTGGTTGCCACGGCGACGGCGACGGCGATCGCGCAGATGTACCGCGCCCGCAACGACTCTCGCGCCCACCAGCAGGCGTTCCAGCGGGCGGACACTGCCGCGGCGCGGATTGGTCTGGACCTGACGACGGCCCTGCGGCGGAGCGACCCGCTGCAGCAGAAGCTGAGCGTGACGAACGGGGGCGGGCCGGGCATGGAGCGCGATGAGGTGCTGGTGCTGATGAACTCGCAGCGGCCGCTGCGGGGCGTGGACACGGAGCCCGAGGGCGACGAGTACGAGGTGCAGTACCGCATCCAGCCGGGGGCCGATGGACGCGAGGCCCTGTGGCGGCGGATGGATATCGGGCTGGACGACTACATCGACGGGGGCGGGATCGCGACGCCCATCGCGGGGTCGGTGGTGGCGTTGAGCATCGTCGCGACGGACCAGACCGGGGAATGGCTGGAGAGCTGGGACTCGGACTCCGACGGGATGCCGCACGCGGTGAAGGTGCTCGTCACGGCGATGTCTGATGACGGCCGGGCGACCGCGACGGCGACGCGTGTCGTCGCGATCGACCGCGTTCCCATCCCGCCGCCCACGCCGGAGGACGAGGAGTCTGAGGACACGGCGACCGAGGGCGGGGCCGCGATGCCGGGGGGTGCGCGATGAGGCGTGCCCGGCGCGGCTTTGCAACGGTGGTGGTGTTCGGCGTTGTGATCATCGCGGCGGTGATCATCACGATGATCCAGGCGTCGGCGTTCTCTCAGGCCGCGGCGGGGCGGGAGAGTTTGGCCCGGGTGCGGGCGCAGTGGGCGGCGCGGGCGGGGGTTGAGGCGACGATCGCGCGGCTGGAGTTCGCGACGCTGAACCCGGATTCGGCGGACGCGTTCAAGGTGCTCGACGAGATGGTCGCGGTGGCCGAGGGCTCGCTGGTGGAGGCGTCGTACCGCATCGCGACGAACGAGAACAAGCAGGAGGTGCTGGGGCCTGCGGATGCGCACGCCAAGCTGAACATCAACCGCATGTCGGCGGCGCAGCTCCTGGCGATCGAGCCGATCATGACCGAGGACGTCATCGACTCGGTGCTGGACTGGATCGATGGTGACGACGAGCCCAACCCCATGGGGGCCGAGTCGGCTTATTACCTGAGCCTGCCCAACAGCTACCTCGCGCGCAACGGGCCGCTCCAGTCCATCGCGGAGCTGGAGCTGATCGCGGGGGCGTCACCCGCCGATGTCCGCGGCGAGGACTGGAACCTCAACGGCATCCTCGACCCCAACGAGAACGACGGCTCGGCGACCTGGCCGCCGGACAACGCGGACGGCGTGCTCGACATGGGCTGGTCGGGCGTGCTCACGGCGATCAGCCAGGACGGGGGGCTCGGGGCCTCGGGGGAAGCGCGGCTTGACCTGACCACCGCCGATGAGGGCGACATCGCGAGCCGGATCCAGGCCACGGCGGACCAGGCCGCGGCGATCCAGACGTACCTCACGAACAACCCCAACGCGACGCTGGCGGACTTCATCGTGCGGGACCTGCGGCGGCTGGCGGCGACCAACGCCTCGGGCCCCCAGCCGCGGGTTGAGGCGTTGACGAACGAGCAGTTGGGGCTGCTGCTGGAGGAGACTCAGATCGGGGCCGAGGAATCGACCGGGCCGATCCCGGGCAAGCTGAACATCAACACGTGCCCGGCGGAGGTGCTGCGGTACATCCCCGAGATCGGCGACGAGATGGCGGACGCGATCATCGCGGAGCGGTCGGGGCGGGCGGACGGGTTCGCGACGATCATGGACCTGATGGAAGTCCCTGGGATGACTCGGCAGCAGCTCGCGACGGTGTATCAGCTGTTCTGCACGCGGTCGAATGTGTACACGGTGAACTCCCGCGGGCGCGACGAGCGGACGGGGCTCGAAGTCGAGATGATGGTTACGCTGGACCGGTCGACGGTTCCGGTGGTGGTCAAGGAGGTCCGAATCCGATGAAGCCCGCGACGGCCAACCCGGCCCGCAACGGCCCCCGAGCCGGCAAGCCCAACGGCGGTATCGCCGTGCTGCACCAGCAGGAAGGGCGGCACCGGCTGCTGATCGCGCGCCGGCGCGACCGGTGGGAGATCGTGGAATCCCGCACGCTGCAGTCGCTGGACGCGGTGGTGTTGCGGCCGCTGTTTGAAGAGCACGAGGTGGCGCAGGTCGTGCGGATCGCACCGGGGCGGGAGACGGTGGCGCGGTGTACGCAGGTGCCTTCGGGGGACGACGCGGCCCTCGCCGGCGCCGCGGCGCTGATGGCAGAGGTTGAGTTGCCGGCGACGCTGCCCCCGCACCGGCGGGCGGGCGGCGTGCTGCCGGGCGGCCTGACGGAGCAGCGCACCGCGCTGCTGACGGGTTGGATGCCGGGCGTGGAGGCGGCGGCCCCGGTCACGGACATCCCGGAGGTGTGGGTGACGCCGGTGGCGGCGCTCGCGCTGCTGCGCGGGGATTCTGGTCGCGGCGCGGCGTACTGCGAGCCTTCGGAGGGGCTGATCTGCCTGCTCGTGCCGGGTGCGGAGCGGACGGTGGCTCGGGTGCTTGTAGAGGAGCCGGGCGACACGTGGCCCGAGGCGTTCGCGCGGGCGGTGGTCGAGGCCCAGCAGATCGCGGGGCCGGGGGCGTCCGAGAGCCCGCTGCTGGCGGCGGCGGGCAAGCGGCTGCTGCTGGAGGCGGGCGCCGCGGCGAACCTGAAGGTGCGCATCGCGGGCGTGCGCGAGGACAGCGGCTGGCTGGATGAGTTTGGGCTTGCGCTCGGGGCGGCGATGGTGGCGGGGGCTGACCAGGACTCGGTGCGTTCGCTGGCGAGGCTGCACGCCGAGGCGCCGCGGCCGCGGCGGAGCCCGGTGGAGGCGGCGACGGGGTGGCTGGCCCGGCCACGGAATGCGATGGCGGTGACCGGCGCGGCGCTGGTCGTCATGCTGCTGGCGCCGATGGGGCTGGCGTACGGGCGGGCCACGCTGCTGGAGGCGCGTGCCGACAAGCTCAAGACGCTGAAGGTTGGGCGCGAGGGGGTGGAGAAGAAGGCGGCGATGTACGAGCAGCTCGAGCGGAGCCGCTGGCCGATGACCAAGCTGCTGGCCGATGTTTCCACGGCGACGCCGGTGGGCGTGACGGTCAGCACGCTGACGCTCAGTGTCGGGCAGGCGCTGGCGGTGAAGGGCACGGCCGAAGCGCCGGAAGACCTGACGAAGTTCCAGGCCAACCTCAACGCGACGCGGGTCTTCGGCAACGTCACCATCACGCGGCAGGTAGCCAAGGGCTCGGGCTACGAGTTTGACCTGTCGGCGCGGGTGATGTCGAACCCGCACGTGCCCGTCAAGCTTACGGAAGAAAGCGACTTTGCGAAGCGGCCGCTCGCGGAGCGGCTGTACGGCGAGGGCGCGTCGAACACGGCGACGGTGTCGGCGGGGGGTGAGCGGACCGAGGACCGGCCGCGGCGCCGTTCGGAGCCGCGTGCATCGGGCGAGGCCCCGGCGCGATCGGAGGTCGAGTCGCGGCGGCCCGCGGAGGTCAAGCCCGCGGCGGTCCCGCCGCCGCTGACGGATGCGGACATTGCCAAGATGGACCGCACCACCGCGATGCGGGAGTGGTCGTCACGCCAGGCGTACGTGCAGAAGAACCCGCAACTGGACGCCGCGACCAAGCAGCGGCTGAGCGAAGAGGCCAACAAGTGCAAGGAACAGATGCAGAAGGCGACGGCGGCGCCGCCCGGGGGAGCCAAGTAATGGGCAAGCTGATGGCGTCTCTGAATGCGATGCCCCGGGCAATGCGATGGGCGATCTTCGGCCTGGCCGCGTTCGCGCTGTACTTCCTGGTGGTAGAGCCGGCGATCGACCGGACCAACGCGCTGGCGAACCGGGCGGACATCCACGAGGCGACGCTGCGGGCCTTCGCGGCGGAGGGCGGGTCGCAGCAGAAGCACCTCCAGACGCTCGAGCTGGGCATGCGGCACTTCGGGGAGGTCGAGTTTCTGGGCGATGAGTCCACGCGCCCGATGCAGTTCAACGAGGCGGTTGACAGGATCCTCCGCGAGCATCAGGTGAGCAACGCCAAGAGCAGCACCAAGCCCGCGGCGCTGGGGCCGGGGGTGCTGACGAGCAAGATGGGCAACGAGTACAGGGTCGTGAGGATCGTGCGGGATATCGAGTTTGACGCCCCGCCCGAAGCGGTCGCGGCGGTCGTGGCGGCGCTGGAGCGCACGCCGGTGGTCGCCAGCGTGTCGCGCGTGCAGGTGCGGCGGCTGGAGGGCCGGGAGGCGGGCGACCGCAGCGTGCACGCGACGGTCACGGCCGAGGCCTGGGTGGCGGCGAAGAAGGGGTGATGATGAGCGGTTCGCAGGGATTCAAGTCCGTGTACTCGACGCTGGGGCCGGCCGGCGTGCTGGCGACCGTCGCCGGCGCGGTCGCGGTGGTGGTCCTGGGCGCGTCGCTGTGGTCCTTCACGCGGGGCGTGCTGACGACGGCGCCCGACACCGACGCGGCGGGGAACGTGGCCCGGGGCAGCGAGGCGCAGCGGGCGCAGTTCGAAAAGCACCTGGCGCAGATCAACGGGCGGACGATGTTCATCACGCCCGGGGCGCCGGCGGCCAGGCCTCCGGAGGTAGTTGCGGAGGACCCCGGGCCCCCGCCGCCGCCGCCCAAGCCCACGTCGTACGGCGGCTCGCCCATCATCGCGATGGTGCTCGATACGGTGTGGTTCGAGGACGGCCGCAAGATGAAGGTGGGGGACCCCGAGAGCGAGCAGACCGAGGTGCTCGCGGTGCGGGCGCCGTGGGAGGCGGAACTGAGGTGGCGGGGCGAGCGGTTTACGGTGCCGCTGTTTCCGCGCGACCAGGTCGTGATCAAGAAGGGCGATCCGGAGCGGTCGGCGGGGTCTTCCAGCGCGCAGCCCGTGCTGGCTTCGGGGGACCGCCCCGGCGGCGGGGTTTCGGCGGTCGGCACAGAGCGCGGCGGGGACGGCGCGGGCCGGGCGGCTGGAGCGGGGTCCGAAGAGCCTGAAGCACGCGATGCAGTTCGCAAGCCGGTCCAGGGTGAGCGGGTGACCGGCCCGGCGGACGCGCCCATCCAGGAGCCCGAGCACCCGCAGGTCGTGGTGCCCCGCCCGGCGCCGGGCGAGAAGCCGCAGCCGCAGCCCGTCCCCCCGCCCCCGCCACCCCCGCAGACGCCGCAGGAAGCGCAGAAGAACCCCCAGCCCAAGGCAGGATGAGGAGCAGCACGTGAAGATTCTCGGTCAGACGTTCCGGACGGTGGCCACCCCAGGCCTGGTGATCGCCGTGCTCGCGGGCAGCGCGATGGCGTGGCAGCCGGAGGATGGGCCCGCTGATGTTGCGGCCCCGGCGGTCGCGCGCTCCGAGCCGGCGGCCCCGGCTTCGCCCGCGCCGGCCGCGGCGCCCAACGGGCGCCGGGTGGTGACGGGGGACCCGACCGCGCTGGGGTTCCGCAACGTCTCGGTGGACCAGATCATCCCGTTCATCGTGGAGAGCACGGGCAAGGTGGTGATGCCGCAGCAGGACGTGCTGAACCGCAAGGTGACGATCATCAACGACCGGCCGATTCCGCGGGAGGATGCGCTGGACCTGGTCTTCATGGCGCTCCAGCAGATCGGCGTGGCGGTCGTCGAGTCGCAGCACGTGATCTCGCTGCGCGACATCGCCGAGATCACGCGGCAGGATGTGCCGGTGATCGGGCCCGAAGAGTCCACGCTCGAGCGCAAGGACCTGGGCAACTTCGCCGAGAAGGTCTACCGCCTGCGGTCTTCCACCGCCAAGGCGATGGGTGAGGTGCTCAAGGGCGGCCTGCCCGACTTCGCCAAGATGACCATCGACGAAGAGAGCAACCAGGTCGCGATCATGGGCAATATTGCGCTGCTCCAGCGCATCGAGGCCAAGATCAACTCGCTGGACCGGCCTTCCGCGGCGGCGCTGCAGACCGAAACCTTCCGCCTCAAGTACCAGGAAGCGCAGACGATCAAGGAGAACATTGAGGAGCTGTTCGGGGGCACCAACCGCGGACGCACGGGCGGCAACCAGAACCAGCAGAACCGCCAGGGCGGGCCGAACGTCGGCTTCCGCGGGCCGGGCGGGGGGCAGGGCGAGGCTTCGGCGGCCGCGACCGCCGAGATCCGCGTGACGGCCAACACACAGCAGAACTCGGTAACGGTCGCGGCGGACCCGGCGATCCTCGCCCAGATCAAGGTGCAGATCGAGGAGCACTGGGACAAGGCGATGGACCCGTCCACGATCATCCCCAAGATCTACGACCTCAAGTACAGCGACCCGGTCAAGGTCGCGGCGATGCTGGAGGGGATTTTCGGCCGTGGCACCACGAGCCGCACCGGCCAGCAGCAGCAGCCCCAGCAGTTCGGCCCGTTCGGCTTCAACCAGCAGGCGGCGCCCGCCACGGGCACGGGCGCGGGGAGGCTTCAGGGGCAGTTCGCGTTCACGCCGATGCCCGATGCGGGGCGGCTGATGGTGGTGGCCAAGACGCCGGACAATATTTCGGTGCTCGACGACCTGATCGAGCAGATCGACCAGCCGCAGAACGCGGGGCTGCCCGCGATCATCGAGCTCAAGCACGCGTCGGCCGAGGACCTCTCGGAGCAGCTCAACGCGCTGCTGGCGCAGGACGGCACGGGCTACGCCATCCGGCGCGCCGAGAGCGGGCTGTCGGAGTCGTCGGCGAACAGCAGCCCGTTCGCCGAGACGACAACGACCACCGATCAGACCGGCGCGCAGAACACGCAGACCACCAACTCGCAGCTGATGAACTTCTGGTGGCAGCGTTCGCGGCCGCCGACGGACCGGCGCAGCTCCTCCAACCTGATCGGCCAGCTCCGCATCGTGCCGATCTGGCGGCAGAACGCGCTCATGATCGTCTCGCCGCCGGAGTACCGGCAGTCGATCATCGATCTCATCACGCAGCTCGATAAGCCCGGGCGGCAGGTGCTGATTGCCGCGATCGTGGCCGAGATCGCCCGCGACGACGCGACCGCCCTGGGCCTGCGCTGGTCGAGCTCGACGATCACGCCTACCAACGGCGACAACTCCATCAGCATCGGCACGAACGCGACCGGCACCGAGAACGGCATCGCCGGCTCACTCTTCGACACCTCGGTGCTGAACGCGGACGTCAACCTGAACCTGCTGCTCCAGGCCCTGGCGCAGAAGACCGACGTCAACATCCTGAGCGAGCCCAAGATCTTCACGAGCGACAACCAGGAAACCGAGTTCTTTGACGGGCAGGACATCCCGTTCGTCACCGACTCGCAGACCAACCAGCAGGGCAACCTGGTGCAGTCGTTCGACTACCGGGCCGTGGGCATCCAGCTTCGGGCGCGGCCGCGGATCACCGTGCAGGGGGATGTGGACCTCAAGGTGAACCTTGAGCTCTCGTCGATCGTCCCCGGGCAGACGCTGTTCGGCGGGTTTGTCGTGGATCGGCGAGAGACGACGACGCAGCTCATCGTCAAGAACCGGCAGACGGTGGTGATCTCGGGCATCCTCCGGGCCGAGACCAGCGACATCGTCCGCAAGGTGCCGATCCTGGGCGATATTCCGCTGCTGGGCCTGCTGTTCAAGAGCACGGAGAAGGCCGTCCGTAACACGGAACTGCTGGTCTTCATCACGCCGATCGTGGTGGTCAACACCGAGTCCAACGAGGAAATGAACGAGCCGTACCGTGAGCGGCTGGAGCAGATCAAGTCGCAGCTTCGGGGCGAGGAGCCCGCGAAGACCGGCGGACAAGGCCCGCGCGACCTGCCGCCGGCATCCCTTGACGTTCCGGGGGCCGACACCGCCGACCCCAACCCGCGGCCCGGGCTGGATTCTCCGACGACGACCGACCTCGCCAAGCCGCAGAACCCGTGAACGCCGCCCGACCCATCGCCTCGGTCCTTGCGCTGCTCTCGCTGACGGCGTGCGTGACCGAGCGAACGACGCCGTCCCGCGGCATGCGCGTCACGCCGATGTCGCCCGGGACATCGGTGCGATCTTCGGCTCCCCGGTCGTCCCCGGCCCGTCCCGCCGCGCCGCTGGCGATGCCCGACGGGCCTGTGGCGTCGCCCGCGATTACAAGCCGCAGCACGCTCTCGCGCGTGGAGGTGGGCGTTGTTCCTTTGGGCTCGGTCGTGTACGACGGCCAGACGCTGCCGCTCGCTTCGCCCGACGGCCGGTTCATCGCCGTGCAGGAGGGCGAAGCGCCGACCTGGGAGGTGATGCTCGCCGAGCCGGGCGCGCAGATGCCGGTGCGGACGGGGCTGGCGGTGTACCAGATCGGGGACGACCGCACGGTGACGCGTGTCGAGCCGTCGCAGCCGCTGCCGCCGGGGCTTGTGCTGGGGCGTGCCGCGGACGATGAGGGTTTTCTGGTGGAGGCCCCGCAGGCCAACGGCTCGCGGTGGATCGGCCATGTGTCGTGGCTTGGCAGGCTGCGTTGGTATGTGCAGTCGCCGGCGGTGAATGCGCACGCGACGCTCACCCCCAAGGGCGAGCTGCTGTACTCACGCCGGGCCATTGAGGCTGAGGGTTGCGACCTGGTCGTCAGGACGCGCGAGGGCCAGGAATCTGTCCGGCCGGCCGAGGGCGGGTCGTACCTCTACCCGATGTGTACGAGCGACATCAGCCTGGTGTACGCCCTGCGGCTGAGTGAGGTCGGGATTGAACTCGAGGCGATCCGGCTGGATCGGCTGTCGGCGGACGGCCCAGTGCGGCTGGGCGGGACGGTCTTCCGGCGGGCCGTGCAGCCGCAGCCCGACCGCCTGACGGCGCACCAGATGGCCGCGACGGTGGAGCCGGCGCTGCCGGCTCGTGCGGGCGTGCCCGGGGGCGACCCCACGCTGGCGATCCTCCACCCGCGCCTCGGCCGGATGGCGGCGTTGCGGCTGGACAGCAGCGCCTTTGAGCCGCTCGCGCCGGAGTCGATCAGCGCCGCCGCGTCGCGGGACGCGGCACGGCCCGGCTTCTACTGCACAACGCCCGACGGGCTGGTGTTCGTGCCCGCCGGCGAGCGCCCGAACAAGCCCGAGGTGACCACGGTCCGGGTTTTGGCATCGCCGTACATCCCGCGCCGGATCACGGGGAGTCCCGAGTCGATGCTGCTCCTGGGGCCGGTCAAGGGCCGCCCGGATGCGCTGGAACTTGTCAGGCTGATCATCGGGCCCGATGCCGCCGCGCCGCCCCAGGACTGACCCGCCCCTAACCTTTCCGCCCGTGAACCCCGCACTCCGCGAACTTGCCGCGCGTGTTGACGCCTGCACGCACGCCGACCGGCGGCGGCTGGCCCCGCGGCTGCGCGGGCTGGAGCGGCTGCTCTCCAAGGACCCCGAGGCGGCACGCCAGGTCCAGGGCTTTGAGGCCGACCTGGCGCAGGCCGAGGCCCGGCTGGCGTCGCGGGTCGCCCGCGTGCCGCGGATCAGCTACCCCGAGGACCTGCCCGTCTCTCAGCGGCGTGAAGAGATCAAGCGGGCGATCGCGGCGAATCAGGTGGTGGTGATCTGCGGCGAGACGGGGTCGGGGAAGACCACGCAGCTCCCCAAGATCTGCCTGGAGCTGGGGCGGGGCGTGCGCGCCATGATCGGGCACACGCAGCCGCGGAGGATCGCGGCGAGGAGCGTCGCGCAGCGGATCGCGGACGAGCTGGGCACGCGGCTTGGCGATGCGGTGGGGTACAAGGTCCGGTTCGGCGACAAGACCAGCCCGGGGACGCTCGTCAAGCTGATGACCGACGGCATCCTGCTGGCGGAGACGCAGGGCGACCGGTCGCTCGAGCAGTATGACACGCTCATCATCGATGAGGCGCACGAGCGCAGCCTCAACATCGACTTCCTGCTGGGGTACTTGAAGACGCTCCTGCCCCGTCGGCCGGACCTCAAGGTCATCGTGACGTCCGCAACGATCGACCCGCAGCGTTTCGCCGACCACTTCGCCGGGGCCGGCGGCCCGGCGCCGATCATCATGGTGAGCGGTCGCGCGTATCCCGTGGAAGTGCTGTACCGCCCGCCGCACGCGGAGGAGGCGCTCGACGAGCTGGACGAGGACATGCAGCGGGCGATCCTGCACGCCGTGGACGAGGCGGCCAGCTACGGCGAGGGCGACATTCTTCTGTTCCTGAGCGGCGAGCGGGAGATCCGGGAGACGGCGGAACTGCTGCACAAGCACCACGTCCCGGGCTCGCCTTCCACGGCGGTGCTCCCGCTGTACGCCAAGCTCTCGACCGAGGAGCAGATGAAGGTCTTCCAGCCGCACACGGGCCGGCGGATCGTGCTCTCGACCAACGTCGCAGAGACGTCGCTGACGGTGCCTGGGATCCGCTTCGTGGTGGACGTGGGGTTTGCGCGGATCAACCGGTACTCGCCCCGGACCAAGGTGCAGCGGCTGGAGATTGAGCCGATCTCACGGGCGAGCGCCGACCAGCGGATGGGGCGGTGCGGGCGCATCGGGCCGGGTGTGTGCGTGCGGCTGTACGCGGAGGAGGACTATGCCACCCGCGCGCTGTACACCGACCCGGAGATCGTGCGGGCCAACCTTGCGAGCGTGATCCTGCAGATGGCGGCCCTCAAACTCGGGGATGTTGAGCAGTTCCCCTTTATCGACCCGCCCGATCCGCGTGCGATCCGCGATGGGTACGAGACGCTGCACGAGCTGGGCGCGGTGGACGAGAAACGCGGGCTGACTCCACTGGGGCGAGACCTGGCACGCCTCCCGATCGACCCCAGGATCGGCCGCATGATCCTGGCGGCGCAGCGGGAGGGGTGCCTGGCGGAGGTGCTCATCATCGCCTCGGCGCTGTCGGTGCAGGACCCCCGCGAGCGGCCGATGGAGAAGTCCGACGCGGCGGACGAGGCCCACAGCGCGTTCAAGGACCCCTCGTCCGACTTCGCGACGTACTTGAAGCTGTGGGCCGCGTACCACGACCGCAAGCGGCACCTTTCGGGGAGCAAGCTGCGCCGGTGGTGCAAGGACAGCTTCCTCTCGTTTGTGCGGCTGCGCGAGTGGGAGGACATCCACCGTCAACTCACCGAGCTCATCCAGGGGATGCAGCAGGGGCCGGGCGCCTCGGGACGCGGGCACGAGCCTCGCCCGCCGGCGGTGCGCGGCACGCCCGCAAGGCCGGGGCAGGGGCGGTCTCGCCACCACACCAACGGCCGGCCCAATGCGGGTGCCGAGGGGAAGGCGGACGCGGCGGAGCAGACGCGGTCCAATCACCTTCACCGCGCCCTGCTCACGGGTCTGCTGGGCAATATCGGCCTCAAGACCGAGACGGGGGAGTACGCCGCGGGTCGGGGGGTGAAGTTCAATATCTTCCCGGGGTCGGCGCTGTTCAAGCAGGGGCCGAAGTGGGTGATGGCGGCGGAGCTGGTGCGCACGACCAAGCTGTACGCCCGCACGGTCGCGGGCATCATGCCGGAATGGGTGGAGGAGCTTGGGGCGCACCTGGTCAAGCGCACGTACTCTGAGCCGCACTGGTCGAAGCAGGCGGGGCGAGTTCTGGCGTATGAGCGGGTGACGATCAACGGTCTGGAACTGGTGGCAGGGCGGCGGGTGCACTACGGGCCGATCGACCCGGTCGCCAGCCGAGAGATTTTCATCCACCACGCGCTGGTCGAGGGCGAGCTCGAGACGCGGGCGCCGTTCTACAGCCACAACCAGGGGCTGCTCGACCAGCTCCGGGAGTTGGAGGTCCGTTCGCGCCGCAACAACCTGGTCGCCGACGCGCACCAGCGGTTCAGCTTTTACGACCAGCGGGTGCCGCGTGAGGTGCTGACGGCGGGCGCGTTCGAGCGGTGGCGGTTTGAGGAGACGAAGAAGAACCCGCGGCTGCTGTTCATGACGCTCAAGGACCTGGTCGCGCCGGATGCGGCGCTGCCGACGCGGGAGCTGTTCCCTGACGAGATCGACGCCGGGCCGGTGGTGCTCCCGCTGGTGTATCGGCTTGAGCCCGGGCAGCCCGCGGACGGCGTCACGGTCCGCGTTCCGCTGGAGGCGCTCGGCCAGCTCTCTCCCGACCGTTTCGCGTGGCTCGTGCCCGGCCACCTGGCTGAAAAGGTGGACACCATCATCCGCGGCGTGCCCAAGGAGATCAGGCGCATCCTCCCGCCGGCTTCGGCGCTCGCTCAGCGCTGCATGGGTGAGCTGAAGGATGGGCAGGGTTCGCTGATTGACCAGCTCCGGGCGTGCATCCTGCGGGCCACGACCGTGGATGTGCCGCGGGAGGTGTTGGCGGCGGTGCCTGTGCCGGAACATCTGCGCATGCGGTTCGAGGTGATCGGCTCTGATGGGAAGGTCGCGGCGGCGGGGCGTGACCTCACTGAGCTCAAGGCGCAGTTCCGCCAGGAGCTGAAGAGCGGCCTGCTCGCCGGGGAGAAGGCGTTCACGCGGGAGGGGATACGGCACTGGGACTTTGGCGACCTGCCGGAGCGTGTGGAGATCGACCGGTTCGGGGTCGCGTTCGCGGCGTACCCGGGCGTGGTGGACCAGGGCAAGTCGGTGGCGCTCAAGCTGTTCGACACGTTCGACGCCGCGCAGCTCGCGACGCGGGCGGGGACGCGCCGGCTGTTCATGTTTGAGGCCGCGGAGCCGCTCAAGCGGCACACGATGTACATCCCGGGGCTGGAGCGAATGGCGCTGCAGTACGCGACGCTGGGGCCGGCGGCGCAGTTCCGGGAGTTGGCGCGGGAGCTGATCGCGGACCGGGCCTTCATCGGCGACCAGCTGCCGGTGCGGACGGAGAAGGAGTTCGCGTTCCGCGTGGGCGTGGGGATCGACCGGCTCGGCGCGGCGGTGGAGGAGGTGGCGGGCCTGCTCTCGACGGTGATGGCCGCGTTCCAGGCGACACAGGCGGCGGTCGCGGGGGCGCCGAAGTCCCCGGCGTTCGCGCCCAACCTTGATGATGTCCGCGACCAGCTCGGGGCGCTCACGCCGCCGGACTTTCTGGTGAGCACGCCGTATCAGTGGCTGCGGCACTATCCGAGGTATCTGCAGGCGATTCAGCTCCGCCTCCAGAAGATGTCGGGCCCGGGGGTGGCGCGCGATGCCCGGAACATGAACGAGGTGCTCCCCCTGTGGAAGGGGTACTACGAGCTTGAGAAGCGGCGCAAGGAGCTGGGCTTGAGCGGGTCAAAGATCATCGAGTACCGGTGGATGATCGAGGAGCTGCGGGTGTCGCTGTTCGCGCAGGAGCTTCGGACCAGCGTCCCGGTGTCGGTGAAGCGGGTTCAGGACCTGTGGGCGGGCATTGTCCGAGGTGCCTGATCGGGGCCCGGCGAAGCCCGAGGTTTCCGCGAGGGGCCGGAAGTGGATTGGGCCGATACATACGCTCTCACGCCGCATGGTACAGGTGCTCCTCATCATTTTGTTCGCGACCCCGCACCTGCACGACGTTCTCGGCGGGCAGGCGGCTGTTGAATCGCCCGCGGGGTTGAGCCTCGGCGTCGTTCTGCTGGGGTTACTGGGGATGTGGGGGGTGTTCCAGTCCCTGTGCCGGCGGTGGGGGAGGGTCCTGGACCGGACCGGTCGGGTCGAGGTGCTGCGCTCGGCGGAGCACACGATGCTCGGTCTGCGGCTGGTGGCGGTCGCGGTGTGGGGCTTTGGGGTCTTCGGGCTGGGGACTCTTTCGGCGGTGCGGGGATTCATCGGGGACGTCGTGCTCGTCGATGAGCTGGTCACCCTCCTGCCGGTCCTGCTCTTTGTCGCGGCGACATGGTGGTCGATGTACCCGCTGGACCTGCGGCTGCGCGAGGCCCTGCTCATGCGGTCGCTGGATGATGTGGCCGGGCACCCCGTCCACCCGCCGCTGACGCGCTGGCAGTACATCAGTTCCGGGGTGCGGCACCAGATCATGCTGTTCTTTATTCCGCTCGCGCTGATGACGGCGTGGCAGGAGGGGTGCGAGCTGCACATCGGGCCTTGGCTGGAGCGGTCGCACACCGACATCGCGCCGGCGGTGCTGCCGCTTGCCGAGTACGCGGGCATCCTGGGGGTGCTGGTCCTGAGCCCCGCGATCATGCGGCGGGTGTGGGACACGGTCCCCATCGGCGGCGGAGCGCTGCGTGACCAGGTGCGGGCGATGTGCCGCCGCTACCGCGTGCGCGTGCGCGGTCCGCTGCTGTGGCGCACCCACGGCTCGATCGTGAACGGGGCGATTCTGGGTATTTTCTGGCCGCTGCGATACATGCTGCTGACCGACGCCTTGGTGGAACGGCTCACGGCCGACCAGGTCGAGGCGGTGATGGCGCACGAGGTCGCGCACGTCCGCCGCCGGCACCTGATCTGGCTCGCGGTGTGCGTGGTGTCTTCCGTCATCCTGACCTTCTGGGTGCTCAAGGGCGTGATAGACGGCATCCCAACGAGCATCGACCACCCGGGCACGGTCTCGATCGTGATGGCGATCGGCGGCCTGGCGGGTGCGGGGACCGTGTTCGGGCTGGTCAGCCGCCGCTTCGAGTGGCAGGCGGACGCGTTCGCGGTGCAGCACATCACGCGAACCCGCGCGGGCGAGGGCAAGCCGGTCACGCCGGATGCCGTCGCGGCCATGGCCGGGGCGCTGCAGTCCGTGGCGGACCTCAACGGCATCGACCCCGACGCGTTCACGTGGCGGCACGGGTCGGTCGCGGAGCGGCAGCGGCGGCTGCGGGCCCTGCTGCACCGCAACGTCGATTCCCTGCCCATCGACCGGCAGGTGCTCGCGATCAAGGTGGTCGCGCTGGTGACGCTGATCGCGACCACAGCGCCGATGGTGTGGCAGGTCGTGGGGGGGAGCTGATGAGCCTGACCGCGCAGGAGCAGAAGGTGTGCGGCCTGATCGCCGCGAAGGCCGGTGCGCTCCTTGAGGATCTGCGGCTGCACGTAGGAATCCCCACGGGGCTTGGCCATGCCGCGGGGCTTGATGAGACGCGGGAGCGATTCACGGCGAGGCTTGCGGCGCTGCGGGCGTCGATCGCGCTCGTCCCGGGGGAGCTCAAGGAGGAGTGGCTGTACGGCCACGAGGCACGCGGGCCGGTGCCTCCCACGGCGGTGGCCCGGCGAGGCGGGCGCGGCCGTCCAGTTCTCTTGTGCGGCCACCTGGACACCGTTCACGACCCGCGTTCGCCCTTCAACGCCCTCACGGTTCAGGCCGATGGGAAGACCGCGACGGGCCCGGGGTGCGTCGATATGAAGGGCGGGCTGGTCATCGGCGTCGCCGCGCTGGAGGCGTTGGAGGAGGCCGGTGTTGACGCCTCCTGGGGGTTCATCCTCAACTCGGATGAAGAGACCGGTTCGTACCACTCGGACGCGGCGCTGCGTGCGGAGGCCCGCAACGGTTACACCTGCGGGCTGGTGCTGGAGCCGGCGATGCCCGATGGGGGGCTGGTAATTGAGCGGCCCGGGAGCGGGCAGTTCATGATCGAGGCCCACGGCAAGGCCGCACATGTCGGGCGGGATTATTCGTCGGGTGTGTCCGCCGTGACGCCGCTGGCGCGGTGCATCGTTCAGTGCGCGGCGATGGCGGACCCCGCGGCGGGCAGGATCGTGAACATCGGGCCGGTGGAGGGGGGCGTGGCGGCCAATGTCGTCCCGGACCGGGCCCGTGCGTGGGGCAACGTGCGCTTCTCTACCGCTGAGATTGGCGAGGACCTGGGCCGCCTGCTGGAGTCGATGGAGATGGCGGGGGGGCTGCCCCGGGTGGAGGTGAGGAGGAGCTTCAACCGGCCCGCGAAGCCGCTGACGCCCGCGACCGAGGCACTTGCCCTGAAGGCCCGCGCCGCCGCGGAAGACCTGGGCCAGAAGCTCCCGTTCGGCAGAACGGGGGGCGTGTGCGACGGCAACAACCTTCAGGCGGCTGGGCTGCCCGCGATCGACACGCTGGGCGTCCGCGGCGGGGGCCTGCACACCCCTCAGGAGTGGATCGAGCTGGCCAGCCTTGTCGAGCGGTGCCAGTTGCTGGCGGTGCTGATCATGCGGCTCCAGTAGCCGCGGCCCCAGGCCGGCCGGCGCGGTGGGCCTCTTCAGCCCGGGAACGATCGATGAAGCCGCGATCGCCGGAAGGTCGATGCACACTGCATAACCTTCCGTATTCGTGGAGCCCGACCCGATGACCCAAGCCCCCGCGCAGCAGCCTTCCCGCACGACCCATGCCACTGTTGGCCAGCAGCTCCATCACAGCCCGGCGGTGAAGGCCGCCGCGGCGCAGATCCTGGCGGAACTCCGCGGCAAGTCGGCGCAGCTCACCGAGGTTCGTCCGCCGCGGCCCGAGCTCAAGCAGAGCTATGACGGGCTGATGAGCCGCGCGGCGGCGGTGCGCGGGCGGGCGCTGCTGTATCCGTACATCGGCTCGGGCATCGGCAACGGCGCGCTGGTGGAACTGGCCGACGGCTCGGTGAAGTGGGACATGATCTGCGGGATCGGCGTTCACTTCTTCGGGCACAGCGATCCTGAGCTGGCCGAGCTGGGCGTGCTCAGCGGGCTGGATGACACGCTCAAGCACGGCAACCTGTCCAGCAACTTCGAGCCGTACGCGTTCATGGAGACGCTGCTGGGCGAGGCCGGCAAGGCCAGCCGCCTGAAGCATTGCTACCTGAGCACCAGCGGCGCGATGGCGAACGAGAACGCGCTGAAGGTGTGCCTGCAGAAGAACTCGCCCGCGCCGCGTGTGATCGCGTTCAAGGACTGCTTCATGGGCCGCACGCTCACGATGGCCCAGATCGGCGACACGCCCGACTACCGGCAGGGCCTGCCCCTGAGCACGCTGGTGGATTACATGCCGTTCTTTGACGAGTACGAGGCCCAGCAGGTGGGCCTGAAGAAGTACATCGACGGCGCCGTGAAGCGGCTGACCGAGTACCTGGACCGCTACCCCGGCCAGCACGCGTGCTTCATCTTCGAGCTGGTGCAGGGGGAGGGGGGCTTCAACGTCGGCAACCGCGATTACTTCAAGACGCTCATGGAGCTGTGCAGGTCGCGCAAGGTCGTGGTGTGGGACGATGAGATCCAGACCTTCGGACGCCTGCCCACGATGTTCGCGTACGAGTACTTCAACCTTGGGGAGTACGTGGACGTGTTCTGCGTCGGCAAGATGACGCAGGTGTGCGCGACGCTGTGGACCGAGGAGATGAATCCCAAGGGAGGGCTGCTCAGCGGCACCTTCACGGGCGAGGGTGTCTCGTTCCGGATGGGCCAGCGCGTGATTGAACGGCTGCGCGATGGGGGCTACTACGGGCCGCAGGGTTCGATCGCCCGCCACCACCAGCTGTTCCGGGAGCAGGTGCAGCAGCTCATCGCCCGCCACCCGGCCTGGTTCCCGCCGGTGGAGGGGCAGGCCGAGCTTGTGGGTGGGCTGGGGGGGATGATGAAGTTCACGCCGTTTGGCGGGCGGAAGGACAAGATCAACGCCGTGTGCAAGGCCTGCTTCGAGGAGGGCGTGGTGCTCTTCTACTGCGGGCACGGGCCGTACCACATCCGCATGCTGCCGCCCTTGGGCGTGATGAAGGAATCGGACTGGCCCAGGGTCTTTGAGTGCATCGAGCGGGGGCTGGGACGGGTGGCCTCCTAGTTCGGATAAGTCGCGGCACGGCAGCACATTGGGATTAGGCCGACCGGTAGAGGCTTGAACTCGCAGAGAGTTCTCGCGTTGGCGCGCGAACCTGCCGACATTGGCCGGCGTGTCTGTCTGGGAGTAGATTGAACTGCCTACCTCCGGCTGGGAGTTATGGGGCAGTTCGGGGGTATCCGACCGTTGGCTGGCCCAATAACAGAACAGAGACGGCTGGGGACCGATCCCGCACTGCTCGCGGCGGGGTATCGGTGGCACGTGCTGCACACCCGGAGCCGGCATGAGAGGACGGTCGCCGACATCCTCGCCGGGGCAGGAGCGCAGCCGTACGTGCCCGTCCAGCGGCGGGTCACCTGGTACGGGCATCGGAAGCGGACCGTCGAGGTGCCTCTCTTCAGCTGCTACGTGTTCGCCTGGGGCCTGCTCGAGCACGCATACCTGGCCACGGCGAGCAAGCACGCGGCCAGGGTGATCCCGGTCGCGGACCAGTCGCGGCTTGGGGAAGAGTTGTCGAATCTGTGTCGGGCCGCCGAAGCGGGGGGACATTTTTTGGCAGGCCGGCTGCTCGATGTGGGCCGGCGCGTGCGGGTTAGTTCGGGCCCTTTCGAGGGGATCGAGGGTGTGGTGGAGCGGATGGGCTCGAATGACCGGCTGATGCTCCAGGTGCATGCGATCGGGCGTGCTCTGGGGCTTGAGATCGACGCAAGTCTGTTGGAGCCGGTGGACTAAGGCCGCGGGCAGGTCGCCGCGGGAAGGGGGTTGTGGCCCGTCCGTCGCCCGAGAGGGTGCGCGCGACAGGGACGCAGTCCGGACAGAGGTCGTACGCGTGGTAAAAAAGGCATGAAGGCTGGATATGGCATCCCCGCTCTAAGTGCTTTCGGTCCAGGTGAGTAGAACGCCCCTTTGTCGGACCAAGTGGCAAAGTTAGCGACCACGTGGTTGACGCGACTTCGTATTGTGGCCGCGTGCCAGACCGGGTCGTTCTCGGACCAGATGAACTCCCCGTGAGTTCCGCCCGAGAATCCTGAACCCCCATAAGGGCTAGAAGATGTGCGGACAGGACCGTTCGTACCAGCCCTGCCGTCTCCGGAAGTGCGAGAGACGTGTCCGGTCATGCCGGATAGGGGTTTCGGGGGTCGATGTTTCCCAGACTCGGTCAGGCCGTATGAGGAGTCTGTGAATGATGAACCTGAAGTGGAAGGGTCAGTCCGCAGTCCTGTGCATGGCGCTCGCCGCCGGCACGGCAGTATTTGCGCCTGGCGATCTTGCCCCGACCGCACTGGCGCAGAGCAACCGCGCGCCGGCGGCGCCGGCCAACCTCGCGGCCACCGTGGATTCCACGGGCCAAGTCCGGCTGACCTGGACGGACCGCTCAACGAACGAGTCCGGCTTCCGCATTGTGCGCGAGATCCGCACGCCCTCTGGATCCTGGCTCCACTCCGGGGCGATGTCGGTGGGCGTCAACGTGACCAGCTTCGTCGAGCGGCCGGTTGCCGCAACCTACCGCTACAAGGTCCGCGCGTACAACTCGCGCGGCCACTCGTCCTACACGCCGTACGTCACGGTGGCGGTGAGCTCGGGCGGTGTTTCGCCGCCCCCGCCCACGTCGCCTCCCCCTCCTCCGCCCCCTCCTCCGCCCCCTCCGCCGCCGCCCCCGTCGCCCAGCTCGCCCCCGGCGACGCCGAGCAACTTCCGCGGCACGCCGGACGGCCAGGGCGGCATCATGCTCGAGTGGTCGGACGTGAGCGGCGAGACCCACTACTTCGTTGAGCGCAACCCCGCCTTCGGCGGGAGCGGCCTGATCCAGATCCCCGCGGACTGG
Organism: Planctomycetota bacterium; assembly: GCA_023434205.1. GTDB lineage: Bacteria > Planctomycetota > Phycisphaerae > Phycisphaerales > UBA1924 > JAEYTB01. Next base: position 10,253 of record JAEYTB010000218.1, on the reverse strand, counting down.
GTGCGTTGGGGTGATACTCCGGGCGCGGGCACGTTCTCGTACCGCATGCGGAGCGTGAACAACTATGGCGGTTCGCAGTGGACGAGCTGGATGGCGGTGAGCTCCACGGTCGGCGGGAACCCGCCGCCTCCCCCGCCTCCGCCACCCCCGCCCCCTCCTCCTCCCCCGCCTCCGCCGCCCCCTCCGCCCCCGCCGAGCGGCTCCTTCGCCGTGTTGCCGGCCGGGACGGGCTTTACCAGCGCCTCGCCCGATGTGCCATCGCAGTGCAGCTCGGGCCTGGGCTCGACCGCGAAGGCAATCGCGCGGTGGGACGTGGTGCCGTTCCAGACCATCAGCGGCAGCTTCAACGTCGGCGTGGTCGCGTTCCACATCGCGGGCATCAGCCGGGTTGAGTTCTCGCTCAATGGCGGCGCCTGGACGTCAGTGACGCAGATGCAGCTCAACCCCCAGACCAACGTCTGGGAGTACACGGCGACCATCAACGGCAGCACGCTGCCCGATGGGCCGTTCGAGGTGCGGGCCCGCGTCGTCCCGGTGTGCGGTCTCTCGCGCACGCTCCAGGACGCGAGCGGCCAGGACACGGGCGACAAGTCGCTGCTGCTGTTCAACAACACCGGCGGCACCCTGCCCAACACCAACAAGGTGAAGTACGTGTCGCCCAACGGGAGCGACACGGCCGGCAACGGCTCTGCGTCGCTGCCCTACTGGAGCATCAACCGGGCGATCAGCCAGATCGCGTCGGAATCCGGCGGCGTGACCGAGGGCGCCACGGTGTACCTGATGCCGGGCACGTACACGTACCCGAACACCGGGAACATCGAGGGCGCGCCCAACCGCTGGTTCACGCTCTCGGGCGCGCCGGGCACCAGCCGCAGCCAGGTCGTGCTGACCGGCCCGGGCTCGGGCCCCGGGCAGAAGAAGCTGCGGGTCGCGAACATGACCCTGAAGCACATCGATAATGACGCCAACGTCCTGATCCAGCGGAGCGACCCGTACGGCAACACCTTCTGGGTGGACCAGTGCGACCTGGTCGGCCGCGGGTACATCGGTTCGACCGTGTCCTCGCAGCCGATCGTGGTGGCGTCCGCGGGCGTGCCGACGTACTTCACGGACGTGAACCTGTCGAACATGGTGAACTCGAGCCTGAGCCCGTACACCGTGCTGGTCCGCAACGTGAACGCGCAGAACATGGGCGGCGACTTCCTCAACTGCAAGAGGCTCGTCATCAACGCGTCCGTGAACCACATGCGGTACAACTCCGGCGTCCACCCGGACATCATCCAGGTGCCCATCGGGGCGATCGAGAACATGATCGTGTACGGCCTGAAGGGCACGGACGTGAAGGCCCAGGGCCTGAACATCGGCGACGCGGCCCAGCCGATGCGCAACGTTGCGGTGGTCAACGCCCTGCTCCACAAGGAGATCACCGACCCGCAGCAGACCTACCTGGGCGGCGGCTCGGTGACCGACCACCTCCTGCTGTGGAACATCACGAGCGTCAACTACTACTGGAACTGGTCGCCCACGGTGCGGACCAACTTCAGTCTGCGGAACAGCGTCATCTCGAAGAAGAGCCCGACCAACCCGGCCGACTTCGCGACCGCCGTGCTCGACAGGCTGCACTTCACCGACGGGCTCAACGTGGTGGGCACAAACCACTCGACGGGCGACCCGATGTTCGTGAACCCCAACGCGTTCGACTTCCGCCCGACTTCCGGCTCGCCGCTCAACGGGCGGGTCACTTCCGACCGGGTCACGTCGCCGTGTACGCTGGACCTGCTCCCGACGGTGGCGCCCGCCCCGGTCGGCGCGTACCGAGCCCCGTAAGGAGTCACGGGCCCCGCGGCCCGGTGCAGTGAAAACCCTTCCTGATCGTGAACACCAGGCCGGCGCCCAGCGCCGGCCTGGTGGTTTGTCCGGATGGAGGCCCCCGCCGGGGTGGCGGCCCGGGGAACGGGCTCGCGCGGCGATCCGCGCCGGTTTTTGGTCCGGGGCGGGGTTCGCCTCGTCGCAGGCGCTGCGGATGGGCCGGACACTGGCGCTGGCGCACGTGCTGCCCGAGGCGGCGCTGGGTGTGTGGGCGGTGGTGAACCGGGTGCAGGCGGGGCTTCAGATGGTCTCGGACCTGGGCATCGGGCCGGCCATCATCCAGAATCCCCGCGGCGATGAACACCGGTTCCTCGATACCGCGTTCTCGCTCCAGGTCCTTCGGGGAGCGTTGCTGTGGCTTCTGTCGTGCGTGGTGGCGGTGCCCTGTGCGCGGGTGTTGGGCGTGCCGCCGCTGGCCTGGCTGATCCCGGTGGTCTCGCTCTCGATCCTGATCGGCGGCTTCGCGACGACGGCGCAGTGGTCGCAAATGCGGCGCATGAACCTCAAGCCGGTGACGGTCCTGACGATTTCGGCGGAGGTCGTCGGCGTGGTCGTGTCGCTGCTGTGGGGCTGGCTGTCGCCGACGGTGTGGGCGCTGGTCGCCGGCACGCTGGCGGTTTCGGCGGCGACCACGGTGGGCTCCTACATCATCGCCGACCGGCGGAACGGCTTTGCGTGGGAGGAGCACGCGCGCCGGGCGTTGCTCCACTTCGCGGTGGGCACGCTGCTGTCCTCGGCGACCTGGTTCTTCGCCTCTCAGGGCGAGGGGCTGCTGCTTGCGGACCGGCTGACCCGCGCCCTGGGGTCGGAGGAGGGGATGAAGCAGCTGGGCGTGCTCAGCCTTGCGATCATGTTCGCGGGGACGGCGTCGGGCGCGGCAAGCCAGCTCATCACGCAGGTGATCTACCCGTCGATCTCCCGCGCGATGGCGGTGTCGCGCGATGATGCGCTGCGGCAGTACCGCAAGGCGAGGCTGCTGGGCCTGGCCATGAATGTCGCGATGACCCTGACCCTGACGCTGGGGGCGGAGTTGATCATCCGGCTGCTGCTGCCGGACAAGTACAGCGCGGCGGCGTGGATGCTGCGGCTGTTGGCGGTGAGGTCCTCGTTCGAGGTGGCCCAGACGCTGCCGTCGGTGCTGCTGATGTCGGTCGCCAAGCTCAAGTTCGCGGTCATCGCCAACGCGGTGCGGTTGGGGCTTTTGGTGGGGGGCGTGCCCCTGGCGTTCGCCAAGGGGGGCCTTCCCGCGGCGGTATGGGCGTTGAGCCTCTTGTCGGTCCCGACCTATGTCGTGTTCATCGTGGGCCTGCGGAGGCACCACCCCACGCTGGTCCGGGGGGAGGTAGGGGTTCTGATCGTGCTGTTGGCGGTGTGCACCGCTTGCACATGGCCGCTCCTGAGGTAAGGTAGCGGGGTGAGTTTGGGCAGGCCGATCTTTGCCGAGGGTCCATGAGCGAGCCGCTGGTATCCGTCGTCGTGCCGTCGTACAACCCGGGGAAGTACCTGCGCCCGGCGATCGAGAGCGTTCTGGCGCAGACGTACCGCAACATCGAGGTGGTGGTCGTCGATGACGGCAGCACCGACGGTTCGTGCGAGACGATCGCGGACATCACGGACCCGCGCCTGCGCATCATCCGGCAGGCGAACGCGGGCAAGTCCGCCGCGCTCAACCGGGTTTTGAGCGAGTGCCGCGCCCAATTTTACGTGATCAACGACGCCGACGACCTGAGCCACCCAGAGCGGATCGCGCGGCAGGTCGCCTGCCTGCGTGACAACCCCCTGGTCGCGGCGGTGTTCTGCGGGCACGAGCTGATCCTGGAGGAGCGCCGCATGGCGCCCCAGTTCCGTGCCAAGGAGGCGCGGGACTGCGCCGAGGACATCCGGCAGTATCGGATGCCCGCCCACGATCCCACGGCGATGTGGCGAGTGAGCATCACGTCCGCATTCCAGTATGCGCCCGACCTGCCGGGCGTGGAAGGCTACGACTACATCCTGCGCGTGGGAGAACATCACCCGATGATGGTCCTAGGCGAGTGCCTGTACTCGTACCGAGTCCACCCGAGCTCCATCACGCAGCGGGCCCCGGCGACGCGCGAGCGGCTGGTCCGCGAGGTGCTGCGGCGTGCTGCGGAGCGGCGGGGGTCGAGGTTTGAGAGCGAGTTCCCGGAGCAGGTTGTCCACACGCCGCGCCGGATGCGGAACCGCGACCGTGACAACAACCTGGCGGCGCACTTTATCGAGAGCGTGCTGGACCTGCGCTCCAGCGGGCGGGTGATGGATGCAATCCGGACCGGGCTGTCGTGCAGCCGGTTCCACCCCACCGACCCTCACTACCTGAAAGCGCTGGCCTACGCGGTACTGCCCTCGGCGGTGGTGCAGCGGGTCCGGGCCCGGCGCAAGCTCAACGCCCAGGGCTGAAGCCCCTTCTGACACGGCCGGACGGTACCCCCCATGGATGGACAGACCCTAACGATTCTGGCTTCTGTGGTGGTGTGCCTCCTGGTGGTGGTGCTGCGCCCCGGGACGGCCTTGGGCGTGATCATCGCCTCGATGTTCCTGTGGCCGGAGTACCTGCGGTTCCCGATCGGGATCGCGCAGATGTCCGTGCCGCGGATGGGGGCGGTGGTGCTGTTCCTGCGGATGGTGGCGTCGCCGGGGCCCCACCCGCCGCGGCTGCGGGGCGGCGACCTGTTCGTGATCGGGTTCTACCTGTGGATGGTCGGGGCCAACCTCCTCGCGGGGACGCCCCAGATTTACCTGAAGACGATCGTGGGCAGCGGTTTCGACACGATCCTGATGTACCTGGTGGGGCGGCGCGTGTTCTCCGACCCCGGTGAGGTCAAGGGTCTGATGAAGGGGCTGGTCGTGACGGCCCTGGCGATGGCCCCCATCGGGCTGATGGAGAACGTCACGCGCTGGTCGCCCTACCTGAACTACCTGTACGGACGCGAGGGCGTGAGCGCCGACGGCGGGGGCAGCGAAATTCGGTTGGGCATGCGGCGGGCGTTCACCAGCACCGAGCAGCCGATCTTCTTCGGGATGGGGATGCTCCTGGTGACGTCGCTGATGTTCAGTTGCCGGAGGGTGTTCGAGACGCGCACGGGCATGGTGATCGGCCTGGGGGCATCGATTCTCGCGGTGCTGACGAGCCTTTCAAGCGGGCCGTGGATGGGGCTGGTCGTGTTCACTGCGCTCAACGCGCTTTATTGGGCGCCGCAGCTGATCAAGCCGGGCCTGGCGGGCATGGCGCTGCTGCTGGTGGCGGTGGAGGCGCTTTCAAACCGGCACTTCTACCACCTGATCGACTACTTCGCGCTGGACCGTTCCAACGCCGGCGCGTACTACCGCAGCCGGCTGATGGAGGTCGCGGTGAAGTACCTGGGCGACTACTGGGTGCTGGGGTACGGCGGGCGCAAGGTGGATTATTGGGGCCCGGACATCGACGGCCGGACGATGGTGGACATGGTCAATAACTACATCATCATGGCGACGACGGCGGGGATCTTCGCGATGTTCCTGTACATCGGCGCCAAAGTGGCGGTCCTGATAACGCTTATCCGCTGCTACCAGAGCGGTCACGCGCCTGTTCGTCCCGTAGCATTTGGCCTGGCCGCCGGACTTGTGGCACTCTCCTTCAGTGAACTGTCCGTCGGCCTGTACGGCCCGCCGCTCCTGCTGAGCTTTGTGCTGATGGGCTGTTCGGTGAGCTGTGCGGAATGGGTCGACCTGCTGGACCGCAAACGGGCGGCGCAGGGGGCCGTCTCAGGACGGCGGGCACAAGGAGCGGTTGCTCAGCCGGCGGCGGCGGGCGTGGAGTAAGGCGTGGAGAAGCGGGTGCGAGTCCTGTACAGCTTTGCCGGCCGACTGGGCCGTACCGGGATCGGTGTCACCGCGTGGCACCAGGTCCGGGGCCTGGTGGACGAGGGGCTGGAGGTACACCTCTTCTGCGGCACCTGCGAGCGGGACGTGCCCGGCATCGCCAGCGTGACGGAAACGATGCGGCGGGCGGGTATCAAGATCCCGTACCGGCTGATGGGCTACCGGCGGGTCTGGAGCTGGCACGACTCGTGCGTCGCCCGGGCGATCCGTGCGGGGATCGGGGTGGACCTGGTGCACTGCTGGCCGCTCGCCGCGGCACGGTCGTTCGCCGCCGCGCGGGAGCGTGGGATCGCCACCCTGCTGGAACGCCCCAACACGCACACCCGGTTCGCGTTCGAGGTGGTGGCCGACGAGCTCCGCAAGCTGAAGCTGTCGCTGCCCGCGGACCACTCCCACCGCGCGGACCCCAAACGGCTCGCGGTGGAAGAGGAGGAGTACCAGCTCGCGGACTACTTCCTGTGCCCGGCGGACTTTGTTGCCAAGACGTTCACCGACCGCGGGTTCCCGGCGTCGCGGATCGCCAAGACGCAGTACGGCTTTGACCCCAAGGAGTTCTGGGCCCCGCCGGAGCGCAAGAACGCGAGCAAGCTGACGGTGGGTTTCGTGGGGAGCTGCGAGCCGCGCAAGGGGCTGCACTTTGCCCTTGAGGCGTGGACGACGTCACAGGCCCGGCGGGTCGGGCGGTTTGTCATCTGCGGCCGCTTCGTCCCCGGTTATCGGGAGATGCTCGAGCCGATGCTCGCGGACGAGACGGTGGAGGTGCTGGGCTTCACGACCGACGTGCCGGCGGTGATGCGGGAGTGCGATGTGCTGGTGCTGCCTTCGATCGAGGAGGGCAGCGCGCTGGTGACGTACGAGGCGCGGGCGAGCGGGTGCGTGCTGATGGTGTCCGACGCAACGGGGGCCCGCTGCGAGCATATGGTGGACGGGCTGGTGCATAAGTCGCGTGATGTCGCGGCGATCCGGTCGCAGTTCGACCTGCTGGCCCAGGACTCCGCCCTGCTGGAGCGTCTGCGGGCCGCGAGCCTGGCGGGCGTGCCCACGCTGACGTGGCAGGCCGCGGCCAAGCGGCTGGCCTCGGAGTACCGCCGCTGCCTGGCGCGGGAGACGGTGGCATGAGCACGCAGTCGCACCCGAGCACGCCGCAGACCGGCGCGGGCTGGTGCTGGGTTCCCTGCCCGATCTGCGGCGGGGCCGAGCACGAGCTTGTGTTCGAAACCCGGAACCGGCTGTTCGGGACCGACGATGTCTCGTGCCTGCGGAAGTGCGCCTGCGGGATGCGACTGACGAACCCACAGCCCACCGACGAAACGCTTGCGCGGCTCTACGCCACGCAGGAGTACTACACGCACGCGGCCCCTGGCCTGAAGGAGAGGCTCCGCGCCAGGACCCGGCGCTGGCAGCTCCGCGGGCCGCTGGCCGGGCTGCGGGCCGCGCTCGAGCGTGCGACGGACATCAGCCGGTTCACGACCCGGTTTGCGCCGGGGCACTTCGCTCTCCGGCGCGGCATGAAGATGCTGGACTTCGGCTGCGGGGGCGGGGACATCGCGGTGCTTGGTCTGGGCCTGGGCCTCGAAGTAGTGGGGGTGGAGCCCGATGGGCAGGCCCGCGCCGCGGCGGCGGCGCGGGGTGTTCGGGCCGTGGTGTCTCTGGATGGGCTCCCCGCGGGCGAGCGGTTCGACCGCATTATCATCCGGCACGTTCTCGAGCATGTGCCCGACCCGGTGGGCGTGCTCTCGGAACTTGGCCAGCGCCTGACGCCACAGGGGCGGCTGCTGGTCGCGGTTCCGAACGTCGAGGCGTACCAGGCCGAGGTGTTCGGGGAGCACTGGATCGGATACGACATGCCGCGGCATCTCTGGCACTTCTCCAGGGACACCCTGCGGCGAGCGGCGGAGAAGGCGGGGCTGGGTGTGGAGTGGATCGGGACCGTGGAGCTGCGCGGCTTCGCCGTGAAGTCGGTGGAGAACACGCCCGAGGGCCGGCGCGCCGAGATAGCCGTGCAGCGGTGGTCGGCGCGGCAGGTCGAGCGAGAGGGCAGGGGCACGGAGGTCGTCGCGGTGCTGAGCAAGGGCGACGGCCGGCGGACATGAGCCCGCAACTTTCCATCATCATCGTCAGCTACAACACGCGCGATATCACGCTGGCGTGCCTCGAATCGGTGTATGCGCAGACCCGGGAGACCAGCTTCGAGGTCATCGTGCTCGACAACGCTTCCAGCGATGGGTCGGCGGACGCCATCGCCGGGCGGTTCCCGCAGGTGCGGCTCATCCGGCACCCGATCAACCTGGGGTTCGCGGGGGGGAACAACCTCGCGGCGAAGGACGCCGCGGGCGAGTTCCTGCTGCTGCTGAACCCCGACACGGTTGTGCTGAATGGGGCGATCGACACGCTCATGGCCTTTGCACGGGCGAACCCCGGCGCGGGCATCTGGGGCGGGCGCACGGTGTTCGCGGATGGGACGCTCAACCCCACGTACTGCTGGAAGCGGCAGACGGCGTGGAGCGCCTTCTGCTGCGGGACGGGGCTGAGCTCACTGTTCCGGGGCTCGCGCGTGCTGGACCCGGAAGCGATGGGTGCCTGGAACCGTGATCAGGCCCCGGAGGTGGACATCGTTTCGGGCTGCTTCCTGCTCATCACGCGGGCGCTGTGGGACACGCTTGGCGGGTTTGACCCGGCGTTCTTCATGTACGGGGAAGAGGCGGATATGTGCCTGCGGGCCCGCGAGCACGGCGCTCGACCTCGGATCACGACCGCTGCCACTATCGTGCATCTGGGCGGCGCGAGCGAGAAAGTGCGGTCCGACAAGCTGGTGCGTCTGCTGAAGGCCAAGACGCTGCTCATCCGGCGGCACTGGTCTGCCCCCGCGGCGATGTTCGGCGTGGCGATGCTGACGTTCTGGCCGCTCTCGCGGGTGCTCGCCTGGAGCCTGCTCGCACCGCTGAAGGGTGAGGCGGGGCGGGAGAGTGCGCAGGTGTGGTCGGGCGTGTGGAGGCGGCGGCGGGAGTGGCTCGACCAGCCCCTGCACGTGCCGGTTTCCGCGCCGGGAGCGCCCAGCCATGCGTGAGCGCAAGCGGGTCCTGGCGGTCGCGTCCAGCGGCGGGCACTGGGTGCAGCTCCGGCGGCTGCGGCCGGCGTTCGAGGGGTGCGATGTGGCGTACCTGACGACCGACCCCGGGCACGGGGACGAGGTGACGCCCGCGCGGTTCTACACCGCGCGGGATGCGAGCCGATGGAACAAGCTCGGCCTGCTGGTGAGCGCGGCCAAGATAGCGTGGGTCGTGCTGCGTGAACGGCCGGACGTGGTCATCTCGACCGGCGCGGCGCCCGGCTACTTCGCGATCCGGTTCGGCAGGCTGCTGGGGGCGAGGACGATGTGGATCGACAGCATCGCCAACGTGGAAGAACTGTCGTTGTCGGGTCGCATGGCGAGCCGCAGGGCGCACCTGTGCCTGACGCAGTGGCCGCACCTGGCCGGCGGCGCGGTGCGTCACGAGGGGGCGGTGCTGTGATCTTCGTGACCGTGGGAACACAGCTCGCCTTCGACCGGCTGATCCGCGCTGTGGACGAGTGGGCGTGCGCACGTGGCCGGCGCGACATCTTCGCGCAGACCGGCCCGGGGGAGTACAAGCCCGGAAGCATTGAGGCCCGGGGGTTCGTCTCGCCGCAGGAGTGTCTCGAACGGATGCGGCAGGCCGACGCCATCGTCGCGCACGCGGGCATGGGCTCGATCCTCGGGGCCCTGGAGCTGGGCAAGCCGATCCTGGTGATGCCGCGGCTGGCGCGTCTGGGCGAGCACCGCAACGACCACCAGCTCGCCACGGCCCGCCGGTTCGCCGAGATGGGCAGCGTGCGGGTGGCGATGGATGAGCATGAGCTCGCTGGCAAGCTCGACGAGCTGGGCCAGGCGGGCGCCTCGGCACGGATCAGTCCGTTCGCCTCCGACCGCCTGATCAACGCCGTTCGGGCCTTTATCAACGGCGAGCCGCTCCCGGCCGCTCCAGCGCCGGCGCTGCAGGAGGCGGGCGCATGAGTACCGCTGCCAGCCCTATCCAATCACCGCCCCACGCCACCACGCCCGCGAAGGCCGACGGGGTGGTCTGCTTCGCCGCGGTGGACTGGTGGTACCACAACCGCGGCCACAGCGAGTGCCAGATCATGTCGCGCCTGGCCCGGCGTGCCCCGGTGTTGTGGGTGAACAGCATCGGCATGCGGGCGCCCTCCCCGGGCAAGACCGAGCTGGTGATGCACCGCTACGTGCGCAAGTTCAAGAGCACGCTGAAGGGGCTCCGCCGCGATGAGGGCACGGGCATGTGGGTCTACAGCCCGCTCTTTATCCCCAAGTACAGCCGGGGCATGGTGGAGGTGAACGGGCGGCTGGTGGGCATGCAGGTCTCCGCGCTGCTCCGCAAGCTGAAAATCCGCCGCCCGGCGGTGTGGGCGACGGTGCCCACGTGCGCGCCGATGGTTGAGCGCGGGCGATGGGCGTCCTCGGTGTGGAACCG
>JAEYTB010000149.1 GCA_023434205.1 Planctomycetota bacterium | reverse complement strand
GGGAGATGGGACGGATGAGACACATGGGAGTGATGGGACCTATGGGACGAGAGTTTGCGCGGCGGGGTTTGTTTGCTAGGCTCGGGGGGTGAGTTGGAAGCCGATCAGGTGCGTGGTGTTTGACTGGGGCGGGGTGATTCTGAAGCACCACCGCTCGTGGGCCGATGCGTGCGGCGCGGCGGGGGTTGAGGTGCGCGCGGGGCATGATGCCGTGGAGCTGGTGGTGCGGCGGCGGGCGCTGAACCAGCAGTTCCAGGCGGGGCTGATCGGGCCGGAGGAGTTCTATCCGGAGATGGCGAAGGCGACCGGGGACCTATACACGCCCGAGGAGGTGCGGTGTGTGCATGATGCGTGGCTGACGGAGGAGTACCCGGGGGTGCGGGGGTTGATTGAGAGGCTGGTGAGCTTGCCGCGGGTGGAGACGGGGCTGCTGTCGAACACGAACGCGTGCCACTGGGAACGGATGAAGGAGTTCCCGACGGCGGGGCTGCTGAAGCACAAGCACGCGAGCCACCTGCTGGGGCACGTGAAGCCGTCGGCGGAGATCTACAGGGCGTTCGAGCGGGTGACGGGGTTTGTGGGGACGGATGTGCTTTTCTTTGACGATCTTCAGGAGAACATCAACACGGCGCACAGCGTGGGGTGGCACGCGGAGCTGATCGATCACACGGGTGACACGGCGGGGCAGTTGGCGGGGCACTTGGCGCGGTATGAGGTGTTTTGAGGGCACCCCCTCCGCCTCGCAGAGCCTCGGCACCTCCCCCGCAGAGCCGGGGGAGGAGTAAGCACCCCCTCCGCCTCGCAGAGCCTCGGCACCTCCCCCGCAGAGCCGGGGGAGGAGTTGGGATCAGGCGCGGTCGAGGGCGATGTCGAGCTCGACCATCGTGGGCGCGAGGCACTCGGTGTCGGTGCAGGCCTGGAACATGACGGCCAGGAGCGGGCGGCCGGACCACTCGCCGGTGCGTTCGAGCGCGATGGGGAGCTCGAAGCCGCCGGTGTAGGAGCGCGGGTGGTCGGCGTGCGCGGTGCCCTCGGGGTAGCCGGCGTACGCGGCGATGCCGGTGCCGTTGACGATGCTGACGCGGAAGGGGATGAGCGAGGGGACGCCCGGGTCCGCCGCGGGGACGTGGTAGCCCTCGGCGATCTGGACGAAGAGGGTGAGGGAGCCGGGGGCGTCGGTGGGGATGCTGACGCGGTCGGTGGAGGCGAAGACTTCGACGGGGAGCTGGCTGTTGGGATTGGCTTGGGGTGCGTTGGCGGCGAGGAGGGGTGAGGGGGTTTCCTGGAGGCGTGCCGCGGCGTCGGGGGGCGCGGCGAGGAGGAAGCGGAGGAGGGCGCGGGTGGAGTTGATGGCGCCGACGGGGGTCTGGGCGACGGAGCCGCTGACAGCGATGAGGGACTTGAGTGCCAGGTCGCTGTAGGAGGGGTCGCCGGTGAGTTCGGCGAGGTCGAGAAGGTTGTGGAGCATCACGGAAGAGGCGCTGGGGGTGGCGCCGTCGTGGGTGGTGCGGGCGCGGACGAAGATCTCAGTGTCGTCGTCGCGGGTGTCGTGCCAGGCGCCGGTGTTCTCGTCGAGGAAGGACGACTGGGCGAGGTTGAGGATGGCGGCGGCCTGCTGGAGGTGGAGGTCGCGGTCGTGGCCGGAGGAGGCGCGGGCGAGCTCGAGCAGGCCGTGGATGAGGAAGGCGTGGTCGTCGAGGAACCCGGGGGTTTTGGCCTGGTTGTCGCGGAAGGTGCGGAGCAGGCGGCGCTCGCCGCCCTCGCCGGCGCTGTCGGTGAGGTGGGAGAGGATGAAGGCGGCGGCGCGGCGTGCGGGGATGAGGAGGGAGTCGTCGGAGAGCTCGCGGGCCGCGGCGGCGAAGGCGCCGATCATCAGGCCGTTCCAGGCGGTGATGACCTTGTCGTCGAGGCGCGGCTGCTTGCGGGCGGCGCGGGCGGAGTAGAGGGTCTGGTTGATGGCGTCGAGGCGTTCTTCAAGGGCGGCGGGGGAGAGGTTGAAGCGCGGGGCGACGCGGTCGGGGCGGTCTTCGAGGCGGAGGACGTTGCGGGCGGGCTCGCCGGGGTGGTGGGGGTCCTGGAAGTTGGGGCCGTTGGAGAGGCCGTAGAGGCGGATGGCGAGCTCGGCGTCTTCAGTGTCGTCGAGGGCGTCGCGGACTTCCTGGGGGAGCCAGAGGTAGTTGAGGCCCTCACGGCCATCGACCTCGGCGTCCTGCGCGGAGGAGAACGCGCCGAGGGTGCCGGTCATCTCGCGGGTGATGTAGGCGAGGGTGCGGCGGGCGATGGTCTCGTAGAAAGGATCGCCGAAGTGGCGCGCGGCGCGGGCGTACGTGCGCGCGAGCTGGGCGTTGTCGTAGAGCATCTTCTCGAAGTGGGGGACGGTCCACATGCCGTCGACGCTGTAGCGGTGGAAGCCGCCACCGACCTGGTCGAAGAGGCCGCCGCAGGCCATCTTGTCGAGGGTCTTGCGGAGGGCGAGGTCGATGGCGTCGGCGGTGGAGTCGTCGGCGGCGCGGGCGCGGGCGTCGAGCAGGAACTCGAGGAACACGGGCTGAGGGAACTTGGGGGCGGAGCCGAAGCCGCCCTGGGAGCGGTCGAAGATTTTGAGGAGCGCGGCGACGGAATCGGCGACCTGGTGCTGGCCGAGCTGGGCCGTGGGGGGCGCGGCGGAGACGGACTCGCGGACGGCGGCGGCGAGCTGCTCGGCCTGGGTGTCGATGTCGGATCGCTGCTCGCGCCAGGTGCGGGCGATGGCGTCGAGCACCTGGGTGAAGGTGGGCATGTTGGGGCGGGCGTGGAGGGGGAAGTAGGTGCCGCACCAGAAGGGGCGGCGCTTGTGGGGCTCGAGGAAGACGGACATGGGCCACCCGCCGTGGCCGGTCATGAGGACCGTGGCGGCCATGTAGACCTCGTCGACGTCGGGGCGTTCCTCGCGGTCGACCTTGATGGGCACGAAGTGCTGGTTGAGGAGGGCGGCGGTGCGGGCGTCCTCGAAGCTCTCGCGCTCCATGACGTGGCACCAGTAGCAGGTGGAGTAGCCGATGGAGAGGAAGACGGGCAGGTTGCGGGCTCGGGCGTGCTCGAAGGCTTCATCGCACCAGGGCCACCAATCGACCGGGTTGTGGGCGTGCTGGAGAAGGTACGGGCTGGTTTCACGGGCGAGGCGGTTGGGCATGGGGCACCGCCTTGAGGCTAGGCGCTGGGGTGGTCAGCGGCGGCGGGCTGGGCTGGCGCCCAGGGGCTTGATGAAGAGGGAGATGAAGGAGCGGCCGGCGTCGGGGTTGTAGTGGGCGGGGAGCTGGCCGGGGTTCTCGCGCCGGGGGGCGCGTTCCATGCCGGCGACCGCGGCGAGGCTGGAGCGGAGCACGACATCGGCGGGCAGGCGCATGGCGCTGATGATGACGGTGCCCTCGATCATGCGGACCTGGTCGTCGGCGCAGTCGGCGGCGAGGTCGTCGAAGCGGGCGCGGAAGGCGTCGGTATAGAGCGCGGCGGCCTCGCGGAGAGAGTCGGAGCCGTCGGGGTCGCCGATGGAGGCGTAGGCGGTCCAGAGCGCATCGATGGGGCCGGCGAGGACCTCGCGGGCGTGGAGGATGCGGTCGGCATCGGCCTGGAGGAGGATGGGGAGGGCGGCGGAGCCCAGGTCTTCGCCCAGACGGGCTTCGGCGACCTGGACGACGGAGGTGGGCTGGGCGCGGGCGACGAAGAGGTCGTGGCGGGCGGCGAATCGATCGAGGCCCGCGGCGACAGGAACATTGATGCCCGGGTCGGGGCCGCCCTTGAGCACATCCGCCGCGATGGCGGAGAGGTAGGCGTGCTCGTCTTCGTAGAGCTCGCTGTGCATGAAGCGGCGGAGCGGGGCGAGGGTCTCGTCCTGGTCCACCATGCCGGAGACGGCGTGCATGTCCTGGACGGCGTTGCTGCCGTGGAGCTCGCTGGTGATGACGCCGGCCTTCCAGAGGGGGATGCTCCAGGCCCAGGTGCTCATGAAAGAGGCGTAGGCGGGGATGCGGGCGCCGGCAGAACGGGCGGAGGAGGGCGGGCCTTCGGGGGCTGGGACGATGGTGAGGACACGCTGTGCGAGCAGGAGCGCCGCCATGGCGGGGGCTTCGCGGGTGGTGAGGTGG
>JAEYTB010000134.1 GCA_023434205.1 Planctomycetota bacterium | reverse complement strand
GTTGAGGGGGAGGGCGCGGGGGTAACGACGAATCCGAGAGCGCTGCGGGTGGTCAACTCGGGGGTTGGGTGTGGGCGAAGGGACAACGAGGGGCGGCTGAAGTGCTCGCTGGTGTGGGTGCGCGGAGCGGAACATCCTGCGGGCGCAGGTCGACGAGCACGCCGTCAAGCGGCTTGGTCGATACCCCGGCGCGCGCCGGGTTCTCAGCGACCGGAGCGGAGAATGTGAAGAGCTTGACGCACGCGCCGACGACGAGCGCGACTTCAAGCTGGCCGAGGCTCTTGCCAGGGCAGAAGCGCGGGCCGTGGCCGAAACCGAAGTGCAGGAGTTCGTTGGAGCCCTTCGCCTGCGCGGCGGCCGCCTCCCACCGTTCCGGGACGAACTGGTCCGCGGGGAAGCCGGTCACGGCCCGACCCCAGTGATCTTCGTGGCGGTTGGCGTGCCAGACATCGAGGAGGACGTGCACGCCCGCGGGGATGCAGAGCGTGTGACCCGAGCTGGATTCGAGCCAGGTATCGGCGGTGGCGCGTCGTGGATGGAAGTAGAGGGACGGCGTCAGCCGGAGGGTTTCGTTCAGGACGTGCCCGAGGTAGCGCGCCTGTTCGAGGAGTTCGGGCGTGTAGTCGTCAACGGAGCAGACTTCGTCATAGACCCGCTGCTGTGCCGCGGGATGGCGGGCGAGGTGGGAGATCGCCCAGCTCGCGTAGGAAGTGGTGGCCTCGAGCGCGCCGGCGAGGAACACGCGGATGTTGCTGCGGAGCGCCTGGTCAGGGGCGTCGGACTTGAACTGCTTCCAAAGGCCGCAGGCGTGGTGTCGCTGCGCGATGACGGCATCGGTGAGCGCTTCAAAGTCTGCCTTTGCCTGGCGGTGCGCCTTCATTGAAGAGGTGACCGCGGGCATTCGGCTGAGTGGGATGCCGATTTTGGCCAGGACCGTGTCGCGGACGATGTGCTCGATAACGCGGTCGATGGCGGGGACGTAGCGGTCGCGGATCTCGTCATAGGCGATCTGCGCGCCAAAGAAGTTGTTGACGAGCATCTCGAGCATGAGGGCCTTGATCTCGGGCTCGAGCTGGACGCGGACGGGGCCGCCGGTGGCGTGCACCTTCTCACGAACTCGTTCGAGGCGTGTGCGAACGGTCTGGCGGAAAGTGCCGGCGAACTCCCGGAACTGTTCCGGCTGAAAGAGCGTGGTGCGGGCAAAGGGCGGGGTGGCGAGCTTCTTCTGGCGCTTCCAGGCGGGGCCGTTGGCGTAGAGCAGCGTGTCCTCGCCGGTGGCGCGGGCGATGCCGGAGGAGGGGAGCGTGTCGCGGTCGAACATGCCGGGCTGGTCGCCGGTCTGCGTCGAGATGGCGCGGATGAGCGAGGGGTCCCGGGTGACGAGGACGGGCGCGAAGCCCGGGACATCGAGGTAGCGGGTGTGCCGCCCGGGGCCGGCGTCGGCGTCGGCGTTCCAGAAGAAGGTGTCGAGGATTCGCAGCGGGGTGCGGTAGTTCCACGGGTGCGGGAAGGGGAGCGTGGGGCGGCCGGAGGTGAGCGAGAGGAGCGGAACGCGCACGGGGTTGAGCGTGCCCGCGAACGGGTTCTTCCGCAGGAGTTGTCGCGGGAGGTGCGCCAAACGGCGGTAGCGCGGCGCTGCGCGATCCTGCGGGAGGGGCGTGCTCATGGCGGTGAAGGGTACGCCGAGGGGACGCGCTGCCAGTGTCGCGGGCCGCCGTACCCGAGACTTCGCCGCGGCGGCTCAGTCTCGGCGTCGGGGGTGGAACGTCGGTGGTGTTGGGGTGGTTCGCATCAGGCGGGGGGCATGAGGTCGGAGCGGACGTAGACGCGGTTGTGGGCCTGGCGGGGGGCTTCGGTATAGGGCTGGGTGCGCATGTAGCGGGCGATGTCGGTGTCGCCTTCGTTGTCTTCGAGGAAGATGAGCTTGGGGCGCCAGCGGCGGAGGTCGAAGCCTTCGAGGAGGGGGACTTCGTAGCCCTCGACATCGAGGACGGCGACATCGATGTCTCCGGTGTGGCCTTCGAGCAGCTCATCCATGGTGCGGAAGGGGACCTCGACGGTGCGGGTGGCGGAGACGGCGCCGGGCTCGGCGAGGCCCTGGCCGATGGAGGAGAGCATGCCGCCCCACTGGTCGGTGGTGATGTTGAAGGTGGTGGTGCGCGGGCTGTTGCGGGGCCCGAGGGCGGCGTGGACGACGCGGGCGCTGGGGCGGTTCTTGACGCACTGCTCGTAGCGCTCGGGGATGGGCTCGATGAGCAGGCCGTTCCAGCCGATGCAGTCGAGGGCGTAGGTGGCGGAGAAGGTGTAGCCGTCGAAGGCGCCGACCTCGATGTAGAAGCCGTGGAACTGGCCGCCGAAGACATCCCACACGAGGGCGTCTTCGCCGCACTGGGAGCGGAACTCGATGGGACGGCGGGGCTGGCGGCCCGCGGCGGCGAGGGCGGCGGTGGCCTGCTGGGCGTAGAGGAGACGGGGGTCGGTCATGCGGGGGAGTTTAGTTGTGCCGCGAGTGTGGTGACGGTGCGCCAGTTGCGGAAGGTGGAGGGCTGGCCGAGGAGCTTGTCGAGGTAGGGGGCGGTGAGTTTGGTCTTGATGGGGCCGCTGGTGTAGTAGATGAAGAGCTCGCGGTTGCGGACCTCGAGGCGGTCCTGGCCGAGTTTGGCGGGGTCGATTGCGATGGGCTTGGCGGGGTCGTTGAGGAAAGCGACGAAGAGGAGCTTTTCTTCGATGCCTGGGGTGTAGAAGGGGTGTTCGGTGGGGAGCTCGTCTTTGGCGCGGACCATCACGGAGGGGGCGAAGCCGAACTTGTGCTCGATGGCCTTGGGGGCTTTGGTGGGCAGGGACGCGGCGAGCTTGGCGGGGGCGGTGAAGAGGACGTTGCCGGACTGGATGTAGGTGGTGACGTCGGAGCAGCCGAGCGATGTGAAGATCGCGCGGAGGTCGGCCATGGGGAGGATGTTTTTTCCGCCGACGTTGATGCCGCGGATGAGGGCGAGGTGGGAGGGCATGGGCGCAGCTTAGAAGATTGCTGCGCCTGGGAGGTTGGCCGAGTCGCTACCCGAGACTTCGCCGCGGCGGCTCAGTCTCGGCGTCGGGGGTGTGGGGTCAGGCGGCCTTGGAGGCGGGGTCTTTGGGCTGCGCGGTCGGGGCTGGGGGCGCGGCGGGGACGCGGATGTTGGTGGTGCAGGAGCGGCAGCGGACGGTCTTGCCGCGGCAGGCGACGGGGACGGCCAGCACCTTGCGGCAGGTGAGGTTGGGGCACATGATGCGGATGTTGTCGGACGAGGTAGACATGGATAGCTCCCGCGATACCGGTACATCGGGCGGAGTGGGGTGCGGCTTATGGCGGGATGGGCTGGGGTGAAGGGATTACCGGTCGTGGGCCAGCGCAGGGTGAACAGGGGGCGGGGAAAACGGCTACTGTGAGGGGTTCAGGGCCTGATAACGGGCTGACTGGGCCGCATTCAAACACCGGGCGTGAAGACCATGACGATGAACAACCAGCCTTCCTGCTCCGGCGTGGTGGGGCTGCAATGGGGCGATGAGGGCAAGGGCAAGGCGGTGGATATTCTGGCCGCGGAGCACGACGCGGTGGTGCGGTACAACGGGGGGGCGAACGCGGGGCACTCGGTGGTGGTGAAGGGGGAGCGGTTCAGCCTGCACCTGATCCCGTCGGGGATTCTGTACCCGGGGAAGCTGGCGGTCATTGGGAACGGGGTGGTGGTGGACCCGTGGAAGCTGGTGGATGAGGTGGAGGGGCTGCGGAAGCGCGGGGTGGATGTGTCGGGGCTGGTGTGCTCGGACCGGGCGCACGCGGTGCTGCCGTATCACAAGACGGAGGATGCGCTGCGCGAGGACCTCTTGAAGCGGAACGCGGCGGCGCTGGCGGTGGATGAGCGGGGGGTGTCGGAGATCGGGACGACTCGCCGGGGGATCGGGCCGGCCTACGCGGACAAGGCGCAGCGGGCGTGCGCGATCCGGATGGGGGACCTGCTGCGGCCGGAGGTTTTGAAGGAGAAGCTGGACGTCGCGGCGGCGATGAAGGGGCCGGCGCTGGAGGGGCTGGCGAAGAACCTGGGCGTGAGCGTTGAGGCGCTGGATGCGGGGGCGCTGCTGAAGGAGTGCATCGAGGTCGGGCGGAAGCTGGCGCCGATGATCCGGGAGACAACGCACCTTTTGCACGGGCAGCTCGCCGCGGGCAAGCGGGTGCTGTTCGAGGGGGCGAACGGGACGCTGCTGGATGTGGACCATGGGACGTACCCGTTCGTGACGGGGTCGACGTGCATCTCGGGGGGGATCGGGCCGGGGACGGGGGTGCCGACGCAGCGGGTGTCGCGGGTCGTGGGGATCATGAAGGCGTACTCGACGCGGGTGGGCGCGGGGCCGTTCCCGACGGAGCTGAAGGACGCCGTGGGGGATGGGATTCGCAATCGCGGGCGCGAGTTCGGGACGACGACGGGCAGGCCGCGGCGGGTGGGTTGGCTGGACCTGGTGGCGGTGAAGTACACGGCAATGATCAACGGGGCGACAGGGCTGTGCCTGACGATGCTGGATGTGCTGGCGGGGGTGGACGAGGTGAAGGTGTGTACGGCGTACCGGGTGAACGGGGAGGTGACGACGCAGTTCACGCCGGATGCGTACGACCTTCAGCGGGTGGAACCCGTGTATACGACGCTGCCGGGGTTTTCGCAGGACATCACGAAAGCGCGGAAGCGGGCGGAGCTCCCGGATGCGGCGCGGCGGTATGTGGAGTTCATTGAGGAGCAGGTGGGTGTGAGGGCGGAGATGGTGGGCGTGGGGCCGGACCGGGAGCAGACGATCACGGCGTGAGAAGTGCGACGGTGCGACAGTTGCGTGAGGCTTGACGATTGAGTGAGCGTGGGCCAACTCGGTTTACGGATGAGCTGGCGGTGGCAGCGTTGGCGGCGATCAAGGCACGCAACCCGGCGTCGGAGCCGGAGGTGCTGCTACCGGAGGTTCACCCGGCGCGCGTGCCTCGGCATATAGCGATCATCATGGATGGGAATGGTCGGTGGGCGCGGGCGAAGGGGTTGGCGCGCGAGTTCGGGCACCAGCAGGGCGCGAAGCAGGTGCGGACGATCGTCGAGGCGTGCGGGGCGCTGGGTGTGGAGGTGGTGACGCTGTACTCGTTCTCACTGGAGAACTGGAAGCGGCCGCGGGCGGAGGTCGAGGCGCTGATGGGGCTGTGCCTGGCGTACCTGGAGTCGGAGGAGGAGGACCTGATCCGGCGGGGGATCCGGTTCCGGGTGATCGGGCGGCGGGAGGGGCTGCCGGGTCCGGTGGTGCGGGCGATTGATCGCGTGACGGAGCTGACGGCGAAGGGGACGCGGGGGACCTTGTGCCTGGCGATCAACTACTCGGGGCGGGCGGAGATCACGGACGCGGCGCGGTGGGTGGCGCGGGAGGTCGCGGCGGGGCGGCTGCGGCCGGAGGACATCGGGGAAGAGACGGTGTCGGGGTGCCTGTACACGGCGGGGCTGCCGGACCCGGACCTGCTGATCCGGACGGCGGGGGAGCGGCGGATCAGCAACTATCTCCTGTGGCAGATCAGTTACGCGGAACTCCATATCACCGACGTCCTGTGGCCGGACTTCGGTGTCAGGGAACTCCATGATGCAGTCCGGGACTTCGCCAGGCGGGCACGACGATTCGGCGCGGTTGAAGAAGCAGCGGGAGTACCGCAACCGGCTCATCATGGGGCCGGTGATCCTGGTGTTCGTGGTGAGCGTGTTCCTCCTGGATGAGCTGATGGAGGGCCGGCCGATGCCGGGCTTCCTGGGCTGGATGGGGCTGGAACGGATCCCGTCGGGGGCGGCGATGTTCCCGGCCATCGTGGCGATCGGGATTTTCGCGGCGCTGGAGCTGTCGGCGATCCTGACGAACAAGGGGATCCTGGCGAGCAAGCGGGTGATGTCGGGCGCCGCGACGCTGGGGCTGGTGGTGACGACGTTCGTGCCCGACTCGTTCCCGGGGGCGACGGGGGCGGCGATTTTTTCGATGGCGGCGGCTGCGGTGCTGGCCTTCTCGATGGTTTTTTACTCGAGGCACCGGAGCGTGGAGGGGGTGGTCGCCGCGGCGGGGGGGGCGCTGCTGGCGTTCGTGTACCTTGGGCTGATGTTCGGGGCGCTGCTGGCGATCCGTCGGGAGCACTCGGCGTGGGTGCTGCTGTGGGTGCTGGTGGTGACCAAGTCGTGCGATATCGGGGCGTACTTCACGGGGCGGGCGATCGGGAAGCACAAGCTGATCCCGTGGCTGAGCCCCGGCAAGACGTGGGAAGGGCTGATGGGCGGGCTGGCGCTGTCAACGCTGGTGTCGTACCTGGGTTTGCTGCTGCTGGAGCGGGGTGGGATCACGGTCCCGCCGCTGTGGGCGTGCCTGGTGCCGGGGGTGCTGTTCGGGGTGGTGGGGCAGGCGGGGACCTGATGGAGTCGGTTTTCAAGCGGGACGCGGCGGTGAAGGACTCGGGGGCGACGGTTCCGGGGATGGGGGGCGTGCTGGATGTGCTGGATTCGGTGCTGCTGGTGGGGCCGCTGGCGTACTGGTGGCTATGGATTCTGGAGGCCAAGGGGTACTTGGTGAGCCCGGAGGGGCTCTGAAGGGGGTGGAGATTTCATAAAGGCTTTTCCGGCGGGGATGAAGAACGCTACACTTGCGGCGTTGCCCTGCCCGCCCCCCGTGGAGCCCTGAATGGACGTGACGGCCAAACTGTTGAAGGTATTTCAGGTGGAGAAGCAGCTTCGAGGGCTGCAGTCGCGCCTGAACCAGGCGGAGAAGTTTCTGGCCGCACAGAACCGGGATATCGGGGCGATCGACAGCAAGCGGGCGGCGCTCGAATCACAGCTGAAGACGACGACGGCGCAGGCCGCGGACCTGGAGGGCGAGATGGCCCGCCTGGACGCGAAGATGGCCGGGCTGCGCTCGCAGATGGAGAACGCCCAGACGAACAAGGAGTACAAGGCGTTCCTGACGGAGATCAACACCTTCAAGGCGGACCGCGACGCGGTGGAGACCAAGGCGCTGGAGGCGATGGCCAAGTGCGACGAGTTCCGCAAGCAGGTGGCGGAGCTTGAGGCGCAGCGGGCCGAGCGGGCGCAGGTGCAGAAGGTCGCGGCGAGCGACCGGGATGCCCGGTTCAAGGAAATCGAGTCACGGGTGGCGGAGCTGAAGGCGCAGCGGGCGGAGCTGGCCAAGGACGTGCCCGCGGACGTGATGAGCATGTTCGAGCGGCTGGTGGCGCAGCGGGGCGACGAGGCGATGGGGCCGGTCGAGGTTCAGGACCGCAAGCGGCACGAGTTCAACTGCGGCGTGTGCATGATGACCATCCCGGTGGACGGGGTGAGCGGGCTGATGAGCAGCGGGCGGCTGACGCGGTGCAAGTCGTGCGAGTGCATCCTGTACATGGATGAGACGGCGACGCAGGCGATGGAGCCGCCCTCGGCGGCCAAGCGAGGGACGCGCAAGCAGGAGGCCCGGTCGCGCGGCGGCGACGGGCTGTAGG
>JAEYTB010000121.1 GCA_023434205.1 Planctomycetota bacterium | reverse complement strand
ACCTGTACGACCTGTCGATCCGGCAGGGGGCCAGGCCGCCGTTCGAGTACTCTCTGCCGATGCAGCCGCCCGCGAGCTCGAGGGAGGCGGCGCGGCCGCACGAGCTGGAGGTCTACACCGCCAACGGTGAGACCAACTTCAAGGTGAACCTGCTGGACGACGTGTTCCTGCTGTACTCCAAGGGCACGGACAACGCGAACAACGGTGGCACGCGGGTGCAGAACACGTGGCGGATCGTGCAGGGCGCGGACTACCTGATCTCGCCGCCGGTGCTCTCGCTGTACCGGCAGTACCTGATCGACCGCGGCGAC
The DNA here is from genome assembly GCA_023434205.1 of Planctomycetota bacterium. Lineage (GTDB taxonomy): Bacteria > Planctomycetota > Phycisphaerae > Phycisphaerales > UBA1924 > JAEYTB01. Next base: position 19,507 of record JAEYTB010000121.1, on the reverse strand, counting down.
ATCAAGGTTGAAGACTGACTGAAGGAACCGGGCTGAGCATGGCTGAGGCGCACAAGCTGGTGATCATCGGGAGCGGGCCCGCGGGCTGGACGGCGGCGATCTACGCGGCACGGGCGGCGCTGGACCCGGTGGTGTACGTGGGCACGCCGCGACAGGACCCCGGGCCGGTGCTGCCGGGCGGGCAGCTCATGCTGACGACGGAGGTCGAGAACTATCCCGGCTTCCCCAAGGGTGTGATGGGCCCGGAGCTGATGGACCTGTTCCGCGCGCAGGCGGAGCGGTTTAAGGTCCGGATCATCGACGACGACATCAAGCGGTGCGACTTCTCGGCGTCGATGACCGGGGGGCCGCTGACGCTGTACCCCGACTCGGGACCGCCGGTGGAGGCGATGGCGGTGATCATCGCGACGGGGGCGCAGGCCAACTGGCTGGGGCTGCCCAACGAGATGCGGCTGGCGCTCTCGGGCGGGGGCGTGTCGGCGTGCGCGGTGTGCGACGGGGCGCTGCCGATCTTCCGCGGGCAGGAGCTGGCGGTGGTGGGCGGCGGCGACACGGCGATGGAGGAGGCGACGTACCTCACCAAGTTCGCCAGCACAGTGCATGTCATACACCGGCGGGAGGCGTTCCGCGCCAGCAAGGTGATGCAGGCGCGGCTGCTCTCGCGCCCCAACGTGAAGGTCCACTGGAACAAGCAGGTGGTGGACGTGCTGGGCGCGGACAAGTGCGAGGGCGTGCTGCTGCAGGACACGGTGACGGGCGAGAAGAGCACGCTGGGCGTCAAGGGGCTGTTCATCGCGATCGGCCACACGCCCGCGACGGGGTTCCTGCGCGACAGCGGGCTGCAGTTCACCGACAAGGGGTACATCGACCTCAAGACCCGCAGCAGCGCGACCAACCTGCCGGGCGTGTTCGCCGCGGGGGACGTGGCGGACGCGGATTACCGGCAGGCGGTGACGGCGGCGGGGATGGGGTGCCAGGCGGCGCTGGACGCGGAGCGGTGGCTGGCGGCGCGGGGCGTGGACTAAGCGCGCGGGGGGTCGCGGGTTCCTGTACTATCCGGGCCATCTCAGGAGCCTGGACATGAGCCGATGGATTGCCGCGGTTGCGGCGTTGCTGCTGACATTCGCCGCCGGTGCGAGGGCGGAAGACAAGCCGACCGATGTTTCGGTGGGCGTGTACGTGGTGCAGCTCGACGACCCGAACCTGAAGGACAGCCAGTTCACGTCGGTGTTCTGGGTGTGGTTCCGGTGGCAGGGGGACAAGGACCTCAACCCCATCAAGAAGTTCGAGGTGGTGGGGGGGCAGGTGGAGGGGATCGAGAACGAGGACTCGGTGTACTCCGATGATCCGGGCGGCGTTCACTACCAGATCGCGAAGGTTCGGGCGACGGTGACGCAGGACTTTGATATCCGCAAGTTCCCGATCGACGAGCACACGCTCCAGCTCTCCATCGAGGAGACGTTCGAGGGGGTGGGCAAGCTCCGGTACGTGGCGGACACGAAGAACAGCAAACTGCTGGAGTCGATCTCGCTGGCGGGGCTGACGATCGGCACGACCACCGCGACGGCGGGGAGCAAGACCTACGCGAGCACGTTCGGGGACCCGCGGGTCGAGGGGGCGTCGGGCTCGGCGGCGGAGGCGGCGTACGCGCGGTTCACGCTGAGCATCCCGGTGCGGCGGCCTGGGATCGGGTACCCGATCAAGCTGTTCTGGAGCCTGTACCTCAGCGTGTTCGTGGCGGTGCTGGCGTTCAACATCAAGCCCATCGACCTGGACCCCCGGTTCGGGCTGGGGATCGGCGCGGTGTTCGCGGCGATGGCGAGCGCCTTCGTGATCAGCTCGGCGCTGCCGGACGGGAACCAGGTGACGCTGGCCGACGAGGTCGTGATGATCTCGATCGGGTTCATCGTGGCCTCGGTGATTCAGTCGATTGTGTCCCTGCGGCTGTTCCAGGCGGGCAAGGAGAAGGCCTCGGCCCGGCTGGACCTGTGGTCGTTCGTGGCCTTCACGGGCGCGTACGCGGCGATCAACATCGTGATGCTGCGGGGCAGCTGAGCCCGGGTTAGCATTCCGGGAAAGGGTTTACTTCAGGGAGGCACCATGAGGACGCTTGTGCTTGCGCTGGTTCTGCTGACGGGGAGTGCGTGCGGTCAGAACTCGGGGACGCCTCAGGCCGGTACGCCGGCAGCGCCGAAGGCCCTGGAAGAGGTCCGGTTTGTGGTTGAGGACGTGGTGACGGGGGTTGAGGTGCCGTGGGCGATCGTGTTCGACCCGTCGGGGCGGATGCTGTTCACGGAGCGGGCCGGGCGGGTGCGGGTGTTCGCGGGGGGCAAGCTCCAGGAGCAGCCGTACTACACGGTGCCCAACGTGCTGGTGCGGAGCGAGACGGGGCTGATGGGGATGTGCCTGCACCCCAAGTACGCGGAGAACAAGCTGGTGTACCTCGCGTTCGGGTACGCAAAGGACGGGAAGAGCGACGTGCGCGTCGTGCGGTACAAAGACACCGGGACGACGCTGGAAGAGGACCGCGTGGTGATCTCGGGGATCCAGGTGCGGGCGAACCACTCGGGGTGCGCGGTTGGGTTCGGGCCCGATGGGAAGCTGTACATCTCGACGGGGGAGATGTTCAACGCGGAGCTGGCGCAGGACCTGGGCTCGCTGAACGGGAAGTTCTTGCGCGTGAACGACGACGGCTCGGCGCCGGAAAACAACCCGTTCGTCGGCAAGGAGGGCGCGCGGCCGGAGGTGTGGGCGGTGGGCGTGCGGAACCCGCAGGGGTTCGACTGGCACCCGACCACCGGGGAGCTGTTCTCAACGGAGCACGGGCCGTCGGGCGAGGTGCGGTTCGAGGGGGCACGGGCGGGGGGCGGGGACGAGTTCAACCACATCGAGAAGGGGAAGAACTACGGCTGGCCCGAGATTTTCTATGACATGAAGAAGACGAGGATGGAGTCACCGCTGGTGCTGTGGCGGTCGCCGACGATGGCTCCCGCGGGCGGGTGTTTCTACTCGGGGGACCAGTTTCCGGAGCTTAAGGGGGACTACCTGGCGGCGTGCCTGATGGGGCAGCAGGTGCGGCGGATCGAGCTGGACGGCTCTAAGGTCTTGTCGGACACGACGTTGCTGAAGGGGTACGGGCGGGTCCGGGTGGTGGTGGAGGGGCCGGACGGGTTCCTGTACGTGGGCACGAGCAACCGGGACGGGCGGGGGCGGGGCAAGCCGGGGGATGACCGGATCGTGCGGCTGAAGCCCCCGGGGTGACGTGGATGGTGGAAAGGGGCCGGGCCGCAAGTGGCTTGGCCAAGGGAGTTTGAGGACAAAGGGCCAATAAAATCCGGAAAGTTTGTGGCAGAATCAAAAAAAGCACTTCCACAGGCGGCGTTGGTCTGGTAAAACTGTGGGCTGGAGAGACGGCTGTTCGCAGGTTTGTGGGGCAGGGTCGCGGCGTGTTTCCAATCCGCCCGCCGCGGGTCTGACCGGTCGAATAGGTGCTGCCCGGAAGGGCAGAGAGAGAGAGCAAGACATGAAGCTGAGTGGGATGATCCTCGTGTCGGGGCTTGCGCTGGTTGCGGCAGGGTCGGCGGCGTACGCGAGTGTGCCGTGGACCAACGCGAACGGGAGCAACTCGACGATCTGGTGGGAGAATGGTCGCAGCGACAACGGGCTGTTCGGCAGCCCGACGGTGATCGGCGACACGTTCTTCTTCATCTCGAACCAGAACTTTGACGCTCAGGCGTTCGACGGCAACCAGCAGATCACGACGGACACGCTGCGGGTTCGGGTGCATGCCCAGCCCGGGCGGATGTTCACGCACGTGATCTTCGCCAGCCAGGGCGACTACACGGTGTTCGGGGACGGCGCGTCGGTGGACGTGACCGGCATGATGACGGTGAACGACCTGAACTCGCCGCGGACGGCCAGCTCAAACTTTGACACCACGGTGACGCCGAGCATCGGTTCGGCGACGGCGATGCCGGTGCAGGGCAACAATACGCTGGAAGAGGTCGGGATCTGGAACGGCGCCGCGATGATCGACTTCAGCGTTTTCGGTTTCCCGCCGGTGACGGACCTGGACCTGATCTTCACCAACACGCTGATCGCGATCGCGCTGCCCGGTTCGAACGCGGCGATCGCGACGCTGCCGAACACGCAGGGCTCGTTTACGCTGTCGGTGGTCCCGGCTCCCGGGACGATCGCGGCCGGGCTGCTGGGCGTCGGACTGCTGGCGCGTCGGCGTCGGTGAGCGGATGTGCCGGGAGGCGGGCCTTCCGGGGGGACGTAGAGACTGACGTGGCTTGTTCTCGGTCCATGAAGGGCCGGTGGAGAGACGAGAGATGAACGCAGCCCTCAGGCTTGGATGCCTTGCGACGCTCGCGATGGCGAGCGGGACGGCCAGCGCGGCCGTGGACTGGAGCAACCCCAGCGGCAGCACGCCGCTGTTCAGCTGGTCGAACGGGTACAGCAACAGCGGGTTCTTCGGGGACCCCGTGATCGTGGGCAACACGTTTGTCTTCACGCCGCAGGGTTTCTCGGCGGTTCAGGGTGTGCAGAACACCAAGACCGACACGCTGCAGGTGGACATCACCGCGGCGCCGGGGCAGACCATTCTGGGCGTGATCATCCGGGAGTTTGGCTCTCGCTCGCACAGCAGCGGGACGAGCATCGGCGCGACGCTGTTCCTGAAGGACCTGGACCTGCCCGCGTTCCCGATGATCCAGGACCCGCTGGCGTTCACGTTTGACACGAGCGTGACGCCCAACACCTGGCAGGGCGAGGTCATCCGGGGCGGGCTGTCGATGACCAACATGCAGCTCTCGCTGACCAACAACCTGTCCGCGTTCCTCAGCGGGCGGACCATCACCAAGCAGCGGGTGGAGATCGAGATCATCGTCCCCGCGCCCGCGTCCGCGGCGTTGCTGGGGCTGGGCCTGCTGGGCGCGGTGCGGCGTCGCCGCTGAAGCGTGCAGGCATCATGAAGATTCGACCCGCTCCGGCCCCTGCTGGCCGGAGCGGTCGTTTTTGGGGATGATTATGCGTTGACAGGCGGCTTGGAACGTGGTGGACTTGTGCCTGAGCGCTCCGGAGGGCCGGGGCGCGGAGAGAGCGTGAAGCCCAATGATCGGCCGGTGTCGGAGCTTTTCTGGGGGGCTCCTCACCTTCGTGGTGTGCGGTTTCGCTGCGCCGGTTTCCGGGCAGCAGGCCGGGGGCGAAGGGGCGCGGGCGTGGTGGGGGCCGCCGTTTGTGGCGCAGGCGGGCAAGCGTGAGTTTACGGGTCGGCTAATCGTTCGGCCGCGGCAGGCGGCGGACATGGCCGGGCTGGCCGAGGGCGCGCGGGCCTCGCGAGATGCGGAGGCGAGGGCGGGCGCCGCGAAGTTTGAGCACGAGTATGTGCCCGAGGTGGACGAGTACTTCGTGGTGGTGCCCCCGGGGCACACGGAGGACACGCTCGCGGCGGAGCTGCTGGCCACCGGGCTGTACGAGTGGGTGCGGCCGGACTGGCTTCTCTTCCCGATGCAGGCCCGGGAGGTGATCCCCGACGACCCGTTCTTCCTCGGGCAGTGGAACCTGACCAAGATCAGCGCGCCCAGCGCGTGGGACATCAGCGCGGGGCAGCCGTCGGTGGTGGTGGCGGTGGTGGACACGGGGGTGGACTTCACACACCCGGACCTGGCGGCGAACATGGTGCTGGGGTACTGCTCCTTCGTGCTGGAGCGGCGGGCGCAGACCGCGGGCCCGCCGTGGAACACGGTGGTGATGGACTCCAACGGGCACGGGACGGGCGTCGCGGGTGTGGCGGCGGCGATCGGGAACAACGGGATCGGGATCGCGGGGGTGGGGTGGGACCTTCGGCTGATGCCGATCCGGGCGTCGTCATCGACGAGCAGCGGGGCGTCGTTCGGGGATATCCAGAACGGCGCGCTGTGGTCCACGAGCAACGGGGCGCGGGTGGTGTCGGTGAGCTACACGGGGGTTGAGGACCCGGGGATCAACACGCTGGGCACGACGATCCGCAGCCGCAACGCGCTCCTTGTGTGGGCGATGGACGACAACGGGTGGAACACGGACCTGACGTTCCCGTTTGACCACCCCAACGTGACGGTGGTGAGCGGGACCGACGCGTCGGACGGCCGCTGGGCCTCATCGGTGAACCCCAACGCGAGCTCGAGCTACGGGACCGGGGTGGATGTCGCGGCGCCCGCGGCGGGGATCTGGCTCACGACGATCGGCGGGGGCTATGGCACGAACGAGGGGAACAGCTACTCGACGCCGACGGTGGCGGCGGCGCTGGGGATGATCTGGGGGATCGCGCCGGGGCTGTCTCCGGCGGAGGTTGAGGGGGTCCTGCTGGCGAGCGTGGACGACATCGGGCCGGCGGGGGACGACGTGTTCTTCGGGGCGGGCCGGCTGAACCTGCGGCGGGCGCTGTGGAACGCGGTGGTGCGACAGCACGCGGTGTCGCTGCCGGCGGGGCCGTTCAACGCCGCGGCGTTCAGCATGGATGACGCGTACGAGTTTCTGCGGCGGCCGATGGACGTCACCGGGGACGGGATCGTGGACGGCAAGGATTGGGGCGCGGTGCAGTCATTCATGCGGCGCAACGAGGTGAAGGACCTGTCGCACCAGCGGCGTTAGATCTTGCAGGGCAGGTCGTGCTCGCCCAGGAGGCGGTACTCCTTGCGGCGGAGGATCTGGCCGGCGAGGGTCAGGTCGTCCACCGCGAGGGCGATGGTGGGCGCCGGGCTGGAGCGGAGCATGAGCGGGTAGGCGAAGTGGATGGAGAGCTCCGCGGCGAGCAGGCAGAGGCACATGGTGGAGAGGGAGTGGCGGTCGCCGATCTCGACGACGAGGACGTCGCGCTGGCTGTAGGGGAGGTGCTCGGCCTCGAGGACCTTCTTGGCGGTGCGCTCGGAGTTGGTGATGATGCGGACGACGGCGTGGTCGCTGGCCTCGTGGACGGAGAGGGCGCAGATCTGGCAGGTGGAGCCGTCGAAGGCCTTGACCAGGTCGTGGAGCTTCCCGACCTTGTTGGTGAGGAACACGCTGAACTGCGCGACGGATGGGGGGGAGTATCCGTGCGCGGTCTCCAGCGGGGTGGATGCCTGGCTCATCGGAGGTCTTCCCGGTCGGGGTGCCCTGTCTCGGTGCCTAAGGAGCGTAGCGGGCGGGGGATGGGTCCACAAGGCGCAAAGAGAAGGGAGCCGGGGGGACGGCTCCCTTTTAGGAGATTTTGAGGGTGGGCTCAGGCGCTGAAGCTGGAGCCGCAGCCGCAGGAACTGGTGGCGTTGGGGTTGTTGAAGACGAAGCCGCGGCCCATGACCTCGTCCTTGAAGTCCACGGTGACGCCGTTGAGGTACAGGAGGCTCTTGGGGTCGACGATGATGCGGATGCCGTGCTGCTCGAAGACCTCGTCGGTGTCCTTGCGGGACTCGGTGAGGTCGAGGAGGTAGTTGAAGCCGGAGCAGCCGCCGCCCTTGACGCCGACGCGGAGGCAGACCTTCTCGGGGTCGAGCTCCTGGTCCTTGATGATGTGGTGGATCTCTTTGGCGGCGGTGGGGGAGAGGATGACGCCGTGGACGGCGTCGTTGGACTGGGGGAGGGTGGTGGTGCTTGCGGACATCGGCGTGGCTCCTTCTACCCGATAGTACGTCGGGGAAGCCGGGCTGGATGAGGGTGTTCGTGCGGGGTTAGTGGGCGTGGGCGGGCTGGTCGATGGGGAGGTTGTTCTTGGCCTTGTAGTCGTTGATGGCGGCGCGGATGGCGTCCTCGGCCAGGACGGAGCAGTGGATTTTGACGGGGGGGAGGCTGAGCTCTTCGACGATCTGGGTGTTCTTGATGGCGAGCCCCTCGTCGAGGGACTTGCCCTTGAGCCACTCGGTGGCGACGGAGGAGCTGGCGATGGCGGAGCCGCAGCCGAAGCACTTGAACTTGGCGTCCTCGATGCGGCCCTGATCATTGACCTTGATCTGGAGCTGCATGACGTCGCCGCACTCGGGGGCGCCGACGAGTCCGACGCCGATGTCCTTGCGGGTCTTGACGTCGGCCTGGGTGCCGAAGTTGCCGACGTTGCGGGGCTTCTCGTAGTGCTCGATGATTTTGGGGGAGTAGGCCATGGGTCTGGTCCTTTGGGTTCGTCGTGATCCGGTCCTGCGAGCACGACCCGGAGGCGGGGCGTGCGACTTTCGACTCAGTGAACGCCCCACACCACCTTGGAGAGGTCGATGCCTTCCTTGTGCATGTCGTAGAGCGGGCTCAGCTCGCGGAGCTTCTTGACGGAGGCGATGATCCGCTCCGCGGCGTAGTCCACCTGTTCCTGCGTGGTGGACTTGCCCAGGGAGAGGCGGAGGGAGGAGTGGGCGAGGTCGTCGCCGACGCCAAGGCCCTTGAGGACGTAACTGGGCTCGAGGCTGGCGGAGGTGCAGGCGCTGCCGCTGGAGCAGGCGATTTCCTTGACGGCCATCATGAGACTCTCGCCCTCGACGAAGCCGAAGGAGATGTTGGTGAGGTGGGGGAGGCGCTTCTCGGGGTGACCGTTGATCGCGCAGGTGTCGAGCTGGCTGGTAACGGCCTTCTCGAGGCGCTGGCGGAGGGCGAGGAGGCGCTGGGCGTCGTTATCCATTTCGGCGAGGGCGATCTCGGCGGCCTTGCCCAGGCCGACGATGCCGGGGACGTTGAGAGTGCCGGGGCGGAAGCCGCGTTCCTGGCCGCCGCCGTCGACGAGGGCCTGGAGGCGGACGCGGGGCTTGCGGCGGCGGACGAAGAGGGCCCCGACGCCCTTGGGGCCGTACATCTTGTGCCCGCTGAGGCTGAGCAGGTCGATGTTGTCCTTGTTGACATCGACGGGCATCTTGCCGACCCACTGGGTGGCGTCGGTGTGGAAGAGGATGCCCTTCTCGTGGCAGAGGGCGCCGATCTGCGGGACCTCGTTGATGGTGCCGATCTCGTTGTTGGCCCACATGATCGTGACGAGGATGGTGTCGTCGCGGATCGCGGCACGGACCATGTCGGCGGTGACGATGCCGTCGCTGCCCGGCTCGAGGAAGGTGACGTCGAAGCCCTCCTTCTGGAGCCGCTTGCAGGGGTCGAGGACGGCTTTGTGCTCGATGATGCAGGAGATGATGTGGCCGCGACCCCCACTGGGCCGGCCCGAGCCGGCGGGGGCCTTCTCGTACATGTAGGCGCCGCCCTTGATGGCGATGTTGTTGGACTCGGTGGAGCCGGAGGTGAAGATGACTTCCTTTTCGTCAGCGCCGATGAGTTTGGCGACGTGCTCGCGGGCGGCATCAACGCCGGCCTCGGCGTCCCACCCGAAGCGGTGATTGCGGCTGCCGGGGTTGCCGAAGGTCTGGGTGAAGTAGGGGAGCATGGCCTCAACGACGCGGGGGTCGCAGGGGGTGGTGGCGGCGTGGTCGAGGTAGATCGGGGTCTGGGGTGTGGCCATGAGGGGATATTAGGCGGTGGACTTGAGTTTTAGAATCGTTCTAGATGTTGAGCGAAGGGTCGGAAAGCGGCCTGATTGATGGCGGCGTAGGAGGCGTGGGTGAGCGGAAAACGTGGTGTCAGATGAGCTTGGCCAGGGGTACGGCGGGTGCTACATTTGACTAGAAGACCAAGAGGTAAACTACCGCCGGGTTGGTGGGAGGGTCATCGGGGAAGGGAGCAGCGATGCACAAGAGCAAGCTTTGGACGGCGGTGCTGGCGCTTGGGGCGGCGGGTGCGTGCCTTGCGGACACGGTCACGGTGGTGGCCGTGAAGGACAACACGTTGTACGAGACCAGCGACGGCAGCCTGAGCAACGGGGCGGGGTCGCGGTTCCTGACCGGGCGGACGAACCAGGGGGGGATGGACCGGCGGCGCGGGCTGGTGGCGTTCAATCTTTCGGCGATCCCGACCGGCGCGACCGTGACATCGGCGACGCTGACGGTATATCAGAGCCGGACCACCGCGTCGGACGGGGCGGTCACGCTCCACAGGATGCTCGCGGATTGGGGGCAGGGGACTTCGAACGCGACGGGGCAGGAAGGGACTGGGGCGGCGTCGAAGACCAATGACGCGACGTGGCTCCATCGGTTCTATCCCTCGACCTTCTGGGCGGCGCCCGGGGGGGACTTTGTCAGCACAGCGAGCGCCACGACCGCGCTGACGAGCACCTACACCACGTACACGTTCACCTCCAGCACCATGGCGGCGGATGTGCAGGGGTGGGTGACGAACCCCGCGACCAACTTCGGCTGGATGCTGCGGGGCGACGAGTCGGTGCCCCACACCGCACGCCGGTTTGAATCCAGCGAGACCAATACCGCGGCGCAGCGGCCGATGCTGACGGTGGTGTACACGGTGAGCGGGCCCAGCGGGGCGTGCTGCGTCGCGGGCGCGGCGTGCTCGGTGGTGTCGCCCACCCAATGCTCGACGCTGGGCGGGACGTACCAGGGGAACAACACGACCTGCTCACCCGACCCCTGTCCGCCGGCGACGGGGGCGTGCTGCCTGAACAACGGTTCGTGCCTGGTCGTGTCCGCGGCGCAGTGCAGCGCCCAGGGGGGGACGTACCAGGGTGATTACACCGCCTGCGGCGTGGTGACGTGCCCGCTGGTGCTGGCGCCGTTCGTGGACGCGATGCCGGTGCCGCCGATCGCCCAGCCCGTGACGGGCCAGCCGCTGGGAGCGGCCCATTATGAGATGCAAGCCGTGGAGTTCTTCCACCAGGCCCACCGCGACCTGCCGATGACGCGGGTGTGGGGGTACAACGGGCACTGGCCGGGGCCGACGATTTTGGCGCGGCGGGACCACCCGGTGACGGTGACGTGGCGGAACGAACTGCGGGAGGTTTCGACGGGGCAGTACCGGACGGGCCATGTGCTGGCGGTGGACACGTGCCTGCACGGGCCGGACACGATGACGAACCACGCGTCGATCGTGACGCACCTCCACGGCGGGGTGGTGGCGCCCGAGAGCGATGGGTACCCGGAGTTCTACTTTCCGCCCGGCGGGCAGAGCGCGCTGTATACGTACCCGAACCAGCAGCCCGCGGCGTTGATCTGGTACCACGACCATGCGCTGGGGATCACGCGGCTGAACGTGTATATGGGTCTGGCGGGCGGCTACCTGATCCGCGATAGCCAGGAGGAGGCGCTGGGGCTGCCCAGCGGCGAGTTCGAGGTGCCGCTGGTGATCCAGGACCGGTCGTTCAACCCGGACGGGTCGCTCAAGTACCACGACATGTGGATGGACCACTTCTTCGGCGACTTCATGGTGGTGAACGGGAAGGTGATGCCGTACCTGAACGTGAAGCAGGGCAAGTACCGGTTCCGGGTGGTGGAAGGGTGCAACTCGCGGACGCTGACGCTGGGGCTGAGCAATGGGGCGAGCTTCCAGGTCATCGGGTCGGACTCGGGGATCCTGCCTGCGCCTGTGACGATGAGCTCGATCACGCTCTCGCCCGGGGAGCGGTCGGACATCATCATCGACTTCGCGGGGTACGCGCCGGGGACCGAGATCATCCTGACGAACTCCGCGCCGGCGCCATTCCCGGGCACGCCGGGGGTGGGTGTGCTGCCGCAGGTGATGAAGTTCGTGGTGCAGGGGCAGGCGGGGCACACGGCGGCGGTGCCGGCTTCGCTGGTGCCTGTGCCGCCGCTGGACCCTGCGGACGCGGTGATCGAGCGGACGCTGACGCTGCGGCGGTCGCCGACGCCGGACTGCGGGCACGACACCGGGATGTGGATGATCGACGACAAGATGTGGCACGACATTACCGAGCGGCCGCGGCTGAACGATGTGGAGGTGTGGACGTGGCGGAACCGCAGCGGCATGGTGCACCCGATGCACATGCACCTGGTGAAGTTCCAGGTGCTCAACCGGCAGGCGTTTGATCCTGTGACGGGGCTGCCGACGGGGCCGATCCTGCCGGCGCGGCCCGAGGAATCGGGCTGGAAGGACACGGTGCAGGCGATGCCCAACGAGCTGACGCGGGTGATCACGCGGTTCGAAGGGTTCACCGGGCTGTACCCGTACCACTGCCACGTGCTCGAGCACGAGGACCACGAGATGATGCGGCAGTTCGAGGTCGTGCTGGGGTGCGGGACGGCGGACTTTGACGGCGATGGGGATGTCGGGACCGACGCCGACATCGAGGCGTTCTTCGCGTGCCTGGCGGGGAGCTGCTGCCCGGCTTGTTATCCGGGCGGAGCGGACTTCAACGCGGACGGCGATGTGGGCACGGACGCTGACATTGAGAGCTTTTTCCGGGTGCTGGCGGGGGGGAACTGCTGAGTTGGCGACCGGCCGACAGAAGCTGTTTTTTTCTGGCCGCTTCTTGTGGCCCGGTGCGCCTCCTCCTTTGACCGCCGCCCCGCGGCGATAAGGGAGGCCCCATGCGTTTGGTATTTTCAGCCGCCGGTGTGTTGACGTTGGTGGGAGTTGGACTTTGTGCTCCGGCTCGGGCCCAGTGCTCCCGCGACTGGACGGTGACGAACGGCGTGTACGACAGCCAGGGCCGGGTCGGCACGATCAACGACATGGTTTCCTGGGACCCCGACGGCTTCGGGCCCCAGCCCGCTGTGCTGGTGGTGGGGGGGCGCTTCACGCGGGCCGGCGATGCCACGGCGTTCAACGTTGCCTATTGGGACGGCCTGATCTGGCGTCCGCTGGGGTCGGGGCTGACCGGTCCGGTGAACGCGCTGGCCGTCCAGAATGGTCAGCTCTATGCGGGCGGTGAGTTCACCGGCTCGGGCGCCACCCCACTGAGCAACTTCGCGCGGTGGAGCGGGACGGCCTGGCAGAACGCCGGGGGCGTCGACGGGAAGGTGACTTCCCTTGCGGTGAACGAGAACACGGGTGAGCTGCTCGTGGGCGGCCACTTCCTGAATGTCAACAACGGGGCCACCGAGTTGCGGTACGTGGCGCGTTACTCCAACGGCCTCTGGGCCGCGGTCGGCACGCCGCTGAGCGGTCCGGTCCGGAAGGTTGCGTACAAGGGCGGGACGCCGGTGGTGATGCGCGAACCCGCTTCCTCCACGAACCCGCACTCCCGGGGCATTATCCAATGGACAGGGCAATGGGAGGCGATCGGCCTCGGTCACACCGATGCGCTGGCCACCCTGGGCAACGAGGTGTTCTACTGCGGCATGGAGGAGCACGAGCCGTGCGATCGGGACGAGTACGTCATCGCACGCCACGCCTCCAACTTCAATCTCGTATCCGAATCCTTCAAGAAGACCTACGCGATCGCGCGGCACAACGGGGGACTGGTCGCCAACGCGACCAGCCTGCGGCTGTGCGGCTCCGGGATCGGCAACGACTGGATGGGCGAGTGGGACGGGACGGGCTGGAACGCGATCGGGCCGACCCCCGACCCGCCCATCGACGTGCTGTACTCCCACGGGGGCGCGCTGTACGCCGGAGGCCGCTTCAGCGACATTTACAACCACGTCGGCGGCAACGCGATCGCCCGCCTGGCGAACGGGGCCTGGGAGCCGCTGTCGACCCGCCTCAATGCCCAGGTCCGCTGCGCGACCAACGTGGGAGACGCCCTCTATATCGGCGGCGACTTCACCGACACGGGCGGACAGGCGCTGGGGCGCGTCGCCTACCACGACGGCGTCCAGTGGCGGCCGTACGGGACGTTCAACGGCTCGGTGTACAGCATGCGGTACTACGCGAGCAACCCCACTTTCGGCGGCAGTCTGGTGGTGTCGGGCAACTTCACCAGCGTGAGCGGCGTCTCCGCCAACCGCATCGCCCAGTACAACACGACCACGGGGACGTTCCAGCCGATGGGGAGCGGGCTGAACGGCGCCGCCCTCGCCATGCTGCCCATTAATGTCAGCTTCAACCGCAACGACCTCATTGTCGGCGGGGCCTTCACCAGCCCTGGGGCCTGCATCGCGCGATGGAGTCAGGGGGCATGGCAGACCATGGGGCTGGGCATGAACGGCAACGTCCACGCCCTCGCGCTCTACAACGGGTCGATCTACGCGGGCGGGACCTTTACCACGGCCGGCGGTACCTCCGCGTTCCGCCTCGCGCGGTGGACCGGCACCTCCTGGCAGCCCGTCGGCGGTGGGGCTGGCGGCACGGTCCTTGCGCTCGCGGTCTTTGATAACAAGCTGTACGTCGGCGGTGAGTTCAGCAGCGTGGGGGGTCAAGCGATCCCCTACCTCGCCGCGTGGGATGGGAACTCCTGGTCTGCCCCGGGCGGGGGTGTCAATGGATTTGTCAACGCTCTCGCCGTGACCGGCACGGAGCTTCTGGTGGGCGGCTCGTTCACGCAGGCCGGTGGGCAGAGCCTCCCGAGAGCGGCATCGTGGAACGGCACGCACTGGCTTTCCGTCGCGGGGGACGGCACCGCGAACCTGGGCCCGTCCAACGGGGCGGTGCAGGCCATCGCCGCGGCGAGCAACGGGGACATCGTTGTGGGCGGGACGTTCACGAGCATCGGGTCTTTGCAGTCGCCGTACGCGGCGGTAGCGACCGCTCGCCGTCCGCTTCAGGTCTGGCAACAGCCCTTGGATCAGGATGTCTGCGCGGGTGAGGAGGCCGTGTTCGCGTTTGACGTCTACCGCTACAGCAACCAGCCCGAGGAAGACTGCCAGTGGTACCTCAACGGCCAGCCGCTCGCGGATGGCATCCGGCCGTCGGGCACGTTGGTCCAGGGGGCGACGGACCCTCACCTGACTTTGATCGACATCGCTCCTTCCGATGCGGGCAGCCTCTGGTGCATCATCACCCCGACGTGCGGCGACCCGATCCTCAGCGCGACCGCCGAACTCACGCTGGGCGGCCCCGGCTGCCCACCGCCCCCGCCCACCTGCGGCTCCGCGGACTTCGACGGCGACGGGGACGTGGGGACCGACGCGGACATCGAGGCGTTCTTCGCGTGCCTGGCGGGGAACTGCTGCCCGGCTTGTTACCCCGGCGGAGCGGACTTCAACGCGGATGGGGATGTGGGCACGGACGCTGACATCGAGAGCTTCTTCCGCGTGCTGGCGGGGGGGAACTGCTGACAGGGAGCCGGTCAAGACCAGGCATGTATCGCGGGGGCTCCCAAGGGGGAGCCCCTGTTCGTTGGGCAGAAACGGCGCATGAAAACACCGCCCTTAGTGGGCGGTGCTGGAGAGACTCAAGGTGGGGGAATCGGGCTGGAGGAGTTAGTGGGCGAGGTAGGAGTCGGTGGGCTCAGCCGCGGAGAGCGCTGCGATCCAGGAGAGCACGAGCAGCTTGAAGGTGGTCATAGGTCCTCCGGGGTGGGGGCGGTGCCCCGGTGGAACATGCCGCGGGGTGGGGGGAGCGGCCAGTAAACTGGAAGATTTATTTGGGTGGTGCGGGCTGGAGGGCGGCGAAGCGGATGGCTTCGACCATGCCGTCCACCATCCGGGGGAGGCTGAACTCGGTCTCGACGGTGGCGGTGGCGCCGGCGCTGAGGCGTTGGCGGAGGGCGTCGTCGGTGAGGAGTTGGCGGAGGGCGGCGGCGAGGGCTTGTGGGTTGCCGTCGGTGTAGGTGAGGCCGTTGCGGGCGTGGTGGAGGGATTCGATCTCGGGGTTCTGCTGCTCGATGCGGTCGCTGGTGACGACAGGGAGGCCGTAGCCGAAGGCGTGGAGGATGCTGAGGCCGATGTTGGCGGGGTAGCAGAAGACCTGGCTGCTGAGAAACCAGGGGGCGAGTGAGTCTTCGTCGTAAATGGCGCCCAGGAATCGGACGCGGTCGGTGAGATTGAGCGAGGCGGCGAGCGCACGGAGGTCGCTCTCACCCTGGCCCTTGCCGATGAGGACGATGCGGAGGCGGGGGAACTCCGGCGCGAGTGCCGCGGCGGCGTGGATGAGCAGGTCTACGCGGTTGGCGGGGTGGAAGCGGGAGACGTAGAGGATGGTCTGATCGCCGGGGAGGCCGACCTGGTGCTGGGTCTGGAAGGCGGTGAGCCGCTCGGGGTTGGTGAGCCAGGCATCGCGGGCGGTGCGGATGGGGGTCTGGTCGAGGCTGTTGAGGGCGACGAAGACGCGCTCAGGGGCGGAGGCGCCGGCGTTGATGTAGGCCTGCGCGGCGGTGCGGTTGTAGAAGAGCAGGCAGGAGCCCATGTCGGCGATACGCCGGCGGGTGTCGGCGCGCCAGCCGGTTTCGGCCTTTGAGTAGCCGTGGCCCCAGAGGACGGTGCCCACGCCGTTCCGGCGCGCGCGGGCGAGGGCGGGGACGAGGGAGAGGAAGCGGGAGCTCCAGGAGAGGACCAGGACGTCGGCGCGGTCGCGGCGGGCATGGGAGTACTGGGCCTTGTGCCAGAGGGCGAGGGCGCGGGGCAGGCCGATGCGGGAGAACGGGACGAGGGTGGCGTTGAAGCCCTCGGGGGCGACGTTTGGGATATCCGGGGTCTGGCCGTAGAGGACGTGGAGGTCGATGCCGGGTCGGCGCGCAAGCTCGCGAAAGATCGGGATCCTGTAGCGGGCGAGGCTGGGCTGCTGGATGATGACCCGGATCGGGCGGTCTGGGGTCGGCAAACGAGCTCCGGCACGTAAGGCGTAGGTGGTGGAAGGGCGGCCCGCGGGGGACGAGTGCGGAGGTTAGCGGGCGGAGGGCGGTGTGTGAAGGCCGGATCTGTACGCCGGGGGGCGTGCGGTCGATGCGGGGATTTCCGGGATCACGGGTCGGAAGGGGCTTCCAAGGGGTGGGCCGGTCGGGTAGTCTGGGGTGCTCCCGGCCACGGGGCCGTTCCGTGACGAATCAGTCAAGACTCGAGACAGGGGTGCTGCATGAAGAGGTCGATGCTCGCGCGAAAGGTTCTTGCTCTGGCGCTGGTCGCGGGTACGTGTGCGGTTTCGGCGCGGGCGGATGAGCCGATCCTGCCCGAACTGCGGGCGGTCGTGGTGGCCCTGGAGGTGGACTCGGGGCTGGTCGGGTTCGCGGGCTCGGCAGAGGAGTGGCGGGTGGTGTACGCGACGGGCGTTCACGTGCCCGGGGCGGAATGGCTGCGGCTGAAGTTCGGCGAGACAGAGCTGGCGGGCGACCCGGGCGCGGACGGGGCGTACCTGCGGGTGACGTCGGTGGCGGACGGGTCGCAGCAGGTGCTCAACGCGGAATCGCTGGGGTGGTGGGGGGGCACGTCGGCGTACTTCAACGGGGATGAGGTGATCGTGGAGGTGCTGGCGCGGGGCGGGTCGGGGGACAGCCGCGTGCGCGTGGTCTCGGCGGAGGCGGGGCACGGCGTGGGTGGGTATGGGGACCGGAGCATCTGCGGGACGACGGACGACCGTGCGCTTTCGAGCACGAAGGGGAACGCGCGGCTGCTGAGCGTGGGCTGCACGGCGTGGATCATCAACGACGTGAACCGGCAGTTCATGACGGCGGGGCACTGCACCGTGACGGCGACGAGCGTGGTGCAGTTCAACGTGCCGCTCTCGAGCGCGACGGGGGCGATCCAGCACCCGCCGGCGACGGACCAGTTCCCCGCGCAGCTCGCCAGCAGCCAGGGTGTTGGCGGGGGCGTGGGCAACGACTGGCGGTACTTCGGCGTGATGCCCAACTCGAACACCGGGATCACGGCGTTCCAGCACCAGGGCGAGTTCTACACGCTGGCCGCGGCGGCCCCGGCGGTGGCGGGGCAGACCATCCGCGTCACCGGCTACGGCACCGTCAGTTCGCCCGTGTCGCCCACGTGGAACCAGGTCCAGAAAACCCACCAGGGCCCCTACGTGTCCATGGTCGGCACCACCATCCGTTACGCGATGGACACCACCGGCGGCAACTCGGGCTCGCCGGTGCTGAACGTGAACACCGGGCAGGCGATCGGGGTTCACACCCACGGCGGTTGCACGAGCAGCGGCGGGTCGAACCAGGGGACGGGGGTCCATCACCCGAACCTCCAGAATGCGCTCAACAACCCTCTGGGAGTGTGCCGCTCGGGGCTGGCGCCGGCGACCGGGACGATCCTGGTGGTGGGCGACCTCAACAACAACATCGGCACGGTCGGGACGACCAACGCGGCGTTCGGCAAGCTGGGGGTGGTGCCGCGGACGTTCCAGGGGCTGGCGACGCACCACCAGGCGGGTGTGCTGTACGGCATCGACAACAACCGGCTGCTCTGGCAGGTGTCTCCGGACGGCTCGGCGACGCTGATGGGTTCGGTGACCGGGACGACGCTGTCGATCACTGGGCTGGGCTTTGACCAGGGCGCGGGGGTGCTGTTTGGGATCGCGGGCGCGACGGGGCAGCTCTTCACGATCAACCTTGCGACCCGTGTGGCGACGCCGGTGGGCGCGGCCAGCGGGGGGAGCATCGGGGGGCTGGAGTTCGATGACGCCTCCGGCGTGCTGTATGCGCTGGACGACTCCACGGGCGCGACGCGGCTCATGACGATCAACCGGACCACGGGCGCGGCGACGCTGGTGGGGGCGCTCGGGACGGGGACGGACTGCAACGGCCTGGCGGTCGACCCCGGGTCGGGGCAGTTGTTCACGATCGATGCGCCCACGGGGCGGCTGCTGCGGGTGAACCCGGCGACGGGGGCGGCCACGGTGGTGGGGATGACCAACGGGAGCTTCGGATCGGCGTTCGGGATGGCGTCGCGGCCGGTGACGGGTTGCCGAGCGGACTTTGACGGCGATGGCGACGTGGGGACGGACGCGGACATTGAGGCGTTCTTCGCGTGCCTGGCGGGCAACTGCTGCGCGACGTGCGTGAGCGCGGACTTCAACATGGACGGGTCGATCGGGACGGACGCGGATATCGAGAGCTTCTTCCGGATGCTGGCAGGGGGGCCGTGCTGAGATACTCCGGGAGCTCCTCGGGCCGCGCTCTCTGTGCAACCCGGCGCTGGGCACCACGTCCGGCGGCGCAGGCACCTCCATCGGCGACTCCGTCACCCGCGGCAGGCTCCAGGTCCCCACGCAGGAGGTTGTCAGCCCGCCCGCCGGCACGCGCCTTGTCGTGGAAACGGTCCGCTGTGCATGACGGCCGACATTGATGGGGACGGGGACTTCGGTACGGAAGCCGACATCGAGGCCTTCTTCCGCGTTCTAACCGGCCTCCCCTGCTGACGGGGAAAGGGATTGCGTCAGGGGGTCCGGGGGTGTAGGCTACAGCCCTCGCGGGCTCGTTTTTGGCGTTGGGTCGGGTCTGTCCTCTCTTTCTGGAGTTGCAACATGGGTCTTCGGATGAGCCGTAGCGCGGCGTTGGTGTGTCTTGCATTGGCGACGGCGGCGGGCACGGCCATGGGGCAGCCGGCGAACAACCCGTGCGGGAGCGCGGAGCTAATTGTGCTGGATGCGGGGCGGACGGTGATCGTGGACGGCACGACGGTGGGGGCCACGGCGGACTCGACATCGGGGCTGACGTGCGGGTCTTCGGGCACCAGCCCGGATGTGTGGTACCGCGTGGTGGCGCCGGCGAACGGCATGCTGATCGCGAGCACCTGCTCGGGGACGACGTTCAACACGGTGGTGGGGATCAAGACCACGTGCGCGGCGACGAGCGGGCTCAACTGCAACGACAACTACTGCGGCACGCAGTCGCGGGCGATGGCGG
>JAEYTB010000113.1 GCA_023434205.1 Planctomycetota bacterium | reverse complement strand
GGGGATGAGGGCGTAGAGCTTCGAGACGGTCGTGGCGACCACCGGCGCGGGGCCCTGGGGCTCCGCCGCGGGGAGCAGGGAGGCGAGTGTCTCGAGGATGGCGTGGGTGCTCTGCAAACTGGGTCCTTGTGAAACCGGGGTCCCGCCGCGACGGGCGGGCGTCTGTCAGCCCTTGAGCTCGGTCCATTCCTCGGCGCTGAGCGATTCCTTGCGGCGGAAGAGCAGGACGACCAGGGCCAGGGCCATGGCGGCCTCCGCCGCGGCGACGGTCAGGATGAAGATCACAAAGGTCTGGCCCTCAAAGTTGAGGTGGTAGCGGCCGAAGGCGACCAGCGCCACTCCCGCGGCCTGGAACATCAGCTCCGTACACAGGAACATGATGATGAGGTTGCGGCGGGTGATGAAGCCGATCAGGCCGATCACGAAGATCAGGGCGGAGACGAAGAGGTAGTGCGCCAGGGTGAGCTGGTGCATCGCGTCGGGGAAGCCGGTCTGGGCGAGGGTTGTCTGGGCGAGCGTAAGCATTTAGCCGGTGCCCTCCTGCGTGCGAAGGGCCTGGTGGCGCTTGGCGTCCTCGTCGAGCTGCACCTGCTTGCGGGAGAGCACGACCGCGCCGAGCATCGCCATGAGCAGGATCACGCCGGCGATCTCGATGGTGCCGGGGTGGTCGCGGAGCAGGTTGAAGCCCAGGTGCTCGATGTTGCCGACGCGCAGCTCCGGCGGCCAGTCCTGCTCGGGGAGGCTGCGGATCGCCCCCTGCGAATCCTGGATCTCGATCACGGGCGCGGTGCCGTTGGTGCGGGAGAAGAACACGGCCCGCTCGCCCTCGTGCAGCAGGCTGTGGTTGCGGAGCACCGTGTCCACCTTGCGGGGCATGTGGGCGAGCAGCGCGTCGTTGGCGACGGGGGTGGGGGCGGGGAGCTGGTCCACGCCGCGGAAGAGCATCACGGAGAGGACCGCCAGCAGCAGGAACCCCACGACGGTGGCGGCGATGGGCTCGCGGGCCTGGGTGTCGTACTGGGCCAGGACCTCGACCTCGCCCTCCTCGGGGGCCTGGGTCGCGAGCATGATCACAAACAGGTACGTGATCAGGATCGCGCCGGCGTAGACGATGATCAGGGCGAAGGCCATGAACTCCGCGGAAAGGATCAGAAACAGCCCTGCCGAGGCGAGCACCGTCATGATGAAGTACAGCGCGGCGTACACCGGGCGGGGGTGGGTGATGACCCGCAGGGCCGAGCCAACCCCGATCAGCGAGAAGATGTAAAAGTAGAGGTTCGGCAGGTGGCCCCGGGCGTTGATGCCCATCACGATCAGCAGCAGGCCCACGGCAAGAGCGCCGATCAGCGCCCCGAAGAGCTGCGGGGTCGCTTTCGTACGGGGCAGCGCGAGGCCCACGCCCAGCGCCCCGAGCACCAGCAGGGCGAAGAAAATGGCAGGGTGGATGACGTGACCCAAGACGGACCCCGAGAACAGCCGGCGCGGCTGCGTGCGTTCCAGCCCCGTGGTCCGGGGCGGGAAGGGTGAGAGGATAGAGGGTGGGGTCGCGGGCTTCAACCTGCGCTGGTTGTGCGCGATTCCACCCCCAAGGGCGTGGGCCGGGGCCATATTCCCTCTACCATGAGCGGCGTGTCTACCGATGCTCCCGTGCCCCTGGCGGGCCCTGCTTCACACCCCGCCCCGCTGACCGCGCCGGAGGCCACCTACCGCCGCTGGGTCCCCAACGCGCTCACCACGGCACGCCTGGTGATCGCCGCGGTCTTCTTTGTGCAGCTCTCGGTCTACGAGTACCCCGTCCGCGAGGCGCTCATCAACCCCAAGGAGCCGGTGTGGCGGTACCTGGTCGAGGCGGCGCTGTTCGGGCTGGCGGCCCTGACCGACGCCCTGGACGGCCCGCTCGCCCGCCGTTGGAAAGTTGTCAGTAAGTTCGGCCGGGTCATGGACCCCTTCGCGGACAAGGTGCTGGTGGTGGGGGCGTTCGTGATGCTGGCGGGGCCGGCGTTCGGGGTGATGCAGGCCAACGGGCAGCACTTCCAGGTCAGCGGGGTGTGGCCGTGGATGGTGGTGGTGATCCTGGGGCGCGAGCTGCTGGTGACGTCGATCCGGGCCGTGGCGGAGCAGGACGGGGTGGACTTCTCCGCGGACTGGACGGGGAAGGCGAAGATGATCCTGCAGGCGTGCGTGATCCCGTTTATTCTGGTAATGCTTGGGATTACAGAGGTTGGGCACGGCACCTGGGGGCGGGCGATGATCGACGGGGCGGTGTACCTGACGGTCGCGGTGACGGTCCTGAGCGGGATCCCGTACATCGTCCGCGGCTTTGGGATGATGTCCCGGGCCGGCCGGTAGGCCGCCTGGTAGTCCGGTCGCTAGAGTGGCGGCCTTATGAACCGCCCCCGCGTTGGCCTCATCACCGTCTTTGGCCTGGGCCACATGTGGCCCGCGTCGGGCACGTGGGGGTCGCTGCCGCCGGTGCTGCTGGCGGGGGTCATGCTCGGGCTGGTGGGCTTCTTCGGGCACGGGTGCCCCACCTGCGACGACCCGCCGGGGGCGTTCAGCGGGTGGTGGTGGCTGTATCACGCGGTCCTGCTGGTGGTTATGGCGGTCTTCTCCGCCGCGTGCCTGGTGCAGGGGGACGGGGCCGAGGCCCGCTTCGGAGAGAAGGACCCCTCCGAGGTCGTCGCGGACGAGACGGCGGGCCAGTGCCTGCCGCTGCTGGTGCTGCCGCTGGCGTATGAGACGGTCTGGCAGGGGGTTACGGCCCTGGCCGTGGCCTTCTTCGCCTTCCGGGCGATGGACATCCTCAAACCCCCGCCCGCCCGCGGCCTCCAGCGGCTGGTGAGCGGCTGGGGCATACTGGTGGACGACCTGATCGCGGGGGTGTACGCCGCGGTCATCACCTGGGCGGCCCTCCGCTGGCTGCTCTGAAACCGGCGTGCTCTGAAACCCGCGGCGGCGGATCACGAGGAAAGCACCTATGCCCTGCCTGCTCGCCCTGATCGGGTTCTTCTTCCCGCGGATCGTGCTGATCGTCCTGTGGCTCAGCGGCTACCTGGACAAGGCCTACGCCACGGTGCTGTGGCCGCTGCTGGGCTTCTTCTTCGCCCCCTTCACGACGCTGGCGTACGCGTGGGCGATCAACACCAACGGCTCGGTCTCGGGCATCTACCTGGTGGTGCTGGTGATCGCCGTGCTGATGGACATCGGCGTGCTGGGCGGGGGGGACCGGTAGCGGCGGAAGCGGTTCAAGAAGAAGCGGGACTGACCGCAGCGCGTTTTACCGCAGAGAACGCAGAGAGCGCAGAGAGATGCAATCGATAGATGCGATCAGAAGGAACCGCGAAGGTGGTCCTTCAACCTTCATCGATCTTCCTCAATCTCTCTTTCCCGCTCTGTCTTTCCGCTCTGCGTTCTCTGCGTGCTCTGCGGTTAGAGGTCTTTCCGCCGCGCAAACATCAGGTGGTTGAAGTCCAGGTCGCCCAGCGTGTGGCCGAGGTGCTTGAGCATGTTCACGGCCTGGGCGCGGTGGTGGACCTCGTGCTGGAAGAGCTGCGTGAACTGGTCGGCGGGGGTGGCGGTGCTGACCATCCGCACGCCCTCATCGTTCGTGTAGCGGTACTCCTGCGGGCGGTCCCACGCTCCATCATCGGTCACGCGCTGGACCGCGGCGCGGGTCTGCTCCGCGACCTTCCGCCAGTGGGCCTCCAGCACCTCGAACGCGGGCGGGCGTTCATCGTTGAACACCCAGTGCTCGTACGAGGGCACCTCCGCGTCGATCATCCGCTGCGCGTAGTACCACTCGCTCATCATCACGTGCGTCAGCGTGCGGGCGAGGGATCCCAGGCCGATGGGGAACACGCGCGTGTAGTCGTCCGCCGCGAGCGTGCGGACCCGGTCGAGCACCCGCCCACGGGCGAGCACTAGGTAGTCGTACATGCGGTCGGCGTGGAGCATGGG
>JAEYTB010000102.1 GCA_023434205.1 Planctomycetota bacterium | reverse complement strand
ACCCGTACCAGCCGATCGAGCGGGAGCGGGAGATCACCCGCGGGTGCCTGAAGGTGATGGCGCGGTTCCGGCAGGCCGTGGGGTTCATCACCAAGAACAAGCTGATCACGCGGGACCTGGACATCATGAAGGAGATGGCGGCGTGGAGCGGCGTCCACGCGGCGGTCTCGCTGACGAGCCTCGACCCGGACTTGGCGCGGAAGATGGAGCCGCGGGCGAGTTCGCCCCGGGCGCGGCTGGAGGCGATCGAGATGCTGGCGAAGGCAGGGGTGCCGGTGCGGGTGATGACGGCGCCGATCCTGCCGGGGATCAACGACCGCGAGGTGCCGGCGCTGCTGCGGGCCGCCGCGGATGCGGGGGCCCGGGGCGCGGGCTTTGTGATGCTGCGGCTGCCGTACCAGATCAAGGACTTGTTCCTGGACTGGCTGCGGCGCGAGTTCCCGCAGCGGGCGGGGCATGTGGAGAGCCTGATCCGGCAGATGCACGGCGGGGAGCTGTACAGCAGCCGGTGGTTCACGCGCGGGCGGGGGACGGGGGCGTTCGCGGAGCAGGTGGCGCAGACGTTCAAGGTGTTCTCAAGGCGGTACGGGCTGGATGGGCCGTTCCCGAGGCTCAACACAGGGGCGTTCGAGCGGCCGGTGGAGGAGGCGGGGCAGCTCGGGCTGTTTGGCGGCGGTGGGGGTGGTGGGGGAGGTACGCTTGGGGCATGAGCACCTTCAGCGCCATGAGCCTCGATGAGTTCCTGAAGCAGACCAGCGCGAAGACCCCGACGCCCGGGGGCGGGGCCGTGGCCAGCGCGGTGGGGGCCCTCAGCGCCGCCCTGGCACAGATGGTGGTGTCGTACTCGCTCGGCAAGAAAAGCCTGGCCGAGCACGAGCCGCGGCTGAAGGAGGCGGCGGCGATCCTGGAGCGGGCGCGGGGGCTGATGATGGAGCTGGCCCAGGAGGACGCCGCGGCCTACGGCGCCGTGAACGAGCTCCAGAAGCTGCCCGAGGGTGACCCGCGCCGGGCCGGGCTTCCCGCCGCGAACCTGGCCAGCGTTCAGGTGCCGCTGGCGGTGATGGCCGCCTGCGTGGACCTGCTGCGGCTCTTCGTGTCGCTCGCGCCCGTGACAAACCGGCAGCTCCGCAGCGACCTGGGGATCGCGGCGATCCTGGCGGAGGCGACCGTGCGTTCCGGGCGGTGGAATGTGGAGGTGAACCTCGCGTTCCTCGAGGATGAGGCGGAGAAGGCGCGGGCGGTCAAGACGGTCGGGGTGCTGGTGCCGGAGGCGGCGCGGCTGGCGGCCGAGGCGGAGCGGGCGTGCGGGGGCTGAGGACCGGCGCTGCATGGCGGGCAGGTTCAATGCTGGTGATAACGCTGATCAACCCGCCCCCCCGGCCCCCCTCCCTCTGGGAGGGGGAGTGCGCGGTCCGTGTATGATGCCTGCGCATGGCTGACGCGCAAATCATGGAGCGGATCAAGACGCTGATGCGGCGGGACCTCAAGCTGGGGGACGGGGTAGAGATCCACCCCGACACGCCGCTCGTGGGGGGCGACTTCGACCTGGACTCGCTGGATGTCCTGCTGCTCGTGACGAGCCTGGAGAAGGAGTTCGGGATCAAGATCGCCGACGGGCAGATCGGGCGCGAGGCGTTCAGAGATGTGCAGACGCTGGCGGGGTTCGTCGAGGCGGCCCGTGCCGGCGCGTGAGGCGGGAGGGTCTTGTGCTTGAGCACCTGCCGCATGCCGAGCCCTTCCGCTTTGTGACGCGCCTGGTGGGCGTGACGCCCGGGGTCGAGGGCAGCGGGGTGTGGCACGTGACGGGTGCAGAGGACTTCTTCCGCGGGCACTTCCCGGGCGAGCCGATCGTGCCCGGGGTCCTGATCGGCGAGGCGCTGGCCCAGATCAGCGGGATCGTGGGGCTGGGCGGGGGGCCCGGCGGGGGAGCGGGCCGGCTGGTCCACATCGATGTGCGGTTCGATGCCAGCGTGCGGCCGCCGGCGGAGGTGGTGCTGCGCAGCAAGCTGGTGAGGACGATGGGCCCGCTGCGGCAGTTCGAGGTGTCGGCCGAGTGTGCGGGTGCCCGGGTGGCGCGGGGGACGCTGGCGCTGGCGGAAGGCGGTGGGTCATGATGTCCCTCGCGTTGATGCTCGGCGCGGTGCTGGCGGTAGCGCAGCCGGAGGCCCAGCCGAAGGCCAGTCCGGCGCAGACGCCCTTCGAGCAGCGGCTCGAGGCGATCGACGCCAGGGCCGCGGCGGTGCAGGACCTCACGGCGGACTTCGAGCAGCAGAAGAAGACGCCGCTGCTCAAAAGGCCGCTGGTCTCGAAGGGCACGGTGCGGGTCAAGGGGGCACGCACGCGGTGGGACACGGAGCAGCCCCGCAAGACGGTGATGACCATCGACTCAGCGGAACTGCGGATCTACTACCCGGAGCAGAAGACGGTCGAGGTCTACCCGGTGGCGGCGGGGATGTCGCGCCTGGCGGCCTCGCCGCTGCCGCGGCTGGGGGTGATCAGAGAGCACTTCGCCATCGAAGAGGTCGCGGCCAAGGAGATCGACGCGGGGGCGAAGGAGGGCGAGGTCGGGATGAGGCTTGTGCCGCGGGAGGAGGGGCTGAAGGAGCACGTGGCCCAGGTGCGGGTTCTGGTGGATGCGGGCGGCGTCGGGCGGAAGGTGGAGATCACGGACGCCGACGGGGAGGTGACGACGATGGTGTTCACGAACGTGCGCGTGAACACAGGGGTGAAGGAAGAGGAGCTGGTGCTGAAGGTGCCGGCGGGGACCAGGGAGTCGCGGCCGCTGTCGGGCGGGAGCGGGCCGGAGGATCGCAAGTGAGCGCGGCGATCGGAGAGGAGCGGGTGGGCGCGGTGCTGGGGCGCGCCGAAGCAGACGCCCGGCCCGGGCTTGTGCTGCGGGTGCGCGAGGGGGCGGCGGGGTTCTGGATCTGGGCGCTGGCGGGGTTGTCGAGAAGGCTGCCGTGGGTGGTGACGGCGGTCAAGCCGTTCTTCGTGCGTGGGACGTGGTGGTCGTCGGTGTCGATCCGGCGGGGCACGATGGCGAACGCGCGCCGGATTCTCGGGGAGGGCTCGACGCGCCGGGAGCGTGCGCGGCTGGGTCGCGCCGTGCTGGGGCAGGTGTACGAGTTCTTCGCCGAGGTGGGACGGAACTGCGGGCGGCCCCGCAAGGAGATGCTCCAGGAAGTGGAGAGCATCGTCGGGCACGAGAAGCTGGTGGCGGCCAGGGCGAGCGGGCGCGGCGCGGTCATCGCGGTGGCGCACATGGGGTCGTACGAGGTCGCCGCGGCAGCGCTGCGGGAGTACGAGCCCGACGTCGCGGTGGTCTTCAAGCGCGAGGCGAGGGGGCACTACGAGAAGCTGCGGCGCGAGCTGCACGACCGCCTGGGCGTCCACGAGGCCCCGGTGGATGACGGCCTGGGCGTGTGGTTCCACCTGCGGGACCGGCTGCGGGCCAACGGGGTCGTGCTGATCCAGGCCGACCGGGTGATGCCGGGGCAGAAGGGCGTGCGCGTGCCGTTCCTCGGAGGTCACGTGGAGTTCCCCACCGGGCCGGTCAAGCTGGCGATGGCGGCGGGGTGCCCCATCATCCCCGTGTTCGCCCTGCGCGTGGGGCGGGCCAAGGTGCGGATCGTGATCGAAGACGCCATCGAAGTGGGGGACGTTTCGGGGGGCGCGGGGGCGGCGGCTCATCCGGCGCTCATCCGGCTCGTAAAACTGGTCGAACGGTACGTGCGGGAGCACCCGGACCAGTGGCTGCTGGTGACGCCGGCGTGGGTTGAAGACCAGGAGCGCGCGTGAGCAGGAGCGAAGCACAGGTCGTGGTGACGGGCGCGGGGCTGGTGACGTGCCTGGGCCTGAGCGCGCACGAAACATGGAACGGCGTGCTCGCCAAGAAGCGCGGCCTGGGACCGATGCCCGCGCTGGAGCAGGCGATCCCCGTGGGGCAGACGGGTGGGCAGGCGGTCGAGCTCCCCGCGGCCTTCTGGCCCGGCTGCGTGCGCGAGGTCCGGTACCTGCGCTGGGCGGTCGAGAGCGCGTTGCGAGAGGCGGGCCTGCGGCCGGGGGTCTACCGGCCCGAGCGTGTGGGCGTGGTGCTGGGAACCACGCTCCACGGCATACGCCAGGGCGGCGCGTACCTGCGGACGGGCAAGCACGAGCCGCTGGAGCACTTCCTGGGCGGAAGCATCCTTGAAGATGTGCTGGTTGGGCTGGGCGTGAACGGCCCGGCGGTGACGACATGCTCGGCCTGCTCGTCGGGCCTGGCGAGCATCGCCCTGGGCATGACGCTGCTCAAGGCGGGGCTGCTCGATTGCGTCATCGCCGGCGGGTACGACCCGGTGAGCGAGTATGTGTACGCCGGGTTCAACAGCCTCCGGCTGGTGGCGAGCGGCGACCTGCGGCCGTTCTGCAAGGGCCGCGACGGCATGAAGCTGGCCGAGGGATACTCGGTGGTGGTGCTGGAGCGTGCCGCGGACGCGGCGCAGCGCGGCGCAGGCGTGTGGGGCCGGCTGCTGGGCTTCGGCGAGAGCGCCGATGCGCACCACCTGACCCAGCCGCACCCGGAGGGCGAGGGCGCAGCGCGGGCGGCCCGGGCGGCGCTGCGGATGGCGGGGGTGCCGGCTGAAGCAGTGGGGCTGGTCTCGGCGCACGCCACCGGGACGCCCGGGAACGACGCCGCGGAATGGGCGGCGGTGCGGAGTGTGCTGGGCGAGCGCGCCCAGCAGACGCCGGTGGCGGCCTTCAAGAGCCACGTCGGGCACACGCTGGGCGCGGCGGGTGCGACGGAGATGATCCTCTCGATGATGGCCCTGCGCGAGCAGGTGGCCCCGCCCACGGCGAATGTGGAGCCGGCGGCGCTGGAGTTCCCGGTGCGGCTGGAGGTGGAGCCCCGCGAGGCGGACATCAACGCGACGATGGGGCTGTCGCTGGGGTTCGGGGGGGCCAACACGTGCATGGTGGTGGGGAGGGCGAAGAGGGAAGAAGACACTGGCCGCAAGGCCGGTGCGGCATACTTGCGGCCGGTGCTGGTTACGGGCGTGGGGGTGGTGGCGCCGGGGGTCATCGGGAACGCGGCGCTGGTGGAGCGGCTGGAAGGCGTAGCGGAGGGGCGGGCCACCCCGGTCGAAACCGACGCGGGCGGATTGACGGACGAAGCGCTGGCGACCCTGCTCAATGCGCGCCGGGCGCGGCGGATGAGCGAGTACGAGAAGATCACGCTCGCGGCGACCACCGAGGCGCTGCGGGATGCGGGCGCGGCCGACGACAGCTCCTTCACCGCGGATTGCGGCGCGATCCTGGGGAGCATGCTGGGCTCGACCAGCTTCAGCGAGGCGTACTACCGGCAGGTCGTGACCGAAGGGCTGGGCGCGGCGAACCCCATGCTCTTCGCCGAGGGCGTGCCCAACGCCGCGGCGGCCCAGCTCAGCATGGTCTTCGGTGTGAAGGGCGGCTGCCAGACGGTGATCGGCACGCGCACCAGCGGTCTCGAGGCGCTGTGGCTCGCGGCGGTGCGGATCGCGACCGGCGAGTGGGAGCGGGCCATCGTGAGCGCGGGGGAGGAGCACCACGGGCTGGCGAATGAGATCTGGCGGCAGTGGGGGCTGAAGGCAGGGCCGGGCTTCAAGGGGAGCGCACGGGCCCCGCGGGGGTTTGTCACGGGCAGCGGCGCGGCGACGGTGGTGCTGGAGAGCGAGGCTTCCGCGGCGGGACGCGGGGTGCGAGCGCGGGGGCGCATCGACGCCGGCGCGGGGGGCGCGGCGTGCGGGCGGGGCGTGCGCGCGGCCACCGGGGCGTGCGGGCGCCTGGTGGAGTCCCTGGGCGCGGTGGACGGGCTGGTGGTGTCGAGCAACGGGACGTGGACCGATCGGGTCGAGGCGGCGGCGCTGCGGAGGGCGGGGTATACCGGCGCGGTGGGCAGCGTGGAAGGGCACCTGCCGGAGCTGCTGAGCGCGGGGCCGCTCGCGGCGCTCGCGGGCGTGGTGCTTACGGGGCGTGTGCCCGCTCGGTTGTTTGATGGCGGGAGCGACCGAGAGCGCGGGCCGCGTGCGGCGCGGAGCGTTGGCCTGCTGTGTACGGACTTCACCGGCTCCTGCGCTGCCGTTCGGTTGGTGCTTGGGGAACGGGCTTAGGGCGCGGGCTCAGCGCGGCGGGCCGCGAGTCGGTATGCTTGCGTTCGGGATTCCCTGATGCCGACCGCCGCCGACCAGACTGTGATCGATCCTGCTGTGATGGCTGATGTTGTAGAGCCGCCGGGGTGGGTGCTGCGCCTCCTGGGAAACCCGCGGGGCGAGGGCGTGGTGGAGCGGGACGGCCTGGCCCTGGTGAGCGTGCGGGCCGAGTCCGTACGCGAGCTGGACGAGCGCGGCACCAGCGCGCGGGTGACAGAGGCATACCGGTCGCTCTTCGCGACCCTGAGCAAGTGTGCCGCCCGAAACCCCGTGCGGTTCTGGAACCACATCCCCGGTCTGCACGACCGCGTCGGCCCCAGCCTGGACCGGTACATGGCGTTCAACGCCGGCCGCTTCGCCGCGATGCAGGAGTGGTTCGGCGGCGTGGACCAGGTCCGGCGGTGCGTCGCCACCGCGAGCGGGATCGGGCACGCCGGCGACGACCTGGTGATCCACTGCCTGGCGTCCGCAACGCCGGGCGCCCCGGTCGAGAACCCCAGGCAGGTCCCGGCGTACCTGTACTCCAAGCGGTTCGGGCCCACGCCGCCGTGTTTCGCGCGGGCGACGCTCGCCGAGCTGGGGGGCGAGCAGACGCTGCTGGTCGCGGGCACGGCGAGCATCCGCGGCGAGGAATCCGTCCACATCGGCGACCTGAGTGCGCAGTTGCACGAAACGCTGATCAACATGCGGGCGGTGATCGCACGCGGCTTGCAGGATGACAAGGCGGGCCTCGATCGGCTGCGCGAGGTGCGGGTCTACCACCCGCGCCCCGAGGACAGGGCGTGGCTGGAGGGGGCGTGCGCAAAGGCGTTCGCGGGCGCGGCGGTCGAGGTGCTCCGGGCGGACCTCTGCCGGTCAGAGCTGCTGGTGGAGATCGAGGGCCTGGCGAGAGGTGGAGGCTGACAGCGGTGGACACGGTGTACGACGCGATCGTGATCGGCGGGGGCCCGGCGGGGGCGACGGCAGCGCTGAAGATGCGGCGCGAGGGGCTCACCGTCCTGGTGCTGGACCGGGCGGAGCACCCGCGGTTCCACATCGGCGAGAGCATGCTGCCGCGGATGATGGCGCTGATCAAGGAGCTGGGGCTGGAAGAGCGGCTGGCGAAGGTGCCGCAGGTGGAGAAGTTCGGGGCGGAGTTCGCGTGGGCGGAGGAGCCGGTCAAGTCGATGCACTTCCGGTTCGACACCGGGCTGCCGGTGGGCTGCACGTACGCGTTCAACATCGAGCGTTCGCTGATGGACGACATGCTGCTGCGTGCGGCGCAGGACGAGGGCGCAGACGTCCGCGAGGGCGTGACGGTCAAGGACGTGCCCGTGCTCCGCGACGGCGAGGTGGAGGTCGAGACCAGCGCCGGGCGGTTCAAGGGCAGGTGGCTGGTCGATGCCAGCGGGCAGGGCTCGTTCCTCGGCAAGCTGCTCAAGACCCGGAGCGTGATCCCCAACCACCGCAAAATCGCGTTCTTCGGGCACTTCAGGAACGTGGACCGCAAGCCGATGCCGGTGGGCGGCTACCCGACCATCGTCATGTACAAAGAAGGCTGGTTCTGGATGATCCCGATCAACTCGGAGGTCGTCAGCATCGGCATGGTGATGGACGCGGAGGCGGCGAAGAAGCTGCCCGTGAAGCACGACCAGGCGCTGCGGTGGGCCCTGCCGCGGGTGCCGCACATCGCGGGGCAGCTCAAGGCCTCGTCGTACCCCGAGAGCAACCACATCCTGGCGGACTTCAGCTACCGGTGCGAGCCGTTCGCGGGGCCGGGGTACTTCCTGGTCGGCGACGCGGCGGTGTTCGTGGACCCGATCTTCTCGACCGGCGCGTGCATGGCGATGATGGGCGGGGTGCGGGTCGCGCAGACGGTGGCCAAGCTGGTGCGGGGCGCGAAGAACGTCCAGGCGCTGCGCAAGAACTACTGCGGGTACGTTCACAACAGCAGCAAGCACTTCTTCAGCATGATCCACATGTACCACGAGCAGAACTTCCGCGAGCTGTTCATGGAGGGGCAGGGCCCGCTGGAGGTCCACCGGGCGGTGATCAGCCTGCTCGCGGGCAACGTCTTCCCGCCCAGCCCGCCCTGGTGCATCCGGTGGCGGATGTGGTACTTCCGGGCGTGCGTGTGGATGCAGAAGCACGTGGCGCTGGGTCCGAAGAGGCCGACATGGTCGATCTTCGACGCGCCGGAACCCGCACCGATAGCGGGGGTCGAAGTCAAGGCCCGAGAGACGGCGGGGGCGGTGTGAGCACGCAGCTCCTGGCGCGGCTGGCGCACCACGCGCGCGAGCGGCCGGGGGCGGTGGCGGCGCGCGAGGTGGGTCCGGGGGGCGGCGCGGCTGTCACGTTCGGCGAGCTGGCGTCCCGTGTGGCGGGCGCGGCAGGGCTGCTGCGCGGGCGCGGCACGGTCGTGGTGGTGACGGGCAACCGCGTCGAGTTCTTTGTGGCGGTGCTCGCGGCGTGGGCGGCCGGGTGCGTCGTGATGCCCGTCCACCCGTCGGTCGCGGAGAAAGAGCTGGCGGGCGCGGTGCAGCGCACGGGCGCGGGGCTCGTGCTGCTGGATGCCCGCCACGCGGCGGGCGCCGCGAGCGGGCGTGCAGAACGGATCGAGCTGCGCGAGTTCCTGGGGCGCGGGGGCGAGCGCGTGCCGCGGGCCGAGCCCGGCGCGGGGCTGCTCTTGCAGAGCTCGGGGACGACGGGGCTGCCCAAGATCGTGCGGCGGGACGGCGCGGCGGTGGACGCGGTGGCCCGGAACGTCGCGGAGGCGGCGGGGCTGACGCCGGATGACACCGTGCTCGCCGCGGCGCCCATCTGCCACGCGTACGGGATCGAGAACGGGTTCATGGCGCCGGTGTGGGCGGGGGCGTGCGTCCACCTGTGCGACGGCCTGGACCTGCCGGTGGCGATGGCCGAGCTCGAACGCGGGTGTACGGTGTTCCCGGGCGTGCCCTTCATGTTCGAGGTGCTCGCGAAGACCGCGGGCTGCCGCGGCACCCTGAGGCTGGCGTACTCGGCGGGCGGGATGCTGCCCGCGGCGGTGGCGCGCGAGTTCGAGGAAAAGTTCGGGCGGCGTGTCGGGCAGTTGTACGGCGCCTCCGAGTTAGGGTCGGTGACGTTCAACGACCCGGCGCGGCCCGCCGCGGACCCGATGAGCGTGGGCCGGCCGATGCGGGGCGTGCGGGTGCGCGTGGTGGATGTGAACGACGCGGCGCTGGAGCGCGAGCTGCCGGCGGGCACGGAGGGGATGGTCGCCGTGTACGCGCCGTCGATGATGTCGGGGTATGTGGACGGCGAGGCGCCGATTGTGAACGGGCACTTTGTCACGGGGGACCTGGGGCGGGTGGACGCCGAGGGCGCGCTGACGATCACGGGAAGGCTGAAACAACTGATCGATGTGGGCGGGCTGAAGGTGAACCCCGCGGAGGTGGAGGCGGTGCTCATGGAGCACGCCGGCGTCAGGGAGTGCGCGGTGGTGGCGGTGGCGGTGACGCCGACGGTGTCGCGCCTGAAGGCGGTGGTGGCGGGAGAGGTCGAAGTGGAGGGGCTGCGTCGGTACGCACGGGAGCGGCTGGCGGGGTACAAGGTGCCGCGGGTGTGGGAGGTGCGGGAGCGTTTGCCCCGCACGGCGAGCGGAAAAGTGCTCCGTGGCGAGCTGGAGGGCACGGCGTGAGGGCGATGCTGCTGGCGTTGGCGCTGATGGTGGCGGCCGCGGGCTGCTCCAAGCCCTGGGTGCGGTCGTACACATGGACAGATGAGCGGGCCGCGGTGGCGGAGCTGGCAGCGCGGGCGGAAAAGGTCAAGGGCGTGCGCGCCGCGTGCGGGCTGACGCTGACCGATGCGCGCGGGGAATCGGTGACGTTCGACGGCGCGATCAACGTGCGGGTGGATGAGCGGGGCGTGTGGCTGCGGCTGCGCGCGTGGAAGCTGAGCCACACCGCGTTCGATATGACGGTGCGGCCCGACGGGGTGTGGGTCTACACCCCCGAGAGCGCGGCGGAGCGGCGCGCGGCGTCGGGTATGGGGGAGGTGGATGCTGGGCAGGTGGCGCGGGCGTGGTCGCTGTTCATGGGCGGGTTCTTCCAAGGCGCGGAGGTCGTTGACGGCGGCGGGGCGGAGTTTGTGGTTCGGAAGAACGTGGATGGTGCGGTGGTGGAGTGCACCGTGGACCGGCTGACGCTCACCGCGCGCGAGTACGTGATCCGGGATGAGGCCGGCGCGGTGCGGCAGCGGCTGGAGCTCTGGCAGTACCGCGAGCGCGGGCCGGAGGGCATCCCCTGGCCCATGCGCGTCCGCGCCAGCGGCGAAACCGGGAGCGTGGAGGTGCGGCTCGAGGACGTCGAGCTCAACCCGCTGCTGGAAGAGTCGGTCTTCACGCCCCCTCGGCGGGCGGTGAAGCAGTGAGAGACTGGGTGCTGGCGCCGGTGCGGCGGACGCGCGCGACGCTGCTGGTGACGTGCGTGCTGGTCGTGCTCGCGGCGGTGATGGTGCTGCGGCTGCGCCCCAGCGCCTCGGCCAGGGACCTGGTGGGCGATGGCCACCCCAGCGTCGCGGCCCTGCAGACGGTGCTGGAGCGGTTCCCCGCGGCGGACGAGCTGCTGGTGCTGGGGACGCTGGAAGGCGGCCCCGACGGCGCGGACGGGGTGGCGCGGCTGCTGGAGTTTGCCCGCCGGGTCGAGGCCGCGGTCGCGGCGGACAACGCGGGGAAGTCGGAGGACCAGCGCGTGTTCGGCCGGGTGAGCTACGGCGCGAGCCCGCAGATGATCGCCTACTTCACCGAAGAGGTGGTCCCCGCGGGGCTGCTGTACCTCAGCCCGCGTGAGGTCGAATCGCTCCGCGAACGCCTGACTCCCGTGGCGATGGCCGAACAGTTCCGGCAGAACGAGGCGATGCTCGCGGCCCCCGGTCCCGCCGCGGGGGCGCTGGCGCGGAGCCTGATCAGGGACCCGCTGCGCCTTCGCGACTTCTTGGGCGCGAGGCTGGCCCAGGCGCGGGCGGGGTTCAGGACGTGGGAGGGCGGGCCGGAGTTTGTGTCCGAGGATGGCGCGCGGGTGCTGGTGCGCGTGACGGGCCTGGGCCCCCCCAACGACCTGGCCTTCTGCAGAAGAATGATGGCGGAGGCCGAGCGCGTGATCGCGCCCCTGGGGGGGAGGGGTGTGCGACTGGAGTTCTCGGGGGCGTACGCGATCGCCGCGGCGAGCGAGAAGGCGATCCGGGGCGACCTGACGAGCAACATCATCTGGTCGCTGGTGCTCCTTCAGATCGTGTTCCTGGTGGGCTACCGCAACGTGCTGAGCTTTGCGATGGCCTTCGCGCCGGTGCTGGTGGCCCTGCTGGTGGGGTTCGGGCTGTTCGCGGTGTTCACCCGGGTGATCACGCCGTTGACGGCGGCGATCGGGGCGTCGCTGATCGGGTGCGGCATCGACCTGTCGGTGTACGTGATCTCGTACTACGAGGAAGGGCGGGCGCGGGGGCTCTCGCCCCGGGCCGCGGCGGAGGAAGCGGTGCGCGAGCTCGCAATGCCCCTGACCGCCGCGTGTACGACAACGGTGGTGGGGTTCGCGGCGGTGGCGTTCTCGAGCATCCGCGCGCTGCGCGACTTCGCAGTGCTGGGCTCATTAGGGCTGCTGCTGGCCATGGCGGGGTGCGTGTGGGTGCTGCCGGCGCTGCTGGTGGCGACCTCGCGGGGCGGGCGTGCCCAGGCGGGGGCGCGGCTCGGGATGGGGAAGGTGCTGGGGGTGGTGGGCATGACGCCGCGGGCGTGGACGGCGGCGTGCGCGGTGGTGATGGTCGTGGGGTGCGTGGCGGTGGGCACGCGGGGGTGGCCGGGGTTCGAGACGGACCTGTCGGTGATGCACCCCAAGCCCAACGTTCCGCTGGAGACCGAGCGGGAGATTTCCGCGGCGTTCGCGAGCGGCGACACGCTGCTCGTGCTGGTGGAGGCCGCCGATTCCGAGGAACTGGTCGCGCGGGCGCACAGGGTGGATGCCGCGCTGCGGGGCGGGGCAATGGACGAGCTGGGCGCGACGGGGGTGTTCGGGCTCGCGCAGCTCGTGCCTCACCCGCGCCAGTCGGCGGCGCGGTTTGATGCGGAGCGGGTGATCGCCGACTTCGACGCGGCGGTGGCGGAGAGCCCCTTCGACGCGCCGGCATTCGAGGCCTACAGAGCATTCCTGCGGACACTGCTCTCGCCCGACGTCGGCCCGACGCTGAGCACCCTGCGGGCCTACCCGGAGGTCGCGGACATGGTGCTGGCCGGTGGCGAGGGTCCCCCCGCGGCGGTGACGCTCGTGACGATGGGCAAGAGCAGCAGCGACGCCGCGGAACGGGACGCCGCGGTGGGCGTGCTGCGTCGGGCGCTGGCAGAGGTGGACGGCGCAACGGTGACGGGGATGGGGGTGGTGGGTCACGACGTCGAGCACGCGGTGCGGCGCGACCTGCCGGTGTTCTTCGGGGTGTCGCTGGCGGCGGTGGTGGGGCTGCTGCTGGTGTGCCTGCGGTCGGTGAAGTACACGCTGCTCTCGATGCTGCCGCTGGTGTTCGGCGGCTGCGTGGTGGTGGGCGTGTTGTCATGGACCGGGGAACGGGTGAACCTCGCGAACGCCATGGCGCTCCCGCTGCTGCTGGGGATCGGGGTGGACTACGGCGTGTTCCTGGCGGTGCTCGCCCAGCGGAGCGAGCGGGCGGGCGAGGCGCGTGGCGAGCTGCTGGACCGCTTCACCGCCAGCTTCCACGCGATCTCGCACACGGCGATCACGAGCTTCGTGGGCTTTGGCACGCTGGTGCTCACCACGACCCCGGCGATCCAGTCGCTCGGGCGGGTGGTCGCGTGGGGGGTGGCGGCGTGCGCGGCGGGGGCGTTCCTGCTGCTGGCCCCGGTGCTGCTGCTCCTCCGACCCGAGCGGCGGTCGTGAGCGGTACACTGGCCCCGCATGGCACGACTTCACGAGTACGAGGGCAAGGCGCTGCTCAAGGCGGCGGGGGTGGCCGTGCCGCGGGGGGGCGTGGCGGGCACGGCTGAGGAGGCCGCGGCGGTGGCACGCTCGCTTACCGGTCCCGTGGTGATCAAGGTGCAGGCCTGGACGACCGGGCGTGCCGCGATCGGCGGCGTGGCCTTCGCGGACACTCCGGAGGAGGCGGCGAAGCACGCGGCACGGATGCTGGCGATGAAGGTCGGTCACTTCCCCGTGACGAAGGTGCTGGTCGAAGAAAAGCTCGCGATCGCGCAGGAGTTCTTCGTCTCGCTGGCGGTGGATGAGCGGGAGCGTTCGCCGGTGCTCCTGGTGGCCGCCGGGGGCGGGACAGGGATCGAGGAGCGCGGGCGCGAGGTGTGCCGGGTGGCGTGCGGCGTACACACGGGCGTGGACAGCGCGGGGCTCGCGCGGGCCCTGGCAGGGGTGGACGCGGCGCTGCGGGACAAGCTGACCCCCGCCATCAACGCGGTCTTCACGGTGGCCAAGCAGCACGAGGCGCGGTCGGTGGAGGTGAACCCGCTGGTGGTGACCCGGGACGGGCGCGTGATGGCGGCGGACTGCCGAATGACGATCGATGACTACGCGGTCTTCCGGCACCCCGAGCTGGGCATCGAGATCGCGCGCGAGCTGGACCACCCGCCGACCGAGCTGGAGCGGGTGGCGTACGCCGTCGAGCAGGCCGACCACCGCGGCACGTTCTTCTTCGCGCAGATGAACACCGCCGCCGCGGAAGGGAGCAAGGGGCTCATCGGGTTCCACGGCGCGGGCGGCGGCGGGTCGATGATGTCGATGGACGCCATCACGGCGGAGGGGTTCACGGTCGCCAACTTCTGCGACACCAGCGGCAACCCGTCGCCGGCGAAGGTGTACCGCGCCGCGCGGATCATCCTGAGCCAGCCCGGGCTGGCGGGGTACTTCGGCAGCGGCTCGGGCGTGGCGAACCAGGAGCAGTACTGGTCGGCGTACGGGCTGGCGAAGGCCTTCTGGGAACTGGACCTCGACATCCCCGCGGTGGTGCGGCTGGGCGGGAACACGGAAGACCGCGCGGTTGCGATCCTGGAGGGTGCTGCCAAGGCGGCGGGGCTGCGAGCGGTGGTGGAGGGGTACCGGAAGACGGATACGCCCGCGAAGATCGCGGCGCGGTTCGCGGAGCTGGTGGGGGAGGCGGCACGGGCGTGGACGCCGCGGAAGGCGAGGCAGCCTTCATTCGTGGCATCGAGCGGCGCTGTGTCGTTCGCGACCAAGCAGGGCAAGCTGTGGATTGATCTCGCGGCGTGGAAGCGGAACACTGCGGCGATCGTGTCGCGTTCCTCAGGGCTGCTAAAGGATGACGGCGGGAGGCCCGTACTCACCGTCACGCCGGAAGATCTGATGAGCAAGGACAGCGAGCTGATCGCCTGCGAGGTGGAGTGCAGGATTGCTGAGGTTGAAGGCGTGTTCGTCGAGCTGGAGTTGCCGGGTTTGGTCTGATGTCCACTGTCCACTGTCCCGAGGGCCCCATGTCGATCCTGATCGATCAAACCAAACGCGTCATCGTGCAGGGCATCACCGGGCGTGAGGGCCAGGCCCGCACCCGCCTCATGCTCGATTACGGCACGCGCGTAGTGGGGGGCGTCACCCCCGGCAAGGGCGGCACGAGCGTGCTGGGCGTGCCGGTGTTCGACTCCTGCTCCGCGGCGGTGGCGGCGCTGGGCGGCGTGGATGTATCCGTACTGTTCGTGCCCGCCCCGGCGGTGAAGGACGCGGCCCTCGACGCCATCAACGCCGGCGTCAAGCTGGTCATCCTCGTCGCCGACCGCGTGCCGGTGTGGGACGCGATGCAGATCGCCGCGGCGGCCAACGCCTCTGGCGCGGAGTTCGTCGGCCCGAACACGCTGGGCATCGCGAGCCCGGGGCAGGCGGTGGTGGGAATGATCGGCGGCCGGGCCGAGTCGGCCCGCGAGTGGTTCAAGCCCGCGAACCCCACCGGTGTGGGGATCATCTCGCGGTCTGGCGGCATGTCGTCGAGCACGGGCTACTACCTCGGGCAGGCGGGCGTGCGGATCAGCAGCATCGTGCACATCGGGGGCGATGCGGTGCTGGGGCTGCGGGTGCCGGATGTCGCGCTGAAGTATGAACAGGACCCCGCGACCGACGCGATCGTGGTGTTCGGGGAGATCGGCGGCTCGCAGGAGGAGGACCTGGCGGAGCTCATCCGCGCGGGGCGGGTGACCAAGCCGGTCATCGCGTACATCGGCGGCAAGGCGGCCAAGGAGGGCACGCGGTTCAGCCACGCGGGGGCGATCATCGAGGGCGGCAAGGGCACGCACGCAGGAAAGGTCGAGGCTTTACGCGGGGCGGGCGCGACGGTGGTCCCGGCCTTCGGCGAGCTCCCCGCGGCGGTCGTAGGCCTGCTCAAGAGAATCGGGAGTCGGAGCCTGATGAGTGAGCGGGAAGTCAAGGCCAAGTGGACCACCGCCGTGACTCACATCGAGCCCAACCGTGTCGCGGTGCGGGGGCACGATATCGCCGGGCTCATGGGCAAGGTCTCTTTCGGCGCCGCGGTGTACCTGATCCTGCGGGGCACACTTCCCGACGAGCGGGTGGGCAGGCTGATGGACGCGGTGCTGGTGTCGAGCATCGACCACGGCGCAACGCCCCCGAGCACGCTGGCGGCGCGCACAGTCGCGAGCACCGGTGCGTCGCTGTCGCAGAGCGTCGCCGCGGGGATCCTGTCGATCAACAAGCACCACGGCGGGGCGATCGAGGACGCGGCCCGGTTCCTCGGCGGGCTCATCGCGTCCGCGGCGGAGCGGGGCGAGACGCTGGACCAGGCCGCGCAGCGGGAGGTTGGCGCGATCAAGGCCTCGGGGGCGCGGGTATCGGGCTTCGGGCACCGGGTCCATACCAAGGACCCGCGGACGGCGCGGCTGTTTGAGCTCGCCGCGGAGGCCGGGCTGGCCGCCGAAGGCCGGACGCACATCGCCTCGGCGCGTGCGGTGGAGCGGGCGTTCGCGGCGCTGGGCAGGCCGCTGCCGATCAACGTGGACGGGGCGCTGGGGGCGATCCTGATGGACCTGGGGTTCGACCCGCGGGTGATGAACGGGCTGTTTATGATCGCGCGGGTGCCCGGGCTGGTGGCGCACGTGACGGAGGAGCAGACGCGGGAGCGGCCGATGCGCCGCATCGACCCCGAGCTGCACGCGTACGACGGGCCGCGGGGCTGAAGGAGACGTTGCATGAACCCTGCGCAAGGGCCGTTCAAGCTGTCGGAGTTCCTCGGAAGCCAGGCGCCCCGGGTGGACATCGTGGATGTCGGCGCGATGGCGCTGGACGGGCACGTGAACGAGTATTCGTCACTCGTGAAGCACGGCAACGGGTATGTGGTCGGGTTTGAGCCGATCCCCGAGGAGTGCGAGAAGCTGAACAAGACGGCGGGGAAGAAGCAGCGGTTCTTGCCGTACTTCATCGGTGATGGGAGCGAGGGCGAGTTCAAGCTGTGCAGCGCGCCGATGACGTCCAGCCTGCTGGAGCCGAACATCCCGCTGCTGCGCAAGTTCAATGACCTGGCCGAGCTGACCACGCCTGTGCAGCGGTCGCGGGTCCAGACCAGGCGCCTGGACGACATCCCCGAGATCACGGCGATGGACATGCTCAAGGTGGATGTGCAGGGGCTGGAGCTGGCGGTGATCAAGGGCGCCGAGCGGCTGCTGAAGGATGCCGTGGTGGTGCAGTGCGAGGTCGAGTTCGTGGAGATGTACAAGGGCCAGCCCCTGTTCGCCGACATCGACACCGAGCTGCGCCGGCAGGGCTTCTGCTTCCACACCATGGGGCCGGGGATGGGGCGGTGCTTCAAGCCGCTGGTGAACTCCCGCGAGCCGGGCGGGCGGTTGCGGCAGATCCTGTGGAACGACGCCGTGTACGTCAAAGACTGGATGCGGCTGGACGCGCTCAGCCCTGAGCAGCTCCTGAAAATGGCGGTGATCCTCCACGACTGCTACTTCTCGAGCGACCTTGCGTCGCACCTGCTCCAGCACTACGACGCCCGCACGGGCAAGTCCCTCTGGAAGCCCTTCCTGCGCCGGCTGGTGGGGACCGTGCCGGACAACCTCCCCCCGCTGCAATGAAAGGTCACGTCCGCCCAAGGATGGGGTAGACTCGGTGCGGGAGGTGCCCCATGCGTTGGATAGCGGCCGGCTGGTTGGCGGGGTGTGCATGGGTGGGCGCGGCGGCGGTGGCCCAGGAGGCCCCCCTGTCAGGCCCGCGCGTGGGGCCCGCGAAGGTCGAACGGCCGACGCTCGTGGTCCAGGACATCGACGGGCGCGTCCGCCGGCCAGAGATGTCCGCCGAGGAGGCCGCGGCACGCCTGCTGGAACTCGACCCCGCCACCCGGGCGCGGGTGGAGGCGCTCTTCGCCGAGCGGGCGCGGGCGTTCGAGTCGTTCATCGAGAACAACCTGGACCTGATCCTGCGGCTGGTGACGGCCGAGAGCGCGCCGGGGCGGGAGAAGTTCGCCCTCGTGGTCGAGGCGCTGAACAAGACCGAGTCGCTGCGCAAGAACGGGCCGCTGGATGCCCAGGTGAGGGGCCTGCTGACGGACCGGCAGCGGCGCGAGTTCGACGGGCTGCTGAAGGCCTACTGGGACGCCATCGCCGCGGAGGACCGCCGGCAGGCCAAGCCCAAGGGCCGCGTGGGCGCGATCATCGACGAGCGGTTCAAGAGCCTGGGCCGCGAGGTGGAGTCGGCCTACAAGCGGTGCGAGCGCACCGGCGGGGTGCTCTACCACTACCTGTTCGACTCCATCGATGTGACCGCCGAGCAGGAGAAGCAGCTCCGGGCCCTGTGCGCCAACTACGCGATGAACGGCGTGGACAACAGCGACAAAAAGGCGCAGGGCGTGATGTTCGCCAGCCTCGTGCAGGTCCTCACGCCCGAGCAGGGGGCGGAGCTGGCGAAGAAGTTCAAGGGCGGAGCCGGGTACCAGAAGAAGAAGGCGACGCGGCCCAAGTGACGGCGTGTGCAACCGGCACGGTCCGCGGCTGGTAGGCTTGCAAGGGATGGCGCCGGAGAACACCAACCTGGAAACCACCGTCTGCGCACGCTGCCGCGGGCCCGTGGAGGCGCCCCGCGCCGGCGACCTTTACTGCGAACCCTGCGGGCGAGCCCTCGCCGCGGCGGCGCAGCGGGTGCGCGCACGCCAGACCGTCCCCGCGCCCCCGGTGGAGCAGCCCGCGCCGACGCCCCCCAAGCCGACGGAACAACCCCCGCCCGGGGCGGCCCCGCTGCCGGTCTCGGATGAAGACCCCAGCGTCAAGATCGTCACGCGCATCTGCCTGAGCTGCTCGCACACCGTCCACGCGGACAACCCCGTGTGCGCCTACTGCGGGTGGGACGCCCGCAAGGGGCTGCCCAAAAAGTTCCGGGAGATGGAGGCGGCCCCAAAGCCCACGTGCCGCAAGTGCGGCTACGAGCTGATCGGCCTCAAGACCAACATCTGCCCCGAGTGCGGCACGCGCAACCGGCTGACAGCCCGCGGCGCCGCCCTCGACCAGACCTCGCGCGAGATCACGAAGTGGGCCTACCTGCGCCCCGCGCTCATGCTGGGCGGCGGCCTCGCCGGGCTGGTCCTGTTCTACGGCATCCGCTACTCGTCCGAGCCGTGGTTCATGGTGTTCGGCGTCGTGAGCTTCGCCATCAACGCCGCCGTGCTGTGGGTGGTGTACACGCTCTGCGGCCTTGGGTGGATCGGGCTGGACATGCCCCACCACCTCGCGGCGTTGCGGCTCTCGGGGATCCTCGCGGTCGCGAGCCTGCTGCTGGCGGTGGTGGGGCTGGTGCCCGCGCCCGTGCTCGCCCTGGGCATCGCCGGCTTCGCGTTCGTGTGGATGCTGCACCAGGAGATGGACCTGGAGTTCCAGGACGCGGTGATCGTGGCGATCCTCACGATGGGCGCGGTCACGGTGGTGTGGCTGCTGGGGACGCTGAAGATCGCGTCCATGATGGGGCTTTCAATCTAGCGCACGGACGACCAGCGCGCTGTTCTTCGCCCCGAACGCCAGGCAGTTGATGAGGGCCGTGCGGGCGTCCGTCGGGCGCGACTCGTTGGGCGTGTAATCGAGGTCGCACGCGGGGTCGGGCTCGCGCAGGTTGATCGTGGGCACAAGGAACGGCCCGCCCCCGTCTGCCCCGGTCAGGCCCGCAAGCGTGGCCACCAGCGCCGCCATCCCCGAAGCCCCCTGCGGGTGGCCGATCGCCCCTTTGACACTGTGCCCCCGGAGCTGGCGGGCGTGGTCGCCGAAGGCGGCCTTCACCGCGGCGGTCTCGGCGCTGTCGTTGAGTTGCGTGCTCGTGCCGTGGTAGTGGACAACCTCGATGTCGCCCGGGGCGAGCCCGGCGTCCTCGATGGCCAGACGCATCGCGCGGACACTCTCGACCATGTCGGGGTCAGGGCGGACGCGGTGGTAGGCGTCGCACGTGACGCCGTACCCCAGCAGGCCGCCAAGGGCGCGGGCCTCGCGCCGGCGTGCCGATCCCGGGCGGTCCAGCACCATGGCCCACGCGCCCTCGCCGAGAATGAACCCGTCCCGGGTGCGGTCAAACGGACGCGAGGCGGTATGAGCGCCCTGCGGGTCGCCGCTCCAGTCGCGCGTAGAAATCACCCGCAGCAGCTCCATCCCCCAGACCGTCTCCCACCGGACGTGCGCATCGGCCCCCACGACGATCCACGTGTCGGGCGAGCCCGGCCGCGTGGAGCGGAGCTGCTCCAGCGCCATCCCCGCGGCGTCGGACGACGACGCACAGCCGGTGCTGACGCACAACGAAGGGCCCCGAAGGCCCAGGGCGATCGACAACTCGCCCGCGAGGTTTCCATGGGTCGCGTTGGTGATGGTCCACAGCGAGGGACGCTTGCCGTGGTGCCCGGCCTCGGCCTGGTCGAGGGTGAAGTCGATGCCCCCGCCGCCGGTCCCCAGGATGAGGCCGATGGAGCGGGCCGTCGGTCCGTCGAGGGCGGGGCCGATGGGCAGCCGCGCCTGGGCAGCCGCCTCGCGTGCCGCGGCGAGGGCCATCGGCACCAGGCGCGGGACGCGGGCGGCCTCGGCCTCCGGCAGGACGCTGGTGGGGTCAAAGTCGACGCATTCCGCCGCGACGGTCGAGCGGATGCGGGGGTCGGTAAAACGGAGGGGCCGGACGCCCGAACGTCCCGAGCGCAGCCCCTTTGCGAAGGCCGGGATGCCGGTTCCCAGGGGTGTGACCGCCCCCATGCCGGTGATGAGCGCGCTGCGATTGGAGTCCATCAGGTTCCCTGACTCCCACGCCGGGGGGCCGCCGCGGGCGAGTGTACGGACGGGGACACCCCCGGCAAGGTGTGACGGATAAGAGGATTGTGCGCAAAACGCTGACTTGGGTGGCTTTCCGGGATTTCTGGGTTAGTTTTCAGGTGAGAGAAAGCTTTGACGGGTTTTCCGCGGCGGCGGTCGGTGCGTGAGCCTGGCCCGTGCTGTCGGTGCGCCCGGAGAGTTGGGAGGTTGTGATGTTCCGAACCAG
Source organism: Planctomycetota bacterium (assembly GCA_023434205.1). Classification (GTDB taxonomy): domain Bacteria; phylum Planctomycetota; class Phycisphaerae; order Phycisphaerales; family UBA1924; genus JAEYTB01. The sequence goes on along the minus strand of JAEYTB010000102.1, from coordinate 3,196 downwards.
TCTGATCGCGGCCGCACTGCTGGCCGCTCCCTGCGCGATGGCGGGGATCACCCCACCCTCGATGACCGACATCGGCGGGCTCGACGGCGGCCAGCCGCCGATCCAGACCGTCACGACCGGCGGCGTCATGCAGGGCGACTCGGCCAGCATGAGCCTGGTCATGATCGACGCCATGGACAACTCCGTCACCGTGAACATGGGCGGCGAGTTCAACGTCACGCGCGGCCCGACCTTCACCAACATCGGGGCCAACCGCAACGGCGGCGGCAACCTGCTCGCCTCCTGGGACGAGGTCATCCAGGGCAGCAACATCTTCATCAACGCCGTCATCCGCACCTCCGACGGCTCGATGTTCATGCCGCCCACGGCGACGGTGAACGGGCAGCCCGCGTTCTTCTGGACATGGCACTTCGGCTCAGTGAACCCGGTGAACTTCCAGCCGTGGGTCACGAGCGTGAACCTGCTCAGCGCACGGATCTTCTTCTCCGACAACGGGGGCCAGTCCTTCAACAGCTTCAGCAACATCTCGGGCCTGGGCGGGAGCTTCCTGCAGGGTCGTGACAACGGCAACTACCTGGCGTCGATCGGCGACGGGACCAACTACATCATGCTGCAGTACCAGATCCAGCCGGTGCCGGCGCCCGCGGGCGTGGGCGCGGTGATGGGCGGGGTGCTGCTGCTGGCGCGTCGGCGTCGTCGCTGAGTCCCGCACAACGCAACCCAATATCCAGACGCCGTCGGCATCCACCCGCCGCGGCGTTTGTGTTTTTGGGGTCAGGCGTGGGCGGGCGTGGGCGCGGGGAAGCGCGTCGCGAGCACCCGTTGGCGGTAGCCGAAGATGCGGTCGAGGTCCGGGGCGACGAGCAGGCGGTGGACGAGGCGGTTAATGGGGCCGGGGCACCACCGGGGGAGGTCGTACTCAACGCGGTCGGTGATGCGGGTGCCCTCGACGCCGTCGATGGTCTCTGGCGCGAAGGTGTGGGTGTGGAGCCACCTGCCGTAGGGGCCCTTGAGCTGCTCATCGACAAAGGAGCGGGGCGGGTCGAAGGCGGTGATGCGGGTGCGCCAGCGCATGGGGACGCCGCGGAGGCGGAGGCGGTAGTCGATGAGGGCGCCGGGGCGCATGTCGATGGGCCTGGGCGTGATGATGTGGAAGCTGAGGGCGGGCGGGGTGATCTCGTTGAGGTTCGCGGGGTCCGAGAAGAAGGCGAAGACCTCAGCGAGAGGGCGAGGGAGCCACTGGGTGCGTTCGAGGAGGTATGCCACGGCCAAAGGTTCGACCGGACCCCGGAGCGGATTCACCCGGCCGCCTCCGGCACGCCCGTCCCTGGGCGTGCCGGGGCCGTCACGTGTCAGCGTCCGTACCTGCCGCGGGCCGCGGGGGCGGGGCGGCGGTTGAAGTATCGGCTGGGGCGGTCGTCGCTGAGGCGGGCGTTGAGCTTGTTGAGGGAGTCGTCCAGAACCTGGCGCACCCGCTCGCGGCTGATGCCGACCTCGTCGGCGATTTCCTGGAGGGTGAGGGGCTGGCAGCCGTCCAGGCCGAAGCGCAGGCGGAGGACCTCGGCCTCGCGCCCGTCGATGGTGTCGAGGAGCTTCTTGAGGGTGTTCAGCTCATCGCGGTGCAGGGCCCGCTCGTCGGGGGTGCCGGTCGTGCTGTCGGCGACGAGGTCGCAGAGGCTGACCATGTCGCCGGAGCTGTTCTGGACATCGCCGGTGGGGGACTGGAAGGCGCGGAGGGCGCGCCGGATGATGCGGACCTTCTTGAGGGGCAGGTTCATCGCCTTGGCGAGGTCCTGGGGCGAGGGCTGGCAGCCGTTCTCGCTCTCGAGCTTGCGGAACGCGGCCTTCCACTTGCTGATCAGCTCGACCATGTACGCGGGGATGTGCACGGGGTGGCCGGCGTTGAGCAGGGCCCGCATGATGGCCTGCTTGATCCACCACGAGGCGTAGGTGGAGAAGCGGGCGCCCTTGGCGGGGTCGAAGCCCTCGACCGCGCGGAGCAAACCGATGTTCCCCTCCTCAATCAGGTCGGTGATCGAGACGCCCGGCTTGGTGAAGCGCTTCGCGATGGAGACCACCAGCCGCAGGTTGGAGCGGATCATGGTCTCGCGGGAGGTCGGGCAGTTCTCGTTGATGATCTTCCAGCCCAGCTCGCGCTCCTCCTCGGCGGAGAGCAGCGGGTAGCGGTTGATCTCCCGCAGGTAGATCTGGAGGTCGGACTGGACCTCGCTGGTCGCGGAGTAGGTCCGGGGGCTGGGCTCCTGGCGGGTCCGGGCTCGGCTCTCGGCGGAACGCGAGGTGGTCTGCCAACGGTTGAACGACACGGGCTTGGGTTGAGTCATGCCGGAATCATCGCCCGCGGGATTAACCGCCTGACAGCGCGGGGTGATTGTCTTTCACCCCGTCGCGGCGCAGCCCGGGTCCCGCCCCGGCTTAATGCGGCAACCTGCCCACGTAAACAGGTTTAGCGGCCGGGCAAACGTGTGGCAAAGCCCGGGCTAAATCAGGTTCACACCACCTCTGACCAGGTGGATTCAGGCCGCCGCGGGCGGGATATCGTTGTTCCCGCACCGCGCCACCGGCTCGGATGCGCCGGGGAGATTCAACGTATGTCCGTTGCAGGCAAGCTGTTGGGGGTGTTTGTTCTCGCGCAGGAGGGCGCCGCGCCCGCCCAGGAGCCCGCGCCCGTCGATCGCACGGCGGAAATGCTCGACGCGGCGAGCCGCCTGCTCGCCGCGTACGGCCTGCGGGTCGCGGGCGCCCTCATCTTCCTGATCACCGCGTGGATCGTCTCCGCATACATCGTCCGGGCGATGGTCCGCGGGCTGACCAAGGCCAAGGTGGAGATCACCCTGGCCAAGTTCCTTTCCAACGTGGCCCGCTGGCTCATGCTGGTGCTGGTGGTGATCGCCTGCCTGGGCATCTTCGGGGTGCCGGCGACGAGCTTCGTGACGGTGCTGGGCACGGCGGGGCTGGCCATCGGCCTCGCGGTGCAGGGCTCGCTCTCCCACCTGGCGGCGGGGATCATGCTCATGATCTTCCGGCCCTTCCGCGTGGGCGACGTGGTGGTGGTCAACAACCAGCGCGGGATCGTCGAGTCCGTGGAGCTGTTCTCCACCCGCCTCGACACACCCGACAACCGCCGCATCATCATCCCCAACGGCCAGGTGTTCAACGCCATCATCGAGAACATCAC
>JAEYTB010000085.1 GCA_023434205.1 Planctomycetota bacterium | reverse complement strand
CCTGGGCCCAGTTGTACCGCAGGAAAATGCCCCCCACCAGCGCGGTCAGGGCGTAGATCGAGCCCACCGAGAGGTCGATGCCCCCCATCACGATGATCGCCGTCATCCCCACGGCCATGATCGCGATGTAGCTCGAGTCCTTGACCAGCAGCACGAGGTTCTGGACATCGAGGAACTTGTTGACCTCAACGATCTGCCACTGGCCCGCGGCGTCCTGCACCCGCTTGGGCTTGGTGCCGCCAAACACGGTCAGCCCCAGGCTCATCAGCAGGATGACGACGACCAGGCCGATCTCCTGCATGAGCAGGACGCGCTTGCCCGCGCTTCGCCAGCGGTTTGTTGTCGGTGCGGACCCGGCAGCCACAGAGAGCCTCCAACACCGCGGCCCGGTGGCGCGCGGGGCGGTAGCCTACACCAGAGCGGCTTGTGTGTCAGTCGATGGTCTGGATTCGAAAGCTCCGCGAACGATCCGCGGCATTGACGCTCTTGGTCGAGCCGTTGTCGGCAAAGAACGTCTCATGCACGGACCGCGCGAAGAACTCCGAGTGGCCGTCCGTAAACGTGAAGTTTGCCCCGTCGGACTTGTGGTTGTCCACAGGCCCGTAGTTGCCCGCGGTCGTGCCCGCGGCGGTCGCGTTGGCCGTGGACCCGCCTGTTCCGCTTGCGCCGGCACCGTACCAGGCGTCCGTGCCGATGTCGGGGCCATTGGTCTCATCCCCCCACAACGGCGCGGGCGTGATGACCGTGGGATCGTCCGTCTTGAAACCAACGATGTAGAGGTAGCTGATGTTGTAGGAAATGACTTCCGACTCGCCGCCCGGGGCCTTGGGCTGGAGCGAGGGAGACGTCGCATACAGGCCGTCCAAGGGCGGGCTGGAGATGCCGGCGCGGTAGTACTTATCCTCGCGGTCGGCGGGGCAGGTCAGGGTGCCGAACCCGTCCGCGTAGCCGCGGAGCAGGGGGTTGGTGTTGCCGTCGGCGTAGCGCTCGCCTGGCTCGCCCTCCGCACTCGACCCACCGTTGAACGCTGTCTGCGTGCCGTTGCCGTTCTGGTTGAGGCTCCAGAGGGCAGCGACGCCGCCGCGGATCCACTGCTCGGTGAGAACGCGGCCGTCGCGCACCCCGGGCGGGGGCGGGGGCGGCGCGTTCCAGGCCGTCCAGCCGGCGCTGGGGCTGGGCGGGGGTTTGAAGGGGATGATCGGGAACCAGTTCTTCCAGTCGTTGGCGTAGAAGGTCATCTGCAGCCCGACCTGGCGCGTGTTCGACAGGCACTTGTTGAGCCGCCCGGCTTCCCGGGCCTTGCCCAGGGCCGGCAGCAGCAGCCCGATCAGCAGCGCGATGATCGCGATGACCACGAGGAGCTCGATGAGCGTGAAGCCGCGGCGGGCGGGGGCGTGCATCTGAGGTTCCTGAGCAGCGCGCGACGAGGGGCGCGGCAACGAAAAGTGTAGCGACAGGCAGTCTCTACTGTAAGGGCTTTCAACCGCCGGCAACACGCCCTTCCAGACACCAACCGTTTTAAACACTTGTCACGGATGGAGATGAGCAGAAGTCCCCAGGTCCCCGCTTGACAGGGCCTCTATATTGGCGTCTGGCCCGCGAAGCGCAGCGGGCCCTCCAGTTCGAATCCCGCGCATCAACCCCTCGCGCCGAAAGCGCTTTCTTTTGGAGAGATCCATGATCACCCGCTCCGCCCTTTCCGCCGCCTTCCTCGCCTCGTGCGCCGGCGCTGCGCTGGCCCAGCCGGTCATTGACGGCAGCCTTGGCAGCGACGGCTACGGCCCCATCCTCTGGGTTCAGAACCAGCCAACCACGTTCGGCGACAATGTCGCCGGCACGGGCGGGACGATCGGCGACCCGGCGAGCGTGACGACAGGCGTTGAACTCGCGATCCCGCTCTCGCTCCTGGGGAACCCAGCGTTGATCCGACTGGCCGGCTTCGTGAACGGCGGCGGGCACGATTATGTCTCCAATCAGGTCATCGGAGGGCTGCCGGTCAACACGGGCAACCTCGCCGAGCCTCGGAACCTGAACTTCGGCGGAATCAGCGGCAACCAGTTCGTGGATCTGTCGCCCAACCTCGTGACCACGGCCCCGATGGTGAACGGCACGCGGGACGAGTCGATCTATGGCGCGCCCAAGTTCATCCAGAACAACTACACGGGCTTTGGCGACAACAACAACCCGGCTCCCGACTCGGCGAACGGCTCGGAGATCGATGCGGTCTACGCCGTGGTGTACGACAATGCCACTCCTGCCGATACCACAGACGACGTGCTGTACCTGTTCATCGCGGGCGTGCTCGAGACGAACTTCAACAAGCTGGAACTGTTCTTTGACACGGGCGTGCCGGGTCAGAACAACCTTCGTAGCGACAACTCCGGCGTGGATTCCGGCGGCCTCAACCGGATGGGCAATGACAGCGGCACCAACGGGCTCACCTTTGACCCGGGGTTTGAGGCCTCGCACTGGGTGGGCATGACCAACGGCGGAACGCCCACCGGCGTGTACGTGAACTTCGCGCAGCTCCTTCCAGGCGCGGGCGGCGGGCCCGGTTTCTACTGCGGGACGACGGCCCCGGCTTCTGACGGCACACTGAGCGGCGGAGATGTGGGCGCGCCGGTGCTGCTGGCCACGATCGACAACAGCGCCACCAACGGCGTGGGCGGCAGCCCCACTGGCATCACCATCCCCAACGTGGACGTCGCCAACGGGTCGGAGCTCGACGGGCTCTACGCCACTGTCTCGGGCGGCAAGCTGTACGTGCTGATCACCGGCAACCTCCAGACCAACTTCAACAAGCTCGACTTGTTCTTCGATGTCAACGCCACCGAGGGCCAGAACACCCTCCGGGCCGACAACGTTGACATCGACTACAACGGGCTCAACCGCATGGGGACCGGCGGCGGCGGCGACGCCGGGCGGCCGGGGCTCACTTTCGACGCCGGGTTCACCGCCGACTACTTCATCGGCATCACCAACGGCAGCTTCCCGGTCGAGAACTACACCAACGCCGCGGTGCTGCGGGCCAACGGGCCCATCTACAACTCCGGCTACATCATGGACTACTCGGCCACCCACGGCGGGCCCAAGTCCACCACCAACCCCATGGACTTCCCCGCGACCTACGCGGATCAGCAGGACTTCATCAGCACCGACCCGCTGAACACCGACTGCGCGCCTCGGCAGGCGATGACGGGCACACTGATCCCCGGTCTGCTGCGTTCGTCGATCAACAACTCCAACGTGGGCGGCGTCTCGGGGACCGATTCCCCCGATGTGTCGGGCGCGGCGAGCGTCACGACGGGCATCGAGCTGGAGCTGGACCTGGCCGAGCTGGGCTGGGACGGCGGGGCGATCCGGATCGCGGGATTCCTGAACGGCACCGGCCATGACTTTGTGTCCAACCAGGTGCTCGGCGGCCTGCCGACGCCCTCCGCGGAACCCTTTGCCCCCAGCCTGGGGGAGGCTGCGGTGATCAACTTCGCCCAGATCGCGGGCGACCAGTTCGTCACCGTGCCCACCGGGCCGGTGTGCGGCACGGCGGACTTTGACGGCGACGGCGACACCGGCACCGACGCCGATATCGAGGCGTTCTTTGCCTGCCTGGCGGGCAACTGCTGCGGCACGTGCTTCGCCCTGGGGGCGGACTTCAACGCCGACGGCGACGTCGGGACCGACGCGGACATCGAGAGCTTCTTCCGCGTGCTGGCCGGCGGCGCCTGCTGAGCCTGACACAACCGTTGGAACACCGGACGGGGCCCTTCCGAAGGGCCCCGTTCTTTGTTTATGGGAACGTCGGTGCGGGGTTCGGGGGGGCGAAAGCCGTTGCACCTGAAAGCGGTTTCGGTACACTCGCGGCCGAGAGACAAGACGGCCCCGAGGGGCCTTTACAGGAGAGAGAGTCCATGCGCACGTTTATCAGTGTGATCGCCGCGGGCGCGGCGTGCCTTGCCGGCGTCTCCCACGCCGGCCTCGTGACCACGCACACCGACGCCGGCGGCCCCGGCGCGACGGTGGACGGAATCCTCGGCCCCAACGAGTATGGGCCGGGCAACGGCTATGCGTACACGGGCGGCGGCTCGGGCTTCGGCGGCACGCTCGGCGCCGCGACGGTGTACATGAAGTCGGACGCGACCAACCTGTACATCGGCTTCCAGCCGGGTGCCAGCCTCAACGACCTGGTGAGCATCCAGATCGACAGCCGCGCCGGCGGGTTCATCGACAGCATGATGAGCGACAACGGCGACGGCGGGCGGCGGGCGGCGACAAACATCAGCGTCAACGCCGACGACGCGTTCCCCGCCAACTTCCTGTCCGACTTCGCGATCGTGATCGGCAGCTTCGGCATCGTCACGTTCGAGCACACCGGCGGCATGGCCGACTTCTCGGCCAACTTCGTGGACTACAACGGCACGTTCACCGGCAACGGCACGAACTTCCGCGAGTACACGCTGCCGCTGGCGTCCCTGGGCATCTCGTCCGGGTTCAACTTCTTCGCGTCGTACAGCTCGGACTCGGGCTTCTCGTCCAACGAGTCGCTGCCCGCGGGCGCCATCAACCTGGGCGGCAACCCCGGGTTCGACGGGCCCTCGGTCGGCTACGAGAACTACCACCGCTTCAACGTCGTCCCGGCCCCGGCCTCGCTGGCCCTGCTGGGCCTGGGCGGGCTGGCCATCGCCCGCCGCCGGCGCTGAGCCGCGTTCTGCTTGACCTTGCAGAGAAAGGGCCTGCCCCGCGGCGGGCCTTTTTTCATGCGCCCGTCCTCCCCCCCAAAAACGCAGAACGGCCCGGCTGGGGGCCGGACCGTCTGAAAGCGGGCGACGGGGCTTGAACCCGCGACCTACGCGTTGGGAACGCGTCGCTCTACCACTGAGCTACGCCCGCACGCCCGAATCATACCACGCCGGACGCGGGCAGGCACCAGCCGGTCAGCAACCGATCGGACGGGTGCTGGTATAACCGGCGCATGGACACCGTGCCGTGGCTCTTCCGGGGCGTGGGGGCGTTCACAGCGCTGGGTGGGCTATCGCTGTTGGTGTGGGCGATCTGGTGGGACAGGGCCCGAGGGCGGCGGCGCTGTCCCGGGGCCCGCCTGCGTGGGTGCTGGTACGACATGAGTGGGGTGGCGGGCCTCGTGTGCCCGGAGTGCGGACGGGTAGCGCGAGGCGAGCGTGAGTTTCTGCGCACGCGCCGGCGCTGGAGGTGGGCGGCGGGAGCGTGGTTTCTGCTGCTTGTCGGTGGCGCGGGGATCGTCGCCCCTTCCATGACGCGAGGGCGCTGGGTGCGGTACGTGCCGGACACGGTGCTGATCGAGTTCTACGGGCGCATTGATCGGCCGTGGGTGTTCGATGAGATCAAGCGGCGCACGCAGGGCGAGTTCATGGGGCGGGATGCCAGGTCTTACCGCGAATTGTGGGATTGGCAGTGGGTCCGGCTGACGGACCGCCTGCGCGTGCGCATCGTCGATGCGGGCGCGAGCGCGGCGGACAGACGCGACGCGATTGGGTTCCTCCTTGTCACCTGCCCGGACCCGCAACGGGCGGTTGACGAGCTGCTCGCCTCTCTTGAAGACCCGGACCCGAGGCTGCGATTCACAACCCAGTGGGGGATAAAGGCGTGCCGGTATGAGCTGGCTGAGCACCGGGACCGCATCATCGCCACGTTGCAGCCGCACTTCGGGATTGTCGTGGACGGCTATGGGCAGGACACCGCGCGGCTCTGCGCCGAGGCCTTTGAGGCCCTGAGTGGAGCTCCGCTACCGCCGCGGAGCAGGCCCGGCACCGGGCGCAGTCCCGACCCTTCAGACGTCGTCTCGCGGCTCACTGGAGCGCAGTCGGACCAGCTTGTTGCGGTCTTGCGAGAGCTGGGCATCTGGCCGCGTATTCTGCTCTGGGCGTCCGACGGGGATTCAGGTCCGTACCGGGTCGTGCGCCACGATCTTGAGCTGGACGGGAACCCGGGGATCGACTGCGCGATCCAGATCAGCGATCCTCACTTGGCCCATACCTATGTTCTGGTCTTCACCCGCACCGGGCAGGGTTGGACCTTCGCCGGCTCAATCGATCAAGCCAACAACACGTATGCACCTGCAACGGTTCACGTAGACGCTGACCACGCCGGCCCCGTGCTCGTCTCGCGGCAGGACAGCGGGACCCGGGACCAGTGGTGGGAGTTCCGGTTCCGCGTACACCGAGACCGCATCGAAAGACTGAGTCAGTCGGTGGTCAACAAGCCGACGGACCCGCGGTGATCGGTTTACACCTGCCGCAGGAACCGCACATCGTTCTCGTACAGCAGGCGGATGTCGGGGATGGCGTACTTGCCCATCGCGAGGCGTTCGATGCCGAAGCCGAAGGCGAAGCCGGTCCATTCCTGGGGGTCCACGCCGCAGGCCTCAAACACAGCCGGGTCCACCATGCCGCAGCCGCCCAGCTCCATCCAGCGGGGCTCCTGCTCGGGGCGGAGGCGGATGCGCATGTCGAACTCGGCGCTTGGTTCGGTGAAGGGGAAGAAGCTGGGGCGGAGGCGAACCTGCGCTTCGGGGCCGAAGTAGGCGCGGGCGAACTGGAAGAGGGTGGTCTTGAGGTCGGTCATCGTGACGCCGCGGTCGACGTAGAGCCCTTCGATCTGGTGGAACATGAATGAGTGCGTGGCGTCCACGGTGTCGGGCCGGTACACGCGCCCGGGAGCGACGATCTTGATCGGGGCGGTGAGCCTGCCGCCGCCGCGCTTCACCGCGTCCTCCAGCGTGCGCACCTGCACCGTGCTGGTCTGGCTGCGCAGCATTCGGGGCGACTTCACCCTGGCCGGGTCGTCGACGTAGAAGTTGTCGATGGGGTCTCGGGCGGGGTGGTCCGCGGGGATGTTGAGCTT
>JAEYTB010000056.1 GCA_023434205.1 Planctomycetota bacterium | reverse complement strand
CGGTGGAGGTCGGCGGCTTCCGGGCGGGGCTCACGATCTGCGAGGACCTGTGGAAGGGCGAGGACGCGGGGTTCTCATCCCGTTACACCGACAGCCCCGACCCCGTGGCGGAACTGGTCCGCGCGGGCGCCAACCTCATCCTCTCGCCCAGCGCCAGCCCCTTTGTGCTGGGCAAGGGGGAGCGGCACCGGGCGATCCTCCGCGAGCACGCCGTGAGGCACAAGGTGTATGTCGCGAGCGTGAACCAGCTCGGGGGCAACGACGACCTGATCTTTGATGGGCACACGATGGTGTACTCGCCGTCGGGCGAGCTGATCGGGGCGGGGGAGCTGTTCAGGGGCGAGCAGCTCCTCATCGACCTCCCCTTTCCCAACTCTTCCAACTCCTCCACTTCTTCACTCCCCCACTCCTCCACCTCCCATAGCCCCGAACACCTGCTCTTCCACGCCCTCACCCTGGGCGTCCGCGACTACCTCCGCAAAACCGGCTTCACCAGGGCCCTGATCGGCCTCTCGGGCGGCATCGACTCGGCGCTCACGGCGGTGCTCGCCGCGGCGGCGCTGGGGCCCGCCAACGTCATGGGCGTGGCGATGCCGGGGCGGTACTCCTCCGACCACTCCATCGCCGATGCCCTCGACCTGGCGCAGCGGCTGGGGATCGAGTGCCCGGTGATCTCGATCGACCGGCCGTTCGAGGCGTTCGGGCACACGCTCAACCCCGCGCTCCTCGCCCTCGGCCAGCCCGTGCTTGGGGCCTCGCTCCCGGACATCGCGGAGGAGAACCTCCAGTCCCGCCTCCGCGGCACGCTGCTGATGGCCCTCTCCAACCGCACCGGGGCGATGGTGCTGACCACGGGCAACAAGTCCGAGCTCGCCGTGGGGTACTGCACGCTGTACGGCGATATGAACGGCGGGCTCGCGGTGCTGTCCGACGTCACCAAGCAGCTCGTGTACCGGCTCTCGCGCTGGATCAACGCCAACGCCGGGGCGTGCGGCTTTACGCGGGCCCCGATCCCCGAGCGGACCATCACCAAGGTCCCCAGCGCCGAGCTGCGGCCCAACCAGACCGACCAGGACTCGCTGCCCCCCTACGACGTGCTCGACGCCATCATCGAGCGGCACGTGGAGCGGCACCAGAGCGCGGCGCGGATCATCGAGGAAACGGGCTACGACGCCGCGACCGTGAAGCGCGTGGTCCGGCTCATCAGCATCGCGGAGTACAAGCGCAAGCAGACCGCCGTGGGGCTGAAGGTGACGACGGTGGCTTTTGGGGCGGGGCGGCGGATGCCGATTGCGCAGCGGTGGACGTGAGGGGGTCTACCGCGGAGTTTCGCGGAGAAGAAAGAAGGCACTTCACCGCAGAGCACGCAGAGAGCGCAGAGGAAGGCAGGGGATTGGGTGCGCCAAAAGGGAACCGCCCCGGGTGGATGGTCCCGGGGCGGCTCTGACACGGAAGCAGTTCTGGATTACGCGGCCCGATGGGCGGCGCGGGTGGCGGTGACGGCGGGAGCGGCAACCTGTGCGGGCGATCGCGCCCGCGGGCCGCTGAGCCGAACGGTGAACAGGGCGGGGTCGCCCTCGTGCGGGCCGCGGCGGCCCTGAACCTGGTAGGTGATCATCGTCGCGCCCGGGGGCACACTTGAGTCAATGAAGGTTCGCGCGGGCACGGCGCCGAGGTTTTCAAAGGGCGGGTCCGCGCCGGCGGGGTCGCCCGCGCACACCACCTGGCGCGACACGGAGAACATCGCGCCGGTGCTGGGCTTGCTGTTGGTGCTCTTCCAGGAGAGCGTGAGCACGCCGGTCGCGTCGATGCTCATGCGCAGGTGCGTGGGCTTGCCGGGCGCGCCGCGGCGCTGGGGGACGCGGGGCGGGTCGATCTCCGCGGCGGCGAAGACCAGCGGGTTGCCGGTGGCCGCGGCGGTGGCGCGGATGCGGTCGATGGCGAGCTGGCCCCTGCGGCGCAGGGCGTCGGCCCTGTTGTGCAGGCCGAGCGTGGCGGCCTTGGCGGCGATGCGCGCATGCTCGGCGGCGGCGAGGGCATCGCGGGCCTCGGCCGCGAGGGCCTGGAGCTCTTCGACTTCGGCCTGCGAAAGCCCCAGCGCGGCGTGGTCCAAAGCCCACCTGGGCAGGTGGACCTCGAAGAACCGGATGGTGTCGGCGCGGCCGTTGGGGAGGACCATGCAGAGGGTTGATCGGCGGATTCGGGGTGGGGGTTGAGGCTCGTTGGTCTGATTGGGGCGCGTTTGCTCGTCCCGCGGCGGCGGTCTGTGGGCGAGCGGTCCCCGTGAGAGGGCGAAGGGCGTCGATCGGTGACCGATCGACGCCGGTGGAGGGGCGATGGGCGCCGGTCTGAGGGCGATCGGGGGCGTTCTAAGTGCGGGTGGCGGCGATTGTTGGGGCAGCGACGGCGGTCCGGTGCCTTGTGCAGGGAGTCGCGAGAAGGGCGGCTGAGCCCCCGTTGCATCAGCGGAGGTTTCAGTGGCGAGGGACGCCGCGCAACCGAGAGGGGCGCAAGCCGCCCCTCTCGGACTCTCCGGGCCGTTCTCATGCCCGTGTGTAGCGCCCTTGCTCTACGCGTCGCAAGTCTTTGTACGTCACCGCGTGGTTCGGCGGCGCGTCCCCGCACATCCTGGACGCGACATGCGTCCGGATGGTTGACTCTTTGAAGGTGGTACCGCGACCCTTTAGTTCGAGCACCACGTCGTCAGCTGTGAAGATCGCTGGCAGGGCCGGAAGGGCGGCGAGAATTGCATCCCTACACGTGCGCTTCATCACGGAGCTCCCTCAATAGGAAGACGGGCCGTTGCATTTCTGCCAAGGCCCGCCCCCAGAACTTGTTCATGATGGTGCGGACGGCCCAGTTATTTCCATCGGCGAGACCGCAGATGGTAGTGCCGGGCATGCTGACATGCTGGCGTGCACCCCTACGCCTTCCACTCCCCCGCGTACTTGGTCGGGTACGGCGATCCATCCCGCCCCGCCATCTCCCACAGGCGTTTGGCGATCTGGCGCAGGTGCAGGGCGTCGTGGCCGGCCCACGCGGCGAGGACCTCGCCCGCGGGGACGGGGCCGACCTTGGGGTGCTGGTAGGCGCGGGTCCAGTCCACCTTGTTCAGCCCGCCCGCGCCCGCTTCGAGCTCGCGTAGCAGCCGGAGGCTCTCGGCGCGCTCGCGGGTGAAGCGGTCGAGGGCCGCGGCGGGGTCCTGCTCGTTGTAGCGGCGTTCGGCGGGCCAGGCCTGCGGGTTGATCGTGGGCCACGGGGTGGTCGGGTCCTTGAGCGTGCCCAGGGTGCGGGGGCGGAAGTCGGCGACCTCCTCATCCCCCAGGTGGCACAGGACTTCCAGCACCGACCAGGCGCCGTCGGGGGGCCGCCAGCGGAGCTCCGCGTCGGTCAAGCCCGCCACCGCCCCCGCCACGGCCTTGGGGAAGACTTCCAGCCGCCGAACAAGTGCTGACGCGTCCATGGGGCGAGTTTACCCGTGAACCTTCCCCGGGTGGGGGGCGTCTGGCATACTGGGGGGGGAAGTGAGAGCGAAAGAGCGGAAGAGCGGAAGAGCGAAAGGGAAGGAAGAAAGCGAGTCCTCCGACCTCACAACTTTCGCTCTCTCGCTCTCTCGCTCTTTCGCTCTCCTCCCCCGTGCCGCAATCCCCGATCCGCAATCCGCAACAAGGACTCCCGATGAACCCTCTCCTCCCCGCCGTGATCGCGATCGTCATTCCTGCCGCGAGTGTGCTGGCCATGCCGCCGATCTTTACCAAGAAGAACTTTGAGGACGCGAAGAAGCAGGCCGCGGCGGAGGGGAAGCTGCTGGTGGTGGACTCGATGGCGGACTGGTGCCCGCCGTGCAAGCAGATGGACAAGACCACGTGGGTGGATGAGAAGACCATCGCCTACTTCAAGGACAACGCCATCGCGTTCCAGTTTGATGTGGACGCGGACCCGAAGCTGGCCAAGGCCCTTGCGATCGAGGCGATGCCCACGATGATCGTGTTCAAGGACGGGAAGGAGATCGACCGCAGCGTGGGGTTCATGAGCACGTCGGACATGATCGGGTGGCTGGAGGATGTGAAGAAGGGCAAGACCAAGGCCGCGGCGCTGGCGGAGGAGGCGAAGAAGCTGCGCGAGAACGCGGGCAACCGCGTGGGCAAGGACGGCAAGGTCGACATCCAGGAGCGGATGGACATCGCCCGCAAGCTGTCGCGGAGCGACCCGGAGCTGGCGGCGCAGGAGTACGCGTGGCTGTGGGACAACATGCTCAAGCACGACGAGGCGTACTACGGCGTGCGGCTGTCGTTCCTGATCGGGGACATGCAGCAGCTCGCGCAGCGGCACGAGGTCGCCAGGGCGGAGTTCGTGAAGCTGCGGGACGCGGCGGAGAAGCAGCTCAAGGACAAGACCGCCACCCGCGCGACGCTGGTGGACTGGATCAAGCTGAACGAGGTCGTGGACGACGACGACCGCACGCTGGCGTGGTACGACCGGGTGAAGGACGACGCGGGGGCGGCGCCGGACATCAAGCGCAACGAGCGCGACCTGCGGCGGATTTTCCAGGAGAAGAAGCGGTGGGCGGACATGGGCCGGATGTACAAGAACCCGGAGCGGGACGCCCGCGGGCACATCCAGCAGAACCAGATGATGGAGAAGATGGCCCCGGCCGAGCATGCGGCGGAGATGAAGAAGTACGCCCAGCGCGAGGTGCAGGGCTCGCTGGCGACGATGCACGCGGCCCTGCTCGCGGCGGACCGGGAGGAGGATGCCCAGACGGTGGCGGACCTGCTGCTGGAGTATTCCGACACGCCCGAGTCGCGCCACGCGCTGGTGGGCACGGCGCTGGACGCGGGGCAGGCGCGGGCGGCGCACCGGGCCCTGCTGGGAGAAGGTAAGGACGGCGCCACCCAAGACTTGCGCGCCCGGCTCGAGGCGGCCCTCAAGGCCCGGTAGGGGCGGGGTCCTCATGCGGGCTTGACCCGTTTCAAGCGCGGGAAGGGGGTCGCACGATCTATCTTTGACCTACACTGCCCGGCCCCCGGACCGGGTCTGAATCGTGACCCGGGGAATGGGCGAACCCTGTTCCAGCCCTCTGCGTTCTGTCAGGGGTCAGGAGACTCCGAAGTGCTCGACATGGACGTGACGACCAAAGCTCCCCCCGCCGATCTGATCAACGACACGACCGACCTCGACATCGAACGCCCGCCGCGGCCTGAGCTGATCGCGACGTTCCTGGCGGTGACGCTGCCGCCCCTGGGGCTGATCGCGGCGATCATCCTGCTGTGGGGCCCGGGCGTCACGTGGACGGCGCTGGGGATCATGGTGGTGGGGTACATCCTGACGGCGTTCGGCGTGACGGTGGGCTATCACCGGTACTTCACGCACAAGAGCTTTGAGTGCGGCCCGGTGGTGCGGTTCATCCTGGGGGCGCTGGGCAGCATGGCGGCGGAGGGGCCGGTGATCCGGTGGGTCGCGATGCACCGCCGGCACCACCAGTTCAGCGACCACGAGGGCGACCCGCACAGCCCGCACGCGTACAAGGGGCACCACCATCACCACCGCCACAAGCCGACGCCGGGCGACCCGCACGAGGAGTCGCACCACGCGGGCCTGGGGGCGATCCTCAAGGGCTTTTTCCACGCCCACATGGGCTGGTTCTTTATGCCGCTGCCCAAGGACCTGGACCGCTACGCCCCGGACCTGGTCGCCGACCCGGTGACGCGGTTCATTGATAGGACGTTCTGGGTGTGGATCCTGCTGAGCGCGATCCTGCCCGCCGCGGCGGGGGGGCTGATCACCGGGACCTGGACGGGGGCGCTGCTGGGGCTGATCTGGGGCGGGTTTGTGCGGCTGTTCCTGGTCCACCACGTGACGTGGTCGATCAACTCGGTGTGCCACCTGTGGGGGAGCCGGCCTTTCAACAGCCGCGACCACTCCCGTAACAACGTCGTGATGGGGATTCTGGGGATGGGCGAGGGGTGGCACAACAACCACCACGCCTTCCCGACCTCGGCCCGTCACGGCCTGCGCTGGTGGCAGTTCGACAGCTCGTACATCCTGATCAAGGCGCTGTCGTGGGTGGGGCTGGTCTGGAACGTCAAGGTCCCCGAGCCGCAGCGGCTGGAGCAGAAGCTCCGCAAGAGCGCCTGAGCACCACCGGGGGACAACCCGCATGCGCCGCCTTCCACACCCCGCACACGCCGCCAAGCTTCTGGTCTGCGTTCTGGCCTTGGCCATGCTCTCGGGCTGCGCCTGTAAGCCTGGGAAGTATGAGGACCGCTGCGGGTGCGGCGATGTGGTCGAGGCGTACCGCGAGTGGGACCACACCCACGCGGACTGGCAGGTGCCCACGAAGAACTGGTGGTGTGATCGGGAGCGGCAATAGCCGATCCTCCCCGTCCCGGGCGACTCAGCTAAGTCATTGCCAATCAGTCACTTGGGCCTACGCTCCAGAAACTCGTGGAACGGAAAGTTAGTATCCGCATACAAAGAGGTGCGGGCTGGGTGCGTTCCCCGCGCAGGAGTTGTACCGATGGCGATGGTGCGTGCGGTCGTTGGTTTGAGTCTGGTTGCAGGTGCCTTGCTCACGGGCGGTTGCGCCCACCACCCCCACCACCCCGGTCACGCGGTTGTGGTCGAGGAGGTCCACCACCACGGCCACCCCCCGCGCAGGGTCGTGGTGGTGGAGGAGCGGCGGTATGCGCCCCCGCCGCGGATCATCATCGGGGGCGGTGTGCATATCGGGCACCACCACCATCACCACCGGCGGCACCGGCACTGGCACTGACGTTCGGGTAACGTGCTCCCACATTTTCAGGGAGCTGCCGCATGTTCGGGCTGGTCATCCTCATCGCGATCTACGTGTTCCTCGGGTTCCTGCTGGCGTGGATCGCGCAGATGGTGGCGCGGGAGGAGGTCAGCATCGGCACGGGCGTGCTGACGCTGGTGTGCGCGGGCGTGGCCAATTTTTTCATCGGGATGGGGCTCGAGCAGGCGCTGGGGGAAACGCTCCTGGCCGCCATCCTCCAGTTTGTGAGCGGCTACATCGTGTTTGTGATGTGCCTCAAGGCGATCGCGAAGCTGGAGTGGAAGCACTCGGCGATCATCGCGGCGATCTATCAGGTGTTGATCTTCCTGATCAGCGTCGGGCTGGCGTCGTGCGCCGGCTGAGGCCGGCCTATCGCAGCAGCCGCTCGAGGTAGTGGATGTCGATCCCGCCTTCCTTGAAGTCGGAGTTCTCCATCAGTCGCGAGTGGAGGGGGATGGTGGTCGAGATGGGGCCGACCTGGAACTCGCGGAGGGCGCGGCTCATGCGGGCCATGCACTGCTTGCGGTCGTCGGCGTGGACGATCAGCTTGCCGATCATGGAGTCGTAGTTGGGGGGCACGACGTAGCCGGGGACCACGTGCGTGTCCATCCGCACGCCCGGGCCGCCGGGGACCTGCCACAGGTCCACCTTGCCGGCGCTGGGGCGGAAGCCCTTGTCGGGGTCCTCGGCGTTGATCCGGCACTCCATCGCGTGGCCCCTGATCGTGACGTCCCGCTGTTTGAAGGGGATCGGCGCGCCCGCGGCGACGAGGATCGACATCTTCACGATGTCGATGCCCGTGATTAGTTCGGTCACGGGGTGCTCGACCTGGACTCGCGTGTTGACCTCCAGCATGTAGAAGTTCTGCTGGGAGTCCATCAGGAACTCGACGGTGGCGGCGCCGTGGTAGTTGGCGGCCTTGATGAGCCTCGCGGCGGCCTCGCAGACGACTTCCATCTTTTTGCGGTTGACGTTGGGGCTGGGGGCTTCCTCGATGACCTTCTGGTGGCGTCGCTGCATGGAGCAGTCGCGTTCCCAGAGGTGGACGGCGTGGCCGTGCTTGTCGCCGAGGCACTGCACCTCGACGTGGCGGGCGTGCTCGAGGAACTTCTCGATGAAGACGGCGCCGTTGCCGAATGCGGCGAGGGCCTCCTGGCCGGCCTGGCGGAGGTTGCTGCGGAGCGTGGCCTCGTTGCGGCAGACGCGCATGCCGCGGCCGCCGCCGCCGGCGGCGGCCTTGATGATGACGGGGTAGCCGATCTCGTTGGCGACGCGGACGGCTTCTTCCTCGTCCTCGATGGCGCCCTCGCTGCCGGGGAAGATGGGGACCTTGTTGGCCTTGGCGGTGCGCTTGCACTCGACCTTGTCGCCAAGCTTGCCCATGGCCTCGGGGGAGGGTCCGATGAACTCGATCTTGCAGTCGCGGCAGGCCTGGGAGAAGTCGGGGCGTTCGGAGAGGAAGCCGTAGCCGGGGTGGATGGCGTCGACGTCGGCGACCTCCGCCGCGGCGATGATGCGGGAGATGTTGAGGTAGCTCTCCTTGGCGGGGCCGGGGCCGATGCAGATGGCGCGGTCGGCGAGCCTGAGGTAGGGCGCGTCCTTGTCGGCGGTGCTGTAGACGCAGACGGTCTCGATACCGAGCTCGCGGCAGGCGCGCATGATCCGCAGCGCGATCTCACCCCGGTTGGCGATCAGAACTCGTTTGAACATGCGGTGTCTTGTCTCGGTGGATGGGGTGCTTGCGAACGCGGCGCGTCAAGGTCAGCTCGGGCGGATCGAGAAGAGCTTCTGCCCGAACTCCACGGCCTCGCCGTTCTTCACCAGGATCTGCTCGACGATGCCGGTCTTCTCGGCCTTGATCTCGTTGAACACCTTCATGGCCTCGATGAGGCAGACGACGGTGTCGGGGCCGACCTGCTGGCCGGGCTTGACGAAGGGGGGCGAGTCGGGGTTGGCGGCCAGGTACAGCGTGCCGACCATGGGCGAGTCGATGGTGACGCCGGCGGGGACCACGGCGGGCGCCGGGGCCGGGGCGTGGGCGGGCGCCTGCGGCGCGGGCGCGTACTGGACCTGCGGCGCCGCCTGCATGACGGGGGCCGTGGCGCGCTTGAGCGAGATGGACTCCTTTTCGTCCTTGAGGTCCACCTCGGACAGGTCGTGCTCGGCCATGAGGGCCACGAGTTCCTTGAGCTTGCTGATGTCGATCATGACTTCTCGGATTGAACCGCAGAGCACGCAGAGAACGCAGAGTCAAACGCTCCGAACCCTGCGCCCACGATGCCCGCCCTTCGGTCCTTCCTTCTTCTCCTGTCTAATGCTTTCCTCTGCGGTCTCTGCGTGCTCTGCGGTTGGATGCCTTACAGCGTCGACCACGCCGCGTCCTTGGGCAGCGTGCAAAAGTTCTTCGCGCCCTTTTCCGTGATCACGTACTGGTCCTCGATCCGCACGCCGCCCACCCCGGGCAGGTAGATCCCCGGCTCGACGGTACACACCATGCCTACCTCGAGCTTGGCGTCGGGGTACTTGGGGTTGAGCCAGGGCGGCTCCTTGCTGATGCCCAGCCCGTGCCCGAGCCCGTGGTCGAACTGCTCGCCGTAGCCGGCGTCGTCGATGATGTCGCGGGCGATCTTGTCGATCTCGTGGCAGCTCTTGCCCGGGGCGAGGGCCGCGGCAGAGGCCTCTTGGGCCTCGCGGACGATCTCGTAGATCTCCTTCACCTTCTTGGGCCAGGCGCCCATGGTGAAGGTGCGGGTCATGTCGCCCTGGTAGCCCTGGTAGGTCGCGCCCCAGTCGATGAGCAGGGGCTGGCCCTTGGTGACCTTGGCCTTGTCGCTGGGGCGGTAGTGCGGGAGCGAGCCGTTGGCCTTGGCGGCGACGATGGACTCGAAGCCGGGCTTGCTGCTGCCGCGGGACTTCATCTCGAACTCGAGGATGGCGGCGACCTCCAGCTCGCTCTGGCCGACCTTGATCTGCTTGATCGTGGCGGTGAGGGCCTCTTCCTGGAGCTTGATGGCCTTCTGGATGAGGGCGACCTCGTGGGCGTCCTTGATGACGCGCATCTGGCCGACGAGGTTGGCGGTGGAGACGAGGCGGTTCTGCGGGCCCTTGCCCAGGGCCTTGGTCAGGTTGGCGAGCTCGGCGACGGTGACGTGCTCGGACTGGAAGCCGCAGCGGTCCACGCGGGTGCTGGAGAAGACCTCGGCGACGGCCTCGGGCATCGAGCCTTTGCGCACGAAGATGGAGGCCAGGGGCTTGACGGGCTCGAGCTCTTCCACGTACCGGCCGTCGGTCAGCACGGTCGCGAGGCGGGGTGAGACGACCAGGTAGCTGTCGCCGCCGAAAAACCCGGTCAGGTACCCGACATCCAGCGGGTTGGTGATCAGGATGTGGTTGAGGTTCTGCTTGAGGGCCAGCGCCCGCAGCCGCTCGAGCCGATCCTTATAAGGATTGGCCGCGTCGGATCCACGGGACTTAGGCACGGCGGCCGGGCTTGCGGGCATGGGGGGGATAATACCGTTCCCGGCACGACCCCGCGTTGGAGCGTTGAATTGGCCACCACAAGCCAGACAGACGGAGGCGCCGGCAGGGCGGTTGCCGCGCTGATCACGCTGGTGTGCGTGGGCTGGCCGCTGGGGAGCGTGCTGTGGGCGGTGGTGGCGGGGGTGATGGCGGGCGATATCTCCAAGCCCGCTGAGGGTTTGCAGATCGAGCCCGCCCTGCGGATGGCTCCCGCGTGGGGGCTGCTGGGCTCGACGATCGCCTGGGGGCTGGTGATCGGGGTGCTGGCGACCGCGCTGGCGTGGCCGGGGGCGTGGCTGATCCGACGGCGGGGTTGGCGTGTGCTGCCCCTGATGCTCGTGCCGCTGCTGCTCCCAAGCTACCTTGCTTACTCGGGTTACAGCACTTTGCGGGCGGCGGGCACGCCGGGCGGCGACTGGCTGGCGGGGCTGGTGGATTCGGGCCTGCCGGAGGCCCCCGCTCTTGCCGGGCGCGTGCTGGCGATGGCGGGGCTGAGCCTGTGGGCGTGGCCGATCAGCGCGATTGTGCTCGGCGCGACCTTCCGACGGCTGGATGAGCCGGTGCTCGAGGCGCTCCGGCTGGACGCCCCGCCCCTGCGGAGGCTCCTGCAAGTTCTTTCCATGAGCAGGGTTGGGGTTATTTCGAGCATCGCGCTGGTGGCCCTGGTGATGATGGGTTCCGCGGTGCCGCTGCACCTGGCCCAAGTGCCGACGTACGCGATCAAGGTCTGGCTGGACCTGACCCTCGCGCCCGGGAGCTGGCGGGTCTGGCTCGCGGCATGGCCCCTGCTGGTGTTTGCCTGCGGGGGGGCGTTCATCATCGCGGCTGCGATCGCGCGTCAGGCGGGCCGGCCGGATGAGGCGGTCGTGCGTGCTGAAAAGAGGGGCGGGGCGGCGGGCGCGGTCGCGGTGTGGCTGGTGGCGGTGGCGTTGCCCGTGGGGCTGTTTGTCTGGACGGCGTCGGACCTGCGGCCTTACAGGCAGTTCTGGGCTGCATCCGCGGACCCCGTGGCGACGTCGGCGGGGATCGGTGCGATGGTGGGCGGGCTGGGCGTGGTGCTCGCCGCGGCGTTCTGGCAGGGCATGAGCGCGGCGCGGGTGGGCGGCCCGGGGGTTTTGTTGCGCGCCTGCCTGGTCTTGCTGTTGCTGATGGGGTTGTTGCCGGGGGTGCTCGTCGGGAGCGCGGTTTCGACCGCAATCAATATAACCCCAGGGGCTTATGAGCTTGGTGAGTCGCCGCTGGCGGTGGTCGTGGCCCACGCGGGCCGCTTCGGGTTTCTGGCGGCTTTGGTGGGGTGCTGGCTGGCGGCGGTGGAGCCCCGCCAGGAGCGCGATCTGCGGGCCCTGGATGCGGGGCTGGGGTTGAGGAGCTGGTGGGCGGTGTGCCTGCCGGTGCAGGGAGGGGCGCTGGCGGGGGCGGGGCTCGCGATGGCGGCCCTGAGCCTGCACGAGATTGAGGCGGCGGTCATGGTCCAGCCGCCGGGCTCACCCAGCCTTGCCCAGGTGATGCTGAACCACCTGCACCAGCTCCGGATGCAGGACGTCGCCGCGGCGGCGGTCGTGGTGGTGCTGATGGGGCTGGTGGTGGCCGGCCTCGCGGCATGGTCGGCGCGGCGCACCATCCGGCGGGTCGTGTAAACGACCGGGGCTTCTTCGGAATCAAAGCGGGCGGCAAACACCGGGCGCGTGCATCCCGTAGGGGTGGTTTTCAGTAGGATGCTTGAGATGTTGCGAACGCGGGCAGCTTGGTGGATCACGGCCGGCGTGCTGGCCGTGGTGCCGTTGGCCTGTTCCAAGCCGCCGGAGGGGGGCCCGATCGACGTCCGGGTCAGCTTTGGCGAGGTCGGCACTTCGCCCGGGCAGTTCAGCTACCCCCGCTGCCTTGACCACGACCGCTCGGCGCTGTGGGTGGTGGACAAGCTCGCCCGCATCCAACGCCTTGACGCCAGGACCGGCGCTTCGCTGGGCGAGTGGCAGATGCCGGTGTGGAAGGACGGCAAGCCCACGGGGGTGACGGCGTGGGACCCCGAGGGTCAGGACGGCCCGCTCGTGCTGGTTCCCGACACGCACTACCACCAGGTGTGGGTGTACGACGGGGGCAACCTGAAGGGCGAGGGGCTGGGGACTCCGCTGACGAAGTTCGGCGAGTACGGGACCGGCCCGGGGCAGTTTGTGTTCCCGACGGATGTCGCCGTTCTGCCGGGGCCGGACGGGATCAGCATCTCCCGGCTGTACGTGAGCGAGTACCAGGAGAACGACCGCATCAGCGTCTACGAGGCGCAGGAGCCGGTGAGCAAGGCGCAGCTTGTCGCCGCGGCGAAGGGCGGCCCGGCGCCGTCGCCGTTTGAGTTCAAGTTCTCGTTCGGGCGGCAGGGGTCGGGCGTGGGGGCGGAGCCGGTGGAGTTCAACCGCCCGCAGTCCATCGCGATTGACCTTGCGCGGCGCGAACTGATCGTCAACGACGCGTGCAACCACCGCATCGGTCGCTTCACGCTCGAGGGGAAGCTGATCGCGTGGATCAACGCGGGCGGCACGGTGGGCCAGCTCCCGGGCCAGTACGCGTATCCGTACGGCCTGGCGCTGCTGGGCGACGGCACGGCGCTGGTGAGCGAGTTCGGCAACAGCCGCGTGCAGCACGTGGACCTGCTGAGCGGCCGGTCGCTGGGGACGTACGGGCAGCCGGGGCGGCACAGGGGGCAGCTGGCTTCCCCTTGGGGGATCGCGGTGATCGGGAAGACGGCGTACGTGCTGGATAGCTGGAACAACCGGATCGTGGGCTTTGATGTGCCGCGGAACAGGACGCCGATCGCGGGAGCGGCGGGCGGGACGGGGGGCGCGGGATGACGACGCTCGCGGCGCTGCACGTGGGGCCGGTGCAGTTCGACATGCCCGTGTGGCTGTGGCTGATCCCGGTGCTGGGCGGGGCGTCGGTGTGGATGGCGCGCAAGAGCCTGTCGGGGCTGGGTGGCGCGACGCGCTGGGTTTCGCTCACGGTGCGGATCATCGTGATCGCGCTGCTGGCGGGGGCGATGGCGGAGCCCTCGTGGCGCAAGGAGAGCAAGGCGGTCGCGGTGACGATGGTGCTGGACACCAGCGAGTCGGTGCCCACGGCGGTGCAGCACGAGGCCCGCAAGTTCATGGAGACGGCGATCCAGACCAAGAAGCCCGACGACGAGGTGGGGCTGGTCACCGCCGCGAAGAACGCGTACGTCCAGAGCCTGCCCAGCAAGCTCACCACGACGCTGGAGCCGCAGCACGTGGGAGCGGTGGACGGCACGAACCTGGCCGATGCGCTCAAGCTCGCGATCGCGACCGCGCCGCCGGACGCGGGGCTTCGGCTGCTGCTGGCGACGGACGGCAACCAGACGGTGGGCGACATCCTGCAGGCCGCGACCATGGCCAAGGCCATGAAGATCCCGATCGACGTGCTGCCGATCAAGTACAAGTACACCAACGAGGTCATGGTGGACCGGCTCGTCACGCCCGCCAACGCCCGGGAGGGCGAGACCATGAGCGTGCGCGTGGTGCTGCGGTCGCTGCGGGAGTCGCGCGGCAGGCTCACGGTGCTCATGAACGGCCAGGCGGTGGACCTGGACCCCGACAGCCCCTCGATGGGCGCGGAGATCGAGCTCAAGCCGGGGCTCAACGTGAAGCAGGTTCAGGTGACGGCCCTGCGGACGGGCCCGCAGCAGTTCGACGCGGCGTACGAGTCTTACGGGCAGGGCCAGGACACGCTGGCGGAGAACAACCGGGGGTCGTCGGTGACGTTTGTGTCGGGCCCTGGCAAGGTGCTGGTCATCACGGAACTGGGCGAGCGGCCCAAGGACAGCGCCGAGTTTCTGAAGGCCATGGAAGAGGCCAAGGTCGACATCGAGGTGAAGACGGCGGACCAGGCGCCGCAGACGCTGACGGAGCTCAACGCCTACGACGCGATCGTGATGATCAACCAGTCGGCGTACAAGTTCAGCCAGGCGCTGCAGGAGGCACTGCGGCAGTATGTGCATGACACGGGCGGCGGGCTGGTCATGATCGGCGGGCCGGAGAGCTACGGCGCCGGGGGCTGGATCGGCTCGCCCCTGGAGGATGCTCTGCCGCTGCGGCTGGACCCCCCGCAGAAGCGGCAGATGCCCCGCGGCGCGCTGGCGCTGGTCATCCACTCCGTCGAGATGCCCGAGGGGGTCTTCTACGGCAAGAAGGTGTCGGAGGCGGCCGTCAACTCGCTCTCGCGGCTCGACCTGGTGGGCATCCTTGAGTACACCGGGATGGGCGCCCGCGGCGGCACGGAGTGGATCCACAAGATCGCCATGGTGGGCGACGGGTCGGCCGTGAGGCGGTCGATCCAGAACCTGCGGTTCGGCGACATGCCGGACTTCACCCCCTCGGTCGAGATGGCGTACGAGGGGCTTCGTGCCGCGGACGCGGGGCAGAAGCACATGATCATGATCAGCGACGGCGACCCGGCGCCGCCGTCCTCGGCGCTGCTGGACAAGTTCGTGGAGGCCAAGATCACGATCAGCACGGTGGGTGTGTTCCCGCACGGGGGCGTGGAGGTGAGCAAGCTGCGGTGGATCGCGGAGCACACGGGGGGCAACTACTACTTCGTGAACACCGAGAAGGCGCTGGCCAGCATCCCCGAGATTTTCATCAAGGAGGCGCAGACGGTCCGCCGCTCGCTCATCCGCGAGCAGGGCGGCTCGGGCTTCCCGGCGATCGCCGTGGTGGGGGCGAACGAGGCGATGCGGGGGCTCTCGGGCGTGCCCAACACGCACGGCTATGTGGTGACCGGTGAGCGCGAGGGGCTGGCGCTGGTCTCGCTCAAGATCAAGGCGGATGACCCGAACGCGGCGTCGGCCAGCGACCCGCTGCTGGCGACCTGGCAGTACGGGCTGGGCAAGGTGGTGGCGTATACCAGCGACGCGAGCACGCGGTGGAACCCGTCGTGGACGGCGTGGAACAACTACAAGCAGTTCTGGGAGCAGCACGTCCGCTGGACGATGCGGCCCAGCGGCGGCGGCAACGTGCGCATCACCACCGAGAACAAGGGCGACCAGACGCTGATCACGGTGGATGCGCTGGACAGCGCGGGCGAGCGGCTGAACTTCGCGCGGTTCCAGGGGCGGATCGCGGTGCCCGGCGGCGAGGGGGCGAGCATCGACCTCAAGCAGGTGGGGCCGGGCCGGTACCAGGGGAGCGTCGCGACGGAGCAGTCCGGGGCGTACGTGCTGAGCCTGCGGTATGTGGCGCCCGACGACAAGGTCGAGGGCGGGGTGCTGGAGGGCAGCGCCCAGGCCGCGATCACCCGGCCCTTCGCCGACGAGTACCGCTCGCTGGAGGACAACACGCCGATCCTGGCGCAGGTCGCGGAGATGACGGGCGGGCGGGTGATGAGCGACTGGGAGACCAACATGCCCGACCTGTGGTCGCGCGACGGGGTCACCATGCCGGTGGCGTCGCGGGCCATCTGGCTGCTCTTCGCGGTGGTGGGGCTGGCCATGTTCCTGGCGGATGTGGGGATCCGGCGGGTGCGGATCGACATCCCCGCGATGTGGGCGGGGCTGGTGGGCATGTTCGGCAAGAGCACCAGCCAGGGCAGCGAGCAGCTCGGCTCGCTGAAGGCGGCGCGCGATCAGGCGAAGAAGAAGATGGCCGAGCGTGCCGCGGCGGGGGCGACCGAGGCGCAGCTCGCGGCGGGGGCCAGGGCCGACGTCAAGGCGGCGATGGAGGCCTCGAAGCGGAAGTTTGAGGCCAGCCCGGAGCAGCTCAAGAAGGGCGCGACGAGCATCGCGCTGGGCGGCGCCGATGCGCGGCCCGAGGTGCTCCGCGATAAGCCCCGCCCGGTGGACAACGCCCCCGGCGCCAAGGCCCAGGAGGGCGAGGGCATGAGCCGCCTCCTGAAGGCCAAGCAGAAGGCCCGGGGCGAGATGGAGGACGAGGCGTGAGGCTGGAGAGCGGAGAGCGGAGAGCGGAGAGCGGAACAGAGCGTACGGACCCGTGTGTTGAGCGTTAGAGCCTTTGCGATTTGAGGAGCCCCCTATGGCCGCCACCAAGATGCCCGAGATGACCACGCCCGCCGAGGTGAAGGCGCAGTGCGAGAAGTTCCGCGACACCTTCATCAAGCTCCGCGGCGAGATCGGCAAGGTGGTCGTGGGCCACACCGAGATCGTGGACGGCGTGCTCATGGCCCTGTTCGCCGGCGGCAACGTGCTGCTCGAGGGCGTGCCGGGGCTGGGCAAGACGCTGCTGGTCCGCACGCTGGCGCAGACGCTGAGCCTGCCCTTCAGCCGCATCCAGTTCACGCCCGACCTGATGCCCGCGGACGTGATCGGCACGAACATCGTGATGGAGGACCAGGAGACCGGCCGCCGCCGGTTCGAGTTCCAGAAAGGCCCGATCTTCGCCCAGGTGGTGCTGGCCGACGAGATCAACCGCGCCACGCCCAAGACCCAGTCCGCGCTGCTGGAGGCGATGCAGGAGCGGAGCGTCACCGTCGCGGGGCAGACCTACAAGCTGGCCCAGCCGTTCCTGGTGCTCGCCACCCAGAACCCCATCGAGCAGGAGGGGACCTACCCGCTGCCCGAGGCGCAGCTCGACCGCTTCATTTTCAAGATCGTGGTGGGCTACAGCCAGCTCGACGACCTCATGACCATCCTCGACCGCACCACCGCGACGGTCCAGCCCGAGTCGAGCAAGGTGCTCGACGGCCCCACCATCATCGAGATGCAGCAGCTCGCCCGCGGCGTGATCGTGGCCCCGCACGTGAAGGAGTACGTGGCGCGGCTGGTGCTGGCGACGCACCCGATGGGCAGCATGGCCGCGGGGGGCGCGAACGGGCCGACGAACAAGTACGTCCGGTGCGGGGCGAGCCCGCGAGCGGCGCAGGCCCTGATGCTGGGCGGCAAGGTGCGGGCGCTGGTGGAGGGTCGGTACCACGTGAGCTTCGCGGACATCCGTGCGGTGGCGGCGATGTCGCTGCGGCACCGGCTGATCCTGAACTTCGAGGCCGAGGCGGATCGGGTGGACCCTGATGCGCTGGTGAAGCAGATCGTGGACATGACGCCGACGGAGCCGGTGAAGGCTGGGGTGTGAGAAAGGCGCTACCGCGGAGTTTGCGGAGGAAGCGGAGTTGCGCGGAGATCAAGTCAGGATGAGTGAGAATCAGTACAGAACAGGTCCGCGCGATGTTCCTGAGGAATGGAACCGCGTGACCGATCAGATCCTCGCCGCAGCGTTCAAGGTGCATTCCGTACTCGGCCCTGGGCTGCTCGAACGGCTGTATGAAGAGGCGCTCGCATACGAGCTCACCAAGCGGGGCATCCCCTTCGAGCGTCAGAAGCGTCTGCGCGTCCGCTACGAAGAGATCGAGATCGGTGACCAGGTTGTCGACCTGCTTGTCGGTGGTCTCGTCATTGTGGAGCTCAAGGCGACCGAAAAGGTCAGCGACACCCACATCGGCGTCATGATGAGCTACATGCGATCAACGGGCATGCCGCTCGGCCTCCTGATCAATTTCAACACGCCAAGCCTCAAGTCAGGCATTTACCGCCGCGTACTCACTCCCAGAACCCCGTTCCCGCGCGGGTTCCTTTCCGAAGAAGCTCCGCGCAACTCCGCTTCCTCCGCACACTCTGCGGTGGCGCCTTTCTCCGAGCAACCCCAGTGCTGAAAACAGCCACCCCAACCCGCCCTAAGGCCATTGAGGACCTGCTCAACGCGGAGCTCATCGCGAAGCTTGAGTCGCTTGATCTTTCCTCGCGGAAGGTCTTCTTCGGGAAGCTGAAGGGCGA
>JAEYTB010000029.1 GCA_023434205.1 Planctomycetota bacterium | reverse complement strand
TCAAGCGCGGCCCCGCCGAGACTCTGCTCGAGCAGCGCGAGCAGGAGGGCAGGCCCGTGTGGGTGGTCGCCAGCAAGCACGGCTACCCGGCCGACAGCGAGCGGGTGCGGAAGATGATCGCCGAGCTGCTCGACAGCCGGACGGTCGAGGCCAAGACGAGCAAGCCGGAGAACTACGAGCGGATCGGCGTGGCGGAGCCCGAGGCGCCCGGCGCCGCGGGCGTGCTGGTGGATGTGCAGGACCCGGCTGGGGCGTCGCTGGGGGCGGTGATCATCGGGAACGCGTCCAGCGCGCCCACGGGCGAGGACAGCACGCTCGCGGGCCCGCGGTACTTCGTCCGCCGCAAGGGGGAGGCGCAGAGCTGGCTGGCGCAGGGGAATCTGAGCGTCGCCGCGGAGCCGATGTCGTGGGTGAACCGCGGCCCGGTGGAGGTGGACATCGCCAAGGTGCGGGCCGCGACGATCACGCACCTGGGCGACATGCCCGAAACGGTCGCGGTGAGCAAGCAGCTCGCGGCGGACAACACGTTCAAGTTTGATGCGCTGCCGGAGGGCCGCCAGCCCAAGGACGAGTTCGCCGCGACGCGCGTCGCGCAGGCGATTTCGGGCGTCGTGATCGACGACGTGGCGCCGGCTTCGAGCGTGGACATGAGCCAGCCCGAGCTGACGGCGGTGTTCACGACGTTCGAGGGCCAGACCATCACCGCCACGTGCGCGAGCAAGGACGGCGCGCGGTGGTGGGCCTTCACGGCGTCGTTTGAGCCCACGTCCGCGCCCCCGCACCCGGCAGCGCCGGAGAACGCCGACGACGCGACGAAGGCCGCGGCGGAGAAGTCGCGCGCGGACGCGGAGCGGATGCACCAGGAGTCCATGGCCGCCATCCAGAAGAAGACCGAGGAGCTTAATAAGCGGCTGGCCGGGTGGGTGTTCGTGCTGCCCGACTACAAGGTGAAGGCGTTGATGGTGCGTCAGGAGGAGCTGCTGGCGCCGCCGCCACCGAGCGAGCCGGCACCGCCGGTTCCCGCAGCGCCCGAGACGCCGCAGGGCTAAATCACCGCGCCACCACGTCCACCACCTCCGCCCGGTGCCGACCCTCCCCAAAGTCCACCACCTCATACCCCGTCGCGCGCAGCTCCGGGCCCACGAAGGCGTGGTCGATCGCCAGGGCCGGCCACTCCCGCGGCCAGGTCGCCGCGAAGCCGCGGCCTGCCTGCTCGAACGCATCGGCCATGCTGCCGGTCAGTTCCTTGAGCGACTCGGAGCCCCGCGGCGTGTTGAAGTCGCCGACGATCAGGTCGGGCGTTGGGAATCCCTCGATCTCCTCGGGCACATCGCGCCCTTCGACGCGCCGGTAGGCGGGCCCGGGGGTCGCGTGCAGCGTCGCCGCGGCCTGCCGCATGACCTCCCAGCGGGAGAGGTTGAAGTCTGAGGGCAGGTCGATGACCCAGAGGACCAGGGGCCGGTTGAGCAGGCCGGTATCGAGCTCCAGGAACATGGCGTGGCCGGTGTCCTGGATGACGTAGCCCCCGCCGCGGAAGATGAAGGAGCGCGGGCGTGCGCCCTTGATGCCCAGGCTCGTCGCGCCCCAGCGCAGGATGGGGAAGCGGCTGGCGACGGCGTGGCGTTCCCGGCGCGTCGTGGAGGCTTCGCCCAGCCCGCCGCGGAGGGCGGCCCAGTCCACGCGCGTGGGGGGGTTGGTGAGGACGACGACATCGGGGTGGCGGGAGAGTGCGTCCTCGACCAACTCGGGGGCGTCCATCGAGTTCCAGAAGAGGACGCGGAGCGTTCCCTCTGCGGGTGATTGGGGAGGCGGGGGTGGACCGGTGAGGTAGCGGGCCCCGTTCCACTCGGCGAAGAACATCCAGGCGAGGACGCCGAGCCACCCGGCCCAGGCGACGGCGCGGGTCCGCGCGGCGGGGGCGCGGGGCCCGAGGCGGTCGCGCGGCGAGATCGGCCGGGCCGCCCGCCCCAGGGCCGAGGCCGTCAGGAGCAGCAGGCAGCCCACCAGGAGGACCGCGGGCGTGGGCACCCAGAACAGGTACTGCGACCACTCGAACCGGTCGCTGACGACGCGTGAGACCACCCACGCCAGCAGCAGGGCGAGTGCCGCGAATGTGAGGAGCCAGGCGGCGGTGCGGATGACGGGGCGTTCCACGACGGGGGCAGGGTAGGGAGGCCGGTGGAGCCGCCGGCCCCACCCGGCTTGATCCTGGGCGCGGGCGGGCGAACATTCACCTCCGCAGGAGCCCTCTTCATGAGCACGCCGTCGAACCTCAAGTCCAGCCGCATCGTCATCACCGGCGGGGCCGGCTTCCTCGGGCGCGTGGTGCGGCAGAAGCTGCTGGACCGCGGCGTGCCCGAGGCCAATATCTTCATCCCGCGCCGGCGCGACTTTGACCTCACGCAGAAGATGGACACGGCGCGGCTGTACCGTTCCGCCTTCGGCCAGCAGAAGGTGGACGTAGTGCTGCACCTCGCGGCGGAGGTGGGGGGGATCGGGGCGAACCGGGCCAACCCCGGCCGCTACTTCTTCGCGAACATGGCGATGGCGATGCACCTGATCGAGGAGGGGCGGATCGACGGCCTGGCGGAGCGGGGCGGAAAGTTCGTGCAGGTGGGAACGATCTGCTCGTACCCGAAGTTCACGCCGGTGCCGTTCAGGGAAGAGGAGCTGTGGAACGGCTACCCGGAGGAGACCAACGCTCCGTACGGCGTTGCGAAGAAGGCCGCGTGGCAGATGCTCGACGCGTACCGGATGCAGTACGGCCTGCGCTCCGCGTTCGTGCTGCCCGTGAACCTGTACGGCCCGCACGACAACTTCGATCTTGAGTCCAGCCACGTCATCCCTGCGCTGATCAGGAAGTGCGTGGAGGCGCAGCGGCGCGGCGACAAGAGCATCGTCTGCTGGGGCACGGGCTCGGCCAGCCGCGAGTTCTTGTACGTGGACGACGCGGCGGAGGGGATTGTGCGGGGCGCGGAGGTGATGGACGATCCCACGCCCATCAACCTTGGCGCGAGCTTTGAGGTGAAGATCAAGGACCTGGTGGAGCTGATCGTGAAGCTCACGGGGTTCAAGGGCGC
>JAEYTB010000276.1 GCA_023434205.1 Planctomycetota bacterium | reverse complement strand
CGGAGGGGATTGTGCGGGGCGCGGAGGTGATGGACGATCCCACGCCCATCAACCTTGGCGCGAGCTTTGAGGTGAAGATCAAGGACCTGGTGGAGCTGATCGTGAAGCTCACGGGGTTCAAGGGCGCCATCGAGTGGGACGCGAGCAAGCCGGACGGCCAGCCGCGCCGCTGCCTGGATACGCAGCGTGCGGAGAAGCTGTTGGGCTGGAAGGCCCGCACGAGCTTTGAGGACGGGCTGCGTCAGACGATCGAGTGGTACCGCGCGAACGCGGGGTAGCGGCGGGGAAACCGGGCGCGGACGAATCCGTACAATCGGGCATGGGGGAGCCTTCACCATCCATGCGCGAGGTGCTCGCGCGCGAGATCGACCACACGGAGAAGCTCCGCTGGTCGGGCCAGCCTGATGCGCAGCACGCGTTCCGGTGGGCTCTCCCGGGCGCCGTTGTGGGCGGGTTGTTCTTCACCGCCGCCGCGGTGGGCATCGGCTTCGCGTGCCGGCACTTCTGGCGTGAGTTCGCGGGGCTTGAGCCCATCACCGCCACCAGCAAGCCCTCGCTGGGCTCGGTATACGCGTTGGGGGCCTTCGGGGTGTTCTCGCTGTTCATCGCGGTGCTGTGCGCGCTGATGCCGTGGATCGCCCGCGCCAAGGCCCGGCGGACCATCTACGGCCTGACCGACACGCGCGTGATGAAGGTGGTCGTGGGCCGATCCGGGAACGTGGCGACGGAGGCCGTGGAGCCCGCGCACCCGCTGGCCATCGCCCGCCAGGACCATGGGCCCTTGCTGGGCGATGTCTTTGTCTACCCCAGGCAGGCGTCGGGCCGCACGTTCGGGCAGATCGCCCTTGTGGGGGTCGAGAATCCCCGCGAGGTGGAGCGGCTGATCCGGCACACGTTCGACCCGCCGGAAATGTCTTGATCGAGGGCGTGTGTCCGGTAACCTGACGTCGGAGGGCCTATGTCCGACCTTGCCCAGGCCGTGTCCGTCAGGAGCTTTGCCGGCCGGCTCGTACGCATGCCGCTGCGGCTCATCCCCAAGGACGCGGTGGTGCCCGTGCTGTCCGGCGGGCTGCGGGGGGCGCGGTGGGTGGTGGGATCGGGGATCCACGGCTGCTGGCTGGGGATTTACGAGGCGGACAAGCAGCGGCGCTTCGCGGAGTTCGTTCGGCCGGGCATGACCGTCTTTGATATCGGGGCGCACGTGGGGTTCTACACGCTGCTCTCGTCAAGGCTGGTGGGGCCGGAGGGGCGGGTGTTCGCGTTTGAGCCCAACCCGCGGAACCTCCCGCGGCTTGAGCGGCACGTGGCGCTCAACAAGGCGGTGAACACGACGGTGATGCCGTGCGCGGTCGCCGAGGCGCGCGGGGAGATGGGCTTTGAGCTGGCTCCCGCGCTGAGCACAGACAGCGGGTACATGGGGCGGATCAGCGAGGGCGGGTCCGTGCGGGTCCGCGTCGAGTGCCTGGACCAGCTTTTGGATGAGGGCGCGATCGTGCCGGCGGACCTCGTCAAGATCGACGTCGAGGGCGCCGAGCGGCTGGTGCTGGAGGGCGGACGCCGGTTCTTTACCTCCCGCAAGCCCACGATTTTCCTCGCGACCCACGGCGAGGAGGTCCACCGGGAGTGCTGCGAGCTGCTGAGGTCGTGGGGCTACGCGCTGTCTTCGCTGGACGAGGGGAAGGACCTTGCGCACTGCCGTGAAGTGCTGGCGCGGTGAGCTACCAGTCCTTGCGCCTTGCGCTGCCGTTCCAGTAGACGACGTTGCGGGCTTTGTCGTGGCATTCGTGCAGGTCCCAGAAGAGCGGCAGCAGCGGGTTGTGCTCGTACTTGCGGTAGGCGACCCACGGCTTGAGGTGCTCGAGCACCAGGCCCGGGCCGTGCGGCTCCATGTAGATCGGGGCGATGTAGCTGTACGAGGAGTACACGCGGCTGGGGTTGTGGCGGCCGGCGCGGTCCGCGGGGCAGCGCCACGCATCCCGCGGCAGCTCGAGCACGTTGATCACTTCGGTGGGGTGCTCAACGGGGAAGGTGCGGTAGTCGTCGGCGTAGGTTCGCACGGCGAAGTGCAGGGTCTGGAGACGGGAAAGGCAGGCCACCGAGCGGGCCGCCTGGCGCGAGCCCTCCAGACCGGGCAGAAGCAGGGCGATCAGCAGGGCGATGAGGGCGATGACGACCAGAAGCTCGATGAGGGTGAAGGCGTGGGGTGCGCTCCGTGCGGCTGGCGTGGACCGGGCGGGCAGTCGTCTCATAGGTGCCTCGGTGCCAGGGGGTTGGGTGCGTGTCCGTGCGCCGTTCCTGGCGAGCACGAGCAGACGCCGCGGCCCTGAACCGTTTCCGGGGGAATCCCTTAACCCGTGCCAACCCCCTGTCGTGGGGAGGTTTGAAGAGACCCGGGCCACGGGGGGCCAGCGGGGGTCTACCCCGGGGAGGCTGCGAACAGGTGCTCAGAAGCCCTTGACAGGCGTGGCTGGATGTGGTTGATTGAACGCTCAATCAAATGCCCGATGACACTCCCCAACCTTCCCCACCTGCCCCGGCCAGCACGAAGACCCGGATTCTGGAGGCCGCGCGCCGGCTGTTTCACGAGCAGGGGTACGCGGCGACGGGGGTGGCGACGATCCTGCGGGACGCGGATGTCAACTCGGGCAGCCTGTACCACTACTTCCCGAGCAAGGAGGCGCTGCTGGCGGGGGTGCTCGAGTACTACGTGCAGCTCCTGCGGCCGGTGGTCATGGACCCTGTGGAGGAGGTCGCGTCGGACCCGATCGCGCGCGTGTTCGAGCTGCTGGCGCAGTACCGGGAGGGCATGGAGCACGCGCGGTGCACGATGGGCTGCCCGGTGGGGAACCTCGCGCTGGAGGTCGCCGACAGCCATCCGGAGGTGCGGGCGCTGATCGATCTGAACTTCCGCAACTGGATCGCGGTGGTGGAGGGGTGGCTGGTGGAGGCGGGGGACCGGCTGCCGCGGGAGTGCGACCGGGGGCAGCTCGCGCAGATAGTGCTGACGGTGATGGAGGGGGGCATCATGCAGGCCCGCGCGGCGTCGTCGCTGGCGCCGTATGACGCGACGGTGGCGCAGCTGCGCGCGTACTTCGAGCTGCTGCTGGAGAAGGCGCATGCTGAACGAGGGGACCGCCATGGTTGAGCGAGCGTTCGACGGTCTGTACTGGCCCGCGATTCTCGTCGCCGGCGTCGGCACGTTTGTGCTCGGGGGCGTCTGGTACCAGGCGCTGTTCGGCAGGCTGTGGGTCCGGCTGCACGGCTATACCGAGGCCCAGCAGGCTGAAATCCGCGCCAAGCGCCCGCCCGGGCTGTTCTTCGGCGGCATGATCCTCGGCTACACCGCCCTGGCCTGTGGTGTCGCGGTGGTTGCCGGCGTCGCCGGGGCCTCCAGCGTCACCGATGCGCTCGCCCTGGGCGTGCTGCTGTGGCTGGTGATGGTGCTGGGCTCGGGCTTCACCACGTGGCTCGCCCGCGGCGACCACCTTGGCACCCTGCTGATCGACAGCGCGTACCAGCTTGTGTTCTCGATCGGCATGTCGCTGATCGTCGTTTTGTGGACCCACCGCAACCCTGTGGAGTGACCTATGAACCGCACCCTCCTCGTTGTTCTTGCCGCCGTGCTCACCGCCGCCGGCGCACCCGCGCAGGAGCGGGTCCGCCCCGAGCCGGCCAGCGCGTCGGCGCCCAAGGCCGTCAGCACGGAGCCGCTCGTCCACGAGATCGAGCTCAACGCGCCGGTCGAGAAGGTGTGGGACGTGTTCGCGACGCCCGAGGGTTGGAAGCTGTGGGGCGTGGCGAAGGTCGAGGTGGACTTCCGCGTGGGGGGCACGGTCAAGACGCACTACAGCCCCCAGGGCGTGATCGGGGATGAGGGCACGATCCACAACCAGATCATCGCCTTTGAGCCGATGCGCATGGTGGCGTTCCGCATCGCGCAGCCGCCCAAGGGCTTCCCGTTCCCCAACAGCTGGCAGAGCACCTGGACCGTCGCGACCATGACCGACCTGGGAGCGGGCCGGACGAAGCTGCGCCTCGCCGGGTGCGGGTACACCGCGGACGAAGAGTCGCAGCGGATGCGGGCGTTCTTCGAGCAGGGCAACGCCTGGTCGCTCAACAAGATGAAGCAGAACCTGGAGAAGTCGCTCGGCGCCGAGGGCCACGAACCTCAGGGCCCCGCCGCCTCGACTCGGGCGCCGACGGGCGCACTCGACCCCATCGTCGTCGAGACGACGGTCCGTGCGATCCCGGCGGATGTGTGGGAGTGCTGGACCACCAGCCGCGGGATGAGGTCGTTTCTTGCAGAGGCGAAGATCGACCTGCGGATCGGGGGGCCCTTCGAGGTGTACTTCGGGGGCCCCGATGTGCCCCCGGGCCAGCGCGGCAGCGAGGGCTGCACGATCCTGAGCTACGAGCCGGGGAGGATGATCAGCTTCTCGTGGAACGCGCCGCCGCAACTGGCCCACGCCCGGGCCCAGCGCACGTGGGTCGTCGTGAGCATCGATCCCCACGGCCCGCACGCCTCCAAAGTGACGCTCAAGCACTACGGCTTTGCGGAGAAGGCCGCGGAGTTTCCGGGGCACGCGCAGGAGTGGAAGGACACGCGGGCGTACTTCATGAACGCGTGGCCGCGGGTGCTGGAGAAGCTCAAGCACCGCTTTGAGCCGACGGACAAGGTGATGAACGGGGGCT
>JAEYTB010000271.1 GCA_023434205.1 Planctomycetota bacterium | reverse complement strand
CGACGAGCAGGGGGGTCAGGGGGCGGGGTTGGGGAGTGGCGCGGCTTCGCGGAGCCAGTTCATCATGGTTGGGAAGGAATCGCGCGCAAGCGTCATGAAGAGCACCTCATGGCCGGCGTCCTCGATGCGGCGCTGCGGGCGGCCCAGGCGTTCCCAGAGGAGGTCGCCCAGGGGCGCGGGGACGGCGAGGTCGGAGCCGCCCTGGATCATGAGCATGGGGATGTTCTTGAGGGCGGCGGCGGTGTGGTAGGAGTCGAGGGGGGCGTTGCGCAGGTAGAGCTCGTCGAGGCGGGCGAGGGTCTCGGGCGCGGGCTCGGCGGCCCAGTCTTCGTGGATGGCGTTGATGAGGCGCTTGTAGCTGCTGCGCTGGTTCATGAGCCAGAAGTCGGCGCCGCCGCCGACGAAGATGGCGGCGCTGTAGCGGTGGGGTTCGCGGGCGATGATGGTGGGGAGGGTCATGGCGCCGCCGCTGAATCCCACGGCGACGCGCGGCAGGCCCTCGAGGGCGGGGCGGAGCGTGTGGGCGTGGGCGAAGGCGGCTTCCACGGCGTAGGCGCACTCGGCGGCGCGGTTGCCGGTGACTGCGGCGATGCGGCGGGCCTGGGGCAGCAGGTCGGCGGCGGGGTCGAGGTGGAAGGTGACCTCCTCGGTGAAGCGGGAGGGCTGGCAGAGCATGCGGAGCACGGTCCAGCCATCGGCGCGCAGGGCGCTGGTGAGGGCGTTGAGCGTGCCGGGGGGCGTGCCGAGCAGGCCGGGGGAGACGAGGGCGCAGCCGCGGTGGGGGGCGGTGGGGGCGGGGTCGTAGAGCGCGAACCAGGTGTGCTCGAGGATGAGGATGGGCTGGTTGTCGAGGGTTTCTTGCTGGGCAGAAACGAACTTGAACATGGCCTGCGCAGTGTTGCGGCGGGCGCGTGGGATGGGCTTGTCGGTGGGGTCGGGGAAGGCGAAGAGGAACTTGCCGGGGCCGGCGGTGGCGAAGCGCTGGTCGCGGGCAGCGGGGAAGTGCTGGGTGAAGGCCTGGACGTCGCGTTGGTCGCGCGGGAGGGTGATGGAGGGCGCGTTGCTGCGGTAGCCCTCGGGGAACTGTGCGGGGTTGTCGAGAGGGATGATGACGCCCTTGGCGTCGGCGTTGGGGTCGGCATTGGGGGGCCAGCGGTCGGGCCAGGCGTCGTTGAAGGGGATGAAGGGGAGATCGGCGGGCGGGGTTGGAAAGGTGGCGAAGAGGCGTGGGTGGACGCTGGGGACCGGATCGGGGGCCGGGGCCTGGGCGGGCGCGCGGGCGGCGCTGAGAAGGAGAGCGAGGAGCAGCGCGGTACGGGTGATGAGCGCGTTGCGGGCGGTCAAGACTTGTAGCCCCGGGGGTTGCGGCTCATCCAGCGCCAGGCGCTGGCGATGATTTCGGAGAGGTCTGTGACCTCGGCCTCCCAGCCCAGCTCGCGCCGGATTTTGGCGGGGTCGGCGTAGGCCCTGGGCGGGTCGCCGGGGCGGCGGGGGGACTCGATGGTGGGGATCTTGTGGCCGGTGACGATGCGGGCGGTGTCGATGATTTCGCGGACGGAGTAGCCGCGGCCGATGCCGACGTTGTAGGAGAGGCCGTCGCCGGGCTTGAGCTTGGACATGGCGAGGACGTGGGCGTCGGCGAGGTCCTCGACATGGACGTAATCGCGGATGCAGGTGCCGTCGGGGGTGGGGTAGTCGGTGCCGAAGATGTTGATGTGGGGGCGCTGGCCGAGGGCGACCTGGAGGACGACGGGGACGAGGTGCGACTCGGGGGTGTGGTCCTCACCGAGCAGGCCGGTGCGGTCGGCGCCGGCGACGTTGAAGTATCGGAGCAGGGCGTAGGCGAAGGGCTTGTTGGCGAGGCGGCGGGACTCGGCGAAGTCCTGGATGATGTGCTCACCCTGGAGCTTGGTGCGGCCGTAAGGGGAGACGGGGTTCTGGGGGCAGTGCTCGGGGATGGGGATCATGTCGTCCGGGGGCTGGCCGTAGGTTGAGCAGGAGGAACTGAACACGAGGCGCGGGACGTTGCCGGCCTCGACGGCCTCGAGGACGCTGAGCAGGCCGTCCACGTTCCACTTGTAGTAGCGGAGGGGCTGCTCGACGGACTCGCCGACGTAGGCGAGGGCGGCGAAGTGCATGACGGTGTCGGGCTTGTGGTCGAGGACGGCGCTTTTGACGGCGGCGCGGTCGGTGATGTCGGCCTCGATGAAGTGGAGGCGGCCGGGGTGGGCGGGGGCGAGCAGGTCGATGACGCGCCGGTGGCCGCGGAAGAGGTTGTCGAGGACGACGACGGTGTGGCCGTCGCGGAGGAGGCGCTGCACGGCGTGAGAGCCGATGTAGCCAGCGCCGCCGGTGACGAGGATGGTGCCCATGCCTGCTCCCAAAGTTCAGGGCAAGGGTAGCGTGAGAGGATGAAGGGCTGCTCAGGCTTTCCGGAGCCAGCCGCCGAAAATGGGGCCGGGTCGGCGGGTGAAGTAGATGAGCATGGCGATGCCGGTGACGATCATGGCGGCGCTGAGCCATTGGCCCATGGAGAAACCGGTGGAGGACTTGATGTTCTGGAGGCCGGGGTCGGGGAGGCGGACGAACTCGGTGAGGATGCGGAGCGTGCCGTAGAGGATGCCGAACCAGGCGCTGATGACGCCCGCGCGCCGGGGCTTGGCCCAGATGAGCCACAGGATGCCGCCGAGGATGAGGCCGTCGGTGACGGCCTGGAAGATCTGGCTGGGGTAGCGCGCGGCGATGAGCGGGGCGAGCTGCTCGGCGATGGAGGTTCCATCGGGGCCGCCGCCCTGGAGGACCGACAGCACGCGCTGGTAGGCGGTCTCGTCGGATTCCATGCCGACGCGGTATTGATCGAGGAGGGCGAGGAACTGGTCGGACTGCTCGGGGGTGAGGGGTGGGGCGTGGTCGATGGGGGCGAGGGGGTCGTGGGTGGCGCGTTCCTGGGGGAACTTGATGGCCCACCAGGGGGCGGGCTGGCCGGGGGCGGCGGCGATGGCGCCGAGCAGCTCGCCGTTGATGAAGTTGGCGACGCGGCCGAGCATGAGGCCGACGGTGCACGCGACGGCGGACATGTCGAGCACGTGGAGCCAGGGGACCTTGAAGTGGACCTTGCCCTTGTCGTCCTTCATGCCGCGGGAGACCCACCAGGTCGCGGCGATGACGCCGAGGATCCCGCCGTGGGAGGACATGCCTCCCTGGTTGACGCGGAGGGCTCCCCAGAAGGGGAAGGAGGCGTTGAAGTCGATGAGGAGGCGGGGGGCGTAGAAGAGGACGTAGCCGAGGCGGCCGCCGACGACGACGCCCAGGACGAGGGTGATCATCATGTCAGAGATGCGCTGGGTGGAGAGCGGGGTCATGCCGCGGCGGGCCATGAAACGCAGCCACGC
>JAEYTB010000030.1 GCA_023434205.1 Planctomycetota bacterium | reverse complement strand
GGGCTGTACGTGTTGACGCGGGGTTGACGCCGGTGCTGGTGTCGATCGACGGCGAGCACATCGCGACGCTGGGGATCGGCGATGCGGTGCGGGAAGACTCCGCGGCGGCGGTGGCGGCGCTGCGGCGGGCGGGGTGGGACGTGCAGGTGCTGTCGGGGGATGATCCCTCGGTGGTGCGGGCGGTGGGCGCGGGGCTGGGGCTGGAGGCGCGGGCGCTGCACGGGGGAATGTCGCCGGAAGAGAAGCTGATGGCGGTGGAGGCCTCGGCGCGGGAGCGGGTGACGGTGATGGTGGGCGACGGGGTGAATGACGCCGCGGCACTGTCGGCGGCGACGGTGGGGATCGCGGTGGCGGGCGGGGCGGAGGCGTCTCTGGCGGCGGCGGACATGTACCTGCAGCGGCCGAGCCTGTCGCTGCTGGTGGAACTGACGGGGGCGGCGCGGCGGACGGTGCGGACGATCCACTACTGCCTGGCGACGTCGGTGTTCTACAACGCCGCGGCCGGTGTGTGCGCGGTGGCGGGGGTGATCCACCCGATCATCGCGGCGTTCATCATGCCGGTGAGCTCGCTGACGGTGCTGGCGATCGCGTACCGGACACGGACATGGCCCGAGCGGCAAAGGAGGGCGTGATGTCGGTGATGTTCATCGTGCTGCCGGTGGCGTTGATCATCGCGGGTGTGGCGGTGTGGGCGTGCGCGCGGGCGGCGGGGAAGGGGCAGTTCGATGACCTGGACACGCCGCCGCTGCGGATGCTGGCGGATGATGAGTGAAGGTTAGAACAGGAAGCGGAAGCCGACGGTGACCATGAAGTCGGTCTGGGGGCGGTCGTTGACGTCCTGGTGGACGGGGAAGCCGATGCTGGCCTCGAGCGCGAAGGTGCGGGCTTCGAAGAGGATGCCGGGGCCGAGGAGGACTTCGTTGTCGCCGCCGGTCTCGTAGAGGCCGTTCAGTTCGAGGGTGAGGTACGTGGCAGCGGTGGTCTCGGCGGTGTACTGGGCGGGGGAGAGGCGGAAGAGGTAGGCGGTGTCGTAGCGGAGGGCGTCGTCACGGCCGTCGCCGGGGCGGGTGGTGAACTCGTCGCCCCCCGTGTTGAGCTTGTACTGGAGGGACTGGTTGATGCCGTGGCGGCCGAGGATGGCGGTGAAGACGGCGCCGGCGAAGGGGTCGAAGGAGTGGCTGCTGAAGTCGCCGGTGCCGGTAGGGAGCTCGACGCCGCCGAAGAAGGCGAGGCGCACGGAGTCCACGGGGCTGAGGTCCCACTGGAAGGGGCGGTACTTGAGGGAGAGCGAGAGGTCGTTGGTCCCCGCGCGGGCGTCGTCGCCCGTGTTGCTGTCTTCCCACGCGGCGACGAGGGGCAGCGTGATGGTGGCGGAGAGATCGCGCGAGATGCCGTACGTGAGCGCGGTGGTCGCGATGACCTCGTCGATGGTGCGGTCGTTCGGGGAGGGGTCGTCGCTGAGGCGGAGGTACTGGATCTTCTCGCGGAGGTACCACTTGCCCTGGGAGGGCTGGGTCGCGGCGGGGGTGTTGGTGGCCTCCTGCGCGGGTGCCGCGGGGGCGAGGAGGAGGGCGGCGAGGATTGCGTGGGTGCGGAAGGTGTGATTGCTCATGGGATGCGGACCTCGGCGAGGGTGAAGCCGCTCTTGTAGACCGCGGCCTCAAGCTGCTTGCGGGTGACGCGGGCCTTGGGGGCGAAGGTGACGGTGACCTCGCCGGAGCCCATGTTGACGGCGGCGAGGGTGACGCCGGGGACTTCGAGGAGCTGCTTGTCGACGTTGCTGGCGCAAAGTGGGCAGCTCATGCCGTGGACGACGAGGGTGGCGCTTGAGGCGGAGATGGGCCCGTCGCCGGACGCGGAGACCTGACCGGGGTTTGTCGCGGGGCCGGGGGAAGACGCGCAGCCGGTGACGAGAAGGACACCAAGGGCGAGGGCGCCGAGGCGCAGGGTGTACGTGTTCATGGGGTACCTCATTGAAAATGGGTTTGTGGCCCGTGGTCGGGTGTGCGGAGGATCAGTTGTCGTGAGGAGGCCCGCGCGGATGGCGCGGGGCGGAGCAGCAGACCGGGTCTGCTACACGATGAGCGCGCAGTGCTGGCGCAGGAGCGGCGTTCGCGGAAGTGCCGCGGGCTCGTGAGCGCGTGCGCGGGCCTGGATCGCCTGCGCGGGCAGGAGTTCAGTCATCGGCGGCCACGCCAGCACGTCGAGGAGGGCTGGCGGCGGGGGCGTGAAGTGATCTGTCGCGGGGGCGGTGAAGGCCGGGCGCTTCTGGCATGCGCAGCTGCCCTGATGATCACAGGGCTGGGACGGCCGGTCGTCCTGGGCCATCTCGGGCTGCATGGCGGCGCAGCACGCGTGCTTGGGCAGGTTGACGGGCTTGCTGGAGCAGCAGGACGCGGGCGGGAGCGCGGCCTGGGCGCGGGATGCGCAGAGACAGAGGGGCGTGGAGAAGGCCAGCATCGCCGTGAGGAACAAGCGGAGGATGGTGGCGGAGAAGGCCATGGCTGAGGGAATGGTA
>JAEYTB010000226.1 GCA_023434205.1 Planctomycetota bacterium | reverse complement strand
ACCTCCCGCGTCGGCCACGCCCTCAAGTCCCGCGGCTACCGCGTCATCGCCAACGACCACAACGCCTACGCCCACACCCTCGCCACCTGCTACGTGCAGGCCGACGCAGAGGATGTCCTGGAGGACGCCGCGCAACTGGTCTTGGAGTTCAACGCCCTCCCCGGCCGCGCCGGCTACTTCACCCGCACGTTCTGCGAGCAGTCCCGCTTCTTCCAGCCGCGCAACGGCGAGCGGGTGGACGCCATCCGCGAGGCCATCGCCGCAAAGTCGCTCCCGCCCGAGCTCGAGGCGGTCATGCTCACCTCGCTCATGGAGGCCGCCGACCGCGTGGACTCCACCACCGGCGTGCAGATGGCCTACCTGAAGGGCTGGGCCCCGCGTGCCCACAATGCGCTGGAACTCCGCGTGCCGCGCGTCCTTCTCCGCGCCGCCTCCGGCAGATCGCTCGCCCTCTGCCGCGACGCCCTCGACGCCGCCGCAATCCCTGCGGACATCGCCTACATCGACCCGCCCTACAACCAGCACAGCTACCTGGGCAACTACCACGTGTGGGAGTCGCTCGTCCGCTGGGACAAGCCGGAGGTCTACGGCACGGCGTGCAAGCGCGTGGACGTGCGCGAACGCCGCAGCCCGTTCAACTCCCGGCCCGCCTTCCTCGATGCCTTCACCGCCCTCATCGACCGCGTCGCCGCGCCCGTCCTTGTCGTCTCCTTCAGCGACGAGGGCTTCATCACGCGCGAGCAGGCCGAGGCCGTCCTCTCCCGGCGCGGCAGCGTCCGCGTCATCGAGCGCGATTACAAGCGCTACGTGGGCGCCCAGATCGGCATCTACAACCCCTCGGGCGAGAAGGTCGGCGCAGTGGGCCACCTGCGCAACACCGAGTTCCTGTTCGTCGTCACCTGACCCGCGCCAACACCCCGCTACTGGCCCCAGGTGTCGAAGGGGCGCTTCACCGCCTCGTCGTACCGCGCCCGCCCGTGCTCGGGGATCGTCAGGCGGATCGCGTCCAGCAGCTGCTCCGCCCCCTGCCGCCCGTGCCGGCGGGCCCACGCCGCCGCGAGCCGCGTCGCGTCGGGCCCGGGCTGGTCGGGCCGCAGGTTGTTGCGCAGCAGCACCAGCAGCTCCTGGTCGGCGGTCTCCATCAGCGGGTAGCTCGCCAGCCACAGCACATCCAGCAGCACCGGGTCTTTCGAGAGGTCCCCGAGCTTTTGGTAGTACCGCACCACCGCGCGGTTGTCCCCCGTGCGGATCGCGGCGCCCATCGCGTACGCCGCGAACATCGGGGAGAACGCGTCGGGCCGCTCCTTCAGCAGCGACTGGGCGAGCGCCGCCGCCTGCTCGTCCCGCCCAGCCATCACCAGCGACCGGACCGCGTCGGTGAACTGGCCGGTGGTGAGCTGCGCCCGCAGGTTTGCCGTGATTTCCTCCGTGTCCTCCAGCACCGGCTCGTCGGCCCGCAGGAGCGGCTTGCCCACAAAGTGCAGCGGGTCGCCCATCACCGCGATCTTCCAGAGCTTGGGGTCGTCCACGCGCAAGGCCGCCGCGAAGGGCGCCCCGGAGATCAGCCGTCCCGCCGCCGCGGGCGTGGTCTGGAAGGCGTGCAAGAACGGCTCGTGGACCGACCCCACGTACGCGAAGGCCCCGCGCTCAAAGAACCGCCCCGCGATCGTCGCCCGCGACCCCGGGAACTGCGCCGACCACGAGTGGACGAAGTGGACCAGCGCCGGAACGCCCAGCAGGGGCACATCCCCCGTGCGGCACTGCCCCGGCTCCAGGTCGAAGTAGTCGTTGCCGCCCTTGCTGTTCACGAAGATCAGCTCGGCGTTGATCGGCCGCGCCGCCCGCAGGCGCCAATCGCGCGTGCCCTGCCGCGGCGTGTCGTC
This sequence comes from Planctomycetota bacterium, assembly GCA_023434205.1. Classification (GTDB taxonomy): domain Bacteria; phylum Planctomycetota; class Phycisphaerae; order Phycisphaerales; family UBA1924; genus JAEYTB01. The sequence goes on along the minus strand of JAEYTB010000226.1, from coordinate 2,878 downwards.
CAGGTCCGGCGTGATCCCCACCTCCTTCAGCAACTCCGCCGCGCGTGTCCCGTCCCAGAAGTTCCACGGGTTGCTGGTGGGGTACCCATCAAACACCCACGCCCGCCGCGGCGAGAGAAAGATCGAGCACATCGCCCGGTACGCGCTCTGCGCCTGGCTGCCGTGGACCTGCCCCGTCCACGCCCACCGCGTCCCGCTCTCAAGCCCTGTGCTCAGCCGGCCGATCCGGTCGGTGGTCGCGAAGCACTCGCCGTCCTTGCCGGTGTCGATCCGCGCCGGCACGTTGAGGCACAGCGTCACCGCTTCCAGGGCATCCCCGAGCTCCCGCCACGCCAGCGTGGTGGCGTCCGCCGCGACCTGCACGGCCTTCTCGAGCTGGTCCGCCTCGTCCACGCTGAGCGTCGCGTTGATGTCCTGCTTCACGCCGATGCTGTAGATCGGCTGCGCGTGCGCCGAGGCCAGCGCCAACGCCGCGGGCCACGCGGGGTCGGTCTCCCCCATGATGACGAGCCCCGGCGGATCGAGCTGGAGCTTCTTCCAGTATTCCAGCAGCAGGGCCTGGGTGGCGTGCTCCACGGGAATCCCCCACGAGCGCGCGTTGGCCTTCTGCACCGCTTCCACTGCCATCCGCTCGGGGAACCCCGGCCTGGCCCCGTCCGCGTGCCAGCGCACAACCCTGGCGGGCTGGTACGACCGAACAAACCGCGCGATGTCCTCATGGCTCGCCTGGGTCCCGTCGTCGATCAAAACGGGGTAGCGGTACGTCGGCTTCCAACGCGACACCGCCTCCAGATAGGAGTCCGCGTTGCTCACCACCACCACCGTGCTGCTCACCCGGCACACCGAGCGGACCTTGTCCACCCGCCTCCCCAGCATGAGCTGGGGCGGAACCGGCTGCTGGGAAAGGGTTTGCGGCGGATTCCCAGGCGCGGCCGCCGGGGCCGGCGAGGGCTGCGGCTGGGCGAGCAGCAGGCTGAGCAGGACGTGCGGTATCACGCGTTCACTGTACGTTCCCGCCCGGCCAGGGTGCCTGAAAACCGCCCCGACGTGACGGACGGGCCCGCGTGTGGCATCCTCTGGGGCAGGTGGCGCCGGTGCGCCGCACACACACCTCAGCGCGGGAGCAGCGATGACAACGCGGCGTGGGTTCCTTCAGACGGCGGCGGCGGCTGGACTTGCGGTCTCTTTCGGCGGCGGCGCCCTCGCCCTCCCACGCCGGCCACAGCCCGAGCCCAAAAAAGGCAAGCTCAGGATCCTGGTCCTGGGCGGCACCGGCTTCCTCGGGCCCGCCATCATCAACTACGCCAAGTCCCGCGGCCACACCGTCGCCATGTTCAACCGTGGCCGCACCCGCCCCGGCATGTTCAAGGGCGAGGTCGAGAACCTTTACGGCAACCGCGACCCCAAGAAGAACGCGATCGTCAAGGACGACGACGGCAACGAGAAGACCTACGAGGGCATCGACAGCCTCAAAGACCGCTCCTTCGACGTCGTTTTCGACGACTCGGGCTACTACCCCCGCATCGTCAAGGCCTCCGCCGAGCTGCTGTCGCCCAACGTCGGCCACTACGTGTTCATCTCCAGCGTCTCGGCCTACGACAACGCCGCGATGAAGCCCGGCGATAACGAGGACGCCAAGCTCGCCGAGCTCGAGGACCCCACCGTCGAGACCATGGGCGCCGGCTACCAGAACTACGGCGGGCTTAAGGTCCTCTGCGAGCGCGCGGCGGAGGCGGCCTGCCCCGGCAAGACCACCATCGTCCGCCCCGGCTTCATCGTCGGGCCCGACGACCCCACCGGCCGCTTCACCTACTGGCCTGTCCGCGTGGACCGGGGCGGCGAGGTCCTCGCCCCCGGCCAGCCCTCCGACTCCATCCAGCTCATCGACGTCCGCGACCTGGGCGAGTGGCTCGTCCACCTCGCCGAGACCCGTACCTTCGGCGCCTTTGACGCCCTTGGCCCCAACGCGGGCGAGCTGACCATGGGCAAGGTCCTCGCCGCGTGCGGCAAAGCGACCAAGTCCAAGCACACCCTGACGTGGGTCCCCACCAGCTTCATCGAGCAGGAGAAGCTCAGCCCGGGCGGGGACTTCCCGATCTGGGTGCCCAGCCAGGGCGAGAGCGCGGGCTTCCACAACCGCGATGTGTCCCGGGCGATCAAGGCGGGCCTGAAGTTCCGCCCCATCGAGCAGACCTGCAAGGACACGCTCGACTGGTGGAAGGCCATCCCCGAGGGCGGAGACCGAAAGAAGGTCGGCGGGATCAGCCCGGAACGCGAGGCCGAGGTCCTGGAGAAGTGGGCCCGCGAGGGCGGCTCCTCCAAGCCCGACGCCAAGAAGTGACGCCCCAGCAACTTCCGGGATGAAAGGAACCGCGCACGCCCCCCCGCGCGCCCGCCGGGCCGGGGCCGCGCATTAAGACGCGGCGCGGGTTTAGTCAATCCACCCCATGCGCCAGGGCCGCTCTGCCTGCGAATATTCCCGCGACATGAGCAACACCAACGAGCCGCGTCCTTCCCAAGACCGCACCCAGTCCACCCCGACCGCTCCCCCCGCCCAGCGGGTCGAGAAGCTCGCCCAGTGGAACGTCGTCCTGATCAACGACCAGGACCACTCGTACAACTACGTCACCACCATGCTCCGCGACCTCTTTAAGCTCTCCGCCGCGAGGGCGGTCGAGGTCGCCGCCGCCGTGGACCGCTGCGGCCGGGCTGTCTGCGCCACCAGCCACAAGGAGCACGCCGAGTTCAAGCGCGAGCAGATCCTGGCCTACGGACGCGACACCCTTGTCGATCGCTCCAGCGGGTCGATGGTCGCCGTGATTGAGCAGTGCTGATTCGAGAGCCGCGGGCCGCAAGGCCCGTCGGGCAGTTCGGGGCC
>JAEYTB010000133.1 GCA_023434205.1 Planctomycetota bacterium | reverse complement strand
TCCACATCGCGCTCCCAGGGGCGGACCGCCTTGCGGCACAGGGAGAGCGCCTTCTGGGGCGAGTCCTTGCCCTCCAGCGTGGTGAGGTCCAGCATCGAGAGCGCGAGCTTCAGGCCCGAGAGCTTGGAGGCGCTCTTGATGGAACGCTTCGTGAACGAGGCCGCACGCTCGGCGACCATGACCGCGTCAACGGTGGGGCTGCTGCGCAGGGGTGTTGGGCTGCTGGTGTGGGACGCGGGGCTGCTGGGCATGCTCAGAGTTTAGGGCGCGGGCGAGGAAGTCACGGACGGCGCCCTGGCAGCGCGGGGCGGTGGAATCGTCGGTCCACAGGCCCGCGTGCCCGCCGCCGGGAATCAGGGCGAGCGTGCCGACCGGTGCGGCGCGGGCGATGGCCGCGCCGTCCTCGGGCGGGCACACCCCATCGCGCTCGCCGTGGATCACGAGCAGCGGGCAGGGCAGCCGCGCGGCGAGCGCGGCGCGGTCGAACCCCCGCCACGAGGGGCCGACCCCCAGCCGCACCCCCAGCCCGGCGAGCGCGAGCGGCAGGTTCACCCTGTAGGGCAGCCCCCACGCGCGGAGCACGTTGCGCGCGGGCGTTGCGGGGAGCCGGTAGGGGGCCTCGGCGATCACGGCGGCGGGGGGTGTCGGACGGGGGGTCCCGGGGGCCGGGCCGGCGGCCGCGGCGATGGAAACCCCGGCGCCAAGGGACCAGCCGTAGAGCACCAGCGGCCGCTGCGCATCCACCGCCTCGATCAGGGCGCGCAGCGCGGCGACTTCGCGCGTGCCCAGGGCGCACGAGCCCCCCGCCTCGCCGTGCCCGGGCAGGTCCCACAGCACCAGGCGGCTGGCGGAGGGGGCGAGGGCGCCGGCGCGCGAAAGCCCGCCGATCCGCGAGTCCCCCCAGCCGTGGCTGAAGAGGATCACGGGGCCCGCGGGGTCGTCGCCGACGATGTCCCACACCGGCATGCGCTCGCCCCCCCACTGGTGCTCCCAGCTTGAGAAGGCGCGGGGCCCGCCCGGGCCGGGCAGCTCCCCCGGATCGCCCGGGCGGCCCTTCGCCAGCGCCGAGGCGTAGGTGCGGCGGTACGGGCGCGTCAGCACGCGGGCCGTGTAAAGGGCCAGCAGCGCGGCGGCGAGCGCCGCACCCATCAGGAGCAGCACCAGCAACGCGAGGATCGATCCCAGAGTGAAGTGCATCCCCGCGCCGCGCTGGTCTACAAGCCGATCAGGCCGCCTTACAGCCCTATGAGATTGGTGATGTCGTTGTACGTCACGATCAGGAACATCGACGCGATCAGCACCAGCCCCGCCATGGTCACCGCGTTCTGCACGCCCATGGGCACCGGCCTGCCGCGGAGCTGCTCGTAGACCAGGAACAGGAACTGGCCCCCGTCCACGATTGGGAGGGGCAGGAAGTTGATCACGGCGAGGTTCACGCTGATCAGGGCCATGAAGAACAGCAGGCTCGTGAGCCCCCGGTCAGCGATGAGCGTGCCGATGTGGGCGATGCCCACGGGACCCTTGAGGTGCTCGACCTTCACCGTGCCCTGCGCCAGCCGCGCGAAGGTGATGTAGGTCGTCAGCATCACCCGGCGCGTCTCGGCCAGGCCCATGCCGATCGCCTCCCCGGGCGTGGCGGCCTTGCGGAGCGTCTGCTCGGGCACGAAGGCGAGGTTGACGGGGGCCTGCCAGCCCAGGGCCGCCAGCCGCGCGACATCGCCCGAGGACAGCTGCCACGCGAAGGTCTCCACCGGGGCCGCGGCGTCGATCATCCCCGCCGTGGGACGCTGCACGCGGAGGTTGACCAGCGCCCCCGCCTCCCCGCTGTCCCTGGTCGCGGCCATGAGGGCCGCCCGCAGCGTGGTGAAGTCCTTCACGTCGCGGTCGTTGACGCCCACGATCCGCGTGCCGGGCGAGAGGATCACGCCGTGGGCGGCGGGTGTGAAGGTGTCCTTCTCCCCGGGGCGGCGGAGGGTCTCGAAGGGCCGCGCGACCAGCGACTGCGCGGTGAGCGAGCCCACGCCGAAGCCGATCTGCCCCTTGCGGTTGACGCTCGCCGTCAGCTTCACAAGCCGGGCGACGCCGTGCTCGTCCTTGCGGATCACCGTGAGGGGGATGTCCCGCCGCGCATGGGCCTTGATCTCCGCCATCCCCTGCTCGAGGCTGGGGTATTCGACCTCGCCGATCCGCGCGAACAGGTCGCCGTCCTTCAGCCCGTGGTTGCGGGGCTTCTCGGGGTCGGGCTGCGCCGTGGCCACGGTCATCAGGGGCATCAGCCCCAGCACGTGCTCCACCGGCGCGACCTGGTTGTTGGGCCGCGGCAGGAAGTCCACCTCGAACGTGGGCACCGGCTCGATGATCACGGTCACGCGGCCGGCCGCGCCCTCGAAGTCGGCCTCGAAGGGCTCGCCACGGGAGCGCCGCGCCGCGTCGGTGAACTCGTTGCCGTCCCGCACCGGCTCGGTGTCGCCCACGCGCACCAGCCGCATCCCCGCCTCAAGCCCCTTGAGGCCAAGGGAGTCCATCCGCTCCGCGAAGGCCTCGGCCTGCTCAGGGGTGTCCGCGTTGGGCAGCGCCGCCGAGAGCGACGGGCCCACGCCCAGCTCGCGCAGCCCGGTCAGCGTGCCCACCTCCGGCCGCAGCCGGAAGTGCAGCGGCGTGGGAACGCCCGGGCGGCGGACCGTGACCGCCACGTCCTCACCCGGCCCGGACATCGCCGTCTCGAGCTGGAGGTAGTTGAACGAGTGCGGGGTGTGCCCGTTGACGCTGAGCATCTCGTCCCCCGGCAGCAGGCCGGGGTAGTTGACCCCCGCGTCCGCCGCGTTGGCCGCGGGGGTGGTCGCGGCGGGCGAACCCGGCAGCACCGAGCCCACCTTGGCGGGCTCCACCGGCAGCCCGGCCATAAAGACCACGATGAAGAGGATCGCCGCGGTGATGACGTTCATGATGACGCCTGCGGAGATCACCACCATCCGCTTCCAGGGCTTGCAGTTCTGGTAGCTGTCGGGCGCATCGGACACGGCGCCGGGGTTCACATCCTCCTGGCCCAGCATCTTGACGTAGCCGCCCAGCGGCAGGGCGTTGAGGCGGTATTCGGTGGTGGAGAGGGCGCGGAACGCCGCGGGGTCCCGCCTGATGCGCTCGATGTACTCCTTCTCCCCCGAGCCGGCGCGGACGCCCATCCCCTTCCGGTAGCTCAGCAGGGCCGGGCCGAAGCCGATGGCGAAGGCGAGCGTGCGGATCCCGGCCCACCGGGCGGCCAGGAAGTGCCCCAGCTCGTGCACGAAGACGATGAATCCGAAGCCCAGGATGACCAGCAGCAGGTCGCCGAGGGTGGAGAGGTTCTCAAGCATCGCGGTGATCCTAGGGGCGGCGGGCTGGGAGCCCATCATCTACATCGACGGCGAGGCCCGAAAGGATTGGGGGAAAGACCCTGAAAAAGCACAGGGCCGGGGCGCTGGCCCCGGCCCTGCTGGAGTTTTCCGGAGGAAGGCACGGCCCGAGGACGGGCCCGTGGCACCCCGCAGGAATCAGTACTTGATCCCGCAGCCGTAGGGCCGCGTGGTGGACGTGGTCACGGGCTTGCCAGCGAGCATCTCGTCCAGCGCTTTGGTCACGTAGTTGGTCTTGCCGACCTTCTCGGAGCGGTCGTCGTCGATGGCCCCGAAGTAGGCGAGCTTGCCGTCCTTGCCGATGATGGCCATGGCGGGCGTGTTCTGCGCGCCGTAGGCCCGGCCGATCTCGCCCGACTCATCAAGGATGATCGGGTACTCCATCTTCCACTGCGCCTTGACCTTGTTGTTGAACTCGGCGCCAGTGCCCTGCTTGCCGGGGGCGCCGCTGTTGACCGCGAGGATCACGACGTCCTTGCCCTTGTACTTGCTGTGGATGTCGTTGAAGGTATTGGCCCCGTTCTCGTAGTGCTTCACCACGTACGGGCACTGGGCGTTGAACCACTGGATGACCACGATCTTGCCCTGGCTGGTCAGCTCGCTCAGGCTCACCGTGTTGCCCTGGCTGTCGGTGCCCGTGAAGGTCGGGGCGGCCTCGCCCACCTTGGCGGGCTTCTTGCCCTGGTTCTCCTTGTCCTTCTTGTCCTTCTGCTTGTCCTTGTTGTTGTCCTTCACCTTCTCGGGCTGGGCCTGGCCGGGCTTCTCGGCCCGTTTCTCCTGGCCGAACGCGGCGGGCGAGGCGACGACGAGGGCGGCGATCAACGCGGCGAACAGGGTCTTAGCTTTCATGTCTGCTCCTGTGAAAGTCTGGCTCGGGGTCGGGGGCACAACGCCCGCGAACCCCCGGGCATTGCTCTACCTGGGGACTTCCAGGTCGATGGTGACGAACGTGGGCTGCTTCGAATCCTTGCGGACAACCTCCGCAACCCCTTTGACACGGCGGGCTTGCGGCGTGGGAACAAGGCTCACGCGGAGGACGGGGCCCTTGGCCTCCCCCTGCGTCAGAATCTCCGGCGTCTCGGCGCAGTCCTCCGCGGGGAAGAAGCTCACCCGCTGGGCGTCCTTGGCCTCGACCACCAGCACGCCCTTCTCGACGCGGGCCTTGACGCCGTCGGCCTTGGCGATGGGGACGGGCAACGCGGCACGGGCCTTCTCGAAGTCCTTCGCCGCGGCGGTGGGCCTGGGCGTGCCGCCGGGCTCGGCGATGGTCAGCGTCAGCGAGGGGCTGGCCCGCTCCATCAGGCACACCTCTTTGCACACCACGAACATGCACTGGGCCGAGACCTCGACCCGCGAGCCGGGCTTGGCGGCGGCGGGGACCTCGATGGGCACCATCAGCAGCACCCGCCCCTCATGCACATGGTCCAGCGAGTCGTACGCGATGTACCGCGTCGGGCCGGGCCACTGAACCTCCCCCGCCTTGAACCCCTCGGGCAGTTTCCACTTGATGATCGGGGGCGTGCCGGTCTGGTTGCGGCCGTTCCAGTAGGTATGCCAGCCCTTCTCGATCTCCATCCGCACGCCCACCCACGCGGTCTGGCCGGGGGCCACGGCCTCGTGCTCGGCGACGAGCGTGGCCTTCACCTTGGGCGCCTCTTCTTGGGGGAGCGCCGCCACCAGGGCGGGGACGAGCAGCCAGTGCATCAAGGGGGCGGCCTCCATGTCGCCAGCGCGGGGAGGGACAAACCCCGCCCGCGCCGGTACCCTCAGGGAGATGATGCTACGACCCTCCCCCCGTCCGGGTTTTTCCCGACTTCTCATCCTGCTGGCCCTCCCCCTGGCGGGTGTGCTGGGGGCCATCCCCCTGACCGGCTGCACCCAGAAGATCAGCGACAAGGACGTCGACAAGCACCAGGTGAGCGTCGCCGAGGTCCGCCGCCTCCAGGCCGAGCAGGCCAAACGCGGCAAGGACACCATCCTCCTCCTCATCGACCCCCGCACCCCCGACGAGTTCGCGCTCGGCCACATCCCGGGGGCCCGCAACATCCCGCTCGCGAACCTCAAGTCCGGCAAGGACAAGGACCTGGAGCGGTACAAGAACCTGATCGTCTACGGCAACGACCCCAGCTCCGCCGCGGCGCGGGCCATGGTCAAGCGCCTCATGACCCAGGGCTACGAGGACGTCGCCCTGCTGGCCGGGGGCCTCTACCAGTGGCGGGTCACGGGCGGGGTGGTCGAGGGGTCGGGGGAGTAAGAGCGAACGCGGAGTTTGCGGAGGGGAGCGGAGTTCCGCGGAGGGGAAGTCATGAATCAGCGCCGGATGCCGGCACCGCCTTCTCCTTCTTCTTCATTCATGCCTTCTCTTCTCCGCGAAACTCCTCCCCCTCCGCGCACTCCGCGTTGAAGTCTTTTCCTAGGATGGCCCCATGCTCATCTATGTCGACACCGCCAGCCTCGAAGAGATCAAGCAGGCCCACGACCTGGGCGTCCTCGACGGCGTCACCACCAACCCCACGCTCATCGCCAAGGAGGGCGTGGACTACTCCAAGCGGCTCGCCGACATCTGCAAGATCGTCAGCGGCCCGGTCTCCGCCGAGGTGATCTCCACCGACTACAAGGGCATGATGAAGGAGGGCGAGGCGCACGCGAAGATCGCCCCCAACATCGTCGTCAAGCTCCCCTGCACCACCGACGGCCTGCGGGCGTGCAAGGCCTTCAGCGACCAGGGCGTCAAGACCAACCTCACGCTCTGCTTCCAGACGCTTCAGGCGATGATGGTCGCCAAGGCAGGGGCCTACCTCGTGTCGCCCTTCATCGGCCGCCTGGACGATGTGGGCGAGGACGGCATGGAGCTGATCCGCAACATCCGCCAGGTCTACGACAACTACGGCATGGAGACCAAGGTCCTCGCGGCCTCCATCCGCCACACGAACCACCTGCTGCACTGCGCCCTGGCGGGGGCCGATGTCGCGACCTGCCCCTTGAAGGTCATCCAGGACTGCATGAAGCACCCGCTGACCGACATCGGGCTGGAGCGGTTCGTGGCGGACTACAAGAAGGCCTTCGGGTAAGTGGAGACAGGCTCCGTGAACAGTCAGGGTCCCTGTCCATTTCGCGTCGGCGACACTGTGATTTATCGCCCGAGTGATCGAGGGCGGGGCTTAGTGACGATGACGGACCTCGCCGACTTACAACCCGGCGAGCGGTACCGGGTGGTGGAAGTGCATCAACTCGGCTACGTGGTTGTCGCCGGTTTCGAAGCGTCGCCGGGGGGTGGTCTGCATTGGACCGAGTTCATTGCGGCGAATCAGCAGTAGCATCACCGATCTAAGGCCGAAGCGGTTCGTCGCGGACTACAAGAAGGCCTTCAAATAAGGCTCCACCGCGGAGGAACGCGGAGTCAGCGGAGTTTCGCGGAGGAGGGAGTTTTAACGCGAAGGCCGCGGAGGGGAGCGATGGCGCGGAGGGGGATCGGGCTGGGTGCCACGGGCCCGTCTTCGGGCCGTGCAGCGCGGGTTTTGCGCGGGGGATGGGTTGCGGGGAACTGTTCCGTATCGACCGTGAGCCGTTCCGTGTCGACCTTGAGAGACTTCTTGTCGACCCTGAAGCGCTCCAGGTCGACCTTGAAGGGCTCCGTGTCGACCTTGAAGGGCTCCGTGTCGACCTTGAAGAGTTCCATGCCAACCCTGAGGAGTTCCGTGCCGACCCTGAGGGGCTCCGTGTCGACCCGGAATCGTCCCTCAGGGGGTCCGGAGTCGTTCAGGGCCCGCCAGGCCCCGGAACCGCCAGTTTTCCCGGACCGACCGGGATTGCGCTCTTACCCCCCACCCCTCACGTGCAAACCCAGCCCAGGGCCGATATCTTGTAGGGGATCGGGGCCGGAGGCCCCTCCCCCTGGCCCATGGGGGCGCGACACGGAGGTTGCCTTTGCGTCTATCCAAGCTCACCGTCAGCGGCTTTAAGAGCTTCGCCGACACCACCGAGTTCACCTTCGACAACGACATCACCGGCATCGTCGGCCCCAACGGCTGCGGCAAGTCCAACGTCGTCGACGCCATCAAGTGGGTCCTGGGCGAACGCTCCAGCAAGTCCCTCCGCGGCACCGAGATGATCGACGTCATCTTCGCCGGCTCCGCAGGCCGCAAGCCCAGCGGCATGGCCAGCGTGGCACTGACCTTCGAGAACCCCGTGCTCGAGGTGGTCGCGGAAGAGCAAAGGCCCACCGCGGAGTTGGCGGAGTCTGCGGAGGACGCGGAGAAGAGGCAGGTTGGAAATGAAGGCGAGCAGGCGGTTGCGACCGCCGACTCTTCGTCCTCTCCTGAATCTGCGCTCTCCTCCGATTCCGATCCCTCCCCTCCTACTCCGCGAAACTCCGCCCCCTCCGCAAACTCCGCGGTAGCGCCTTTCGCCCCCCGCCGCAAGCGCGGCCTGAACTACGACGCCGACACCGTCGAGATCGAGCGCCGCCTCTACCGCGACGGGGACAGCGAGTACCTCATCAACGGCAAGACCGCGCGGCTCAAGGACATCCGCGAGATGTTCCTCGACACCGGCGTGGGCGCGGACGCGTACTCCATCATCGAGCAGGGCAAGGTCGATGCCATGCTGCTCGCCAGCCCCCAGGAACGCCGCGTGATCTTCGAGGAGGCCGCGGGGATCGCCAAGTACAAGCAGCGCCGCGTCGAGGCCCAGAGAAAACTGGAGCGCACGCAGGCCAACCTGGTCACGACCCGCGAGCAGCTCGAGAGCACCGAGCGGCGGCTGCGGCTGGTCCGCGGCCAGGCGGTCAAGGCCCGCAAGTTCGTCGAGCTCGACGCCGAGTTCAAGGCGTGGCGGCTCGCGCTCGCCTTCGACCAGTACGACGACCTCGTGCAGCGCCTCGCGGGGCTGACCAGCCGCCAGGCCGACCTCTCCACCACCCGCGACGGCGCGGGCCAGCAGCTCGCGGAACTCGAAGCCGGCAAGCAGGAGGCCGACGTCGCCCGCCACGAACTCGCCAACCAGCACAAGGGCGTCGAGCAGGAGCGGCTCCAGGCCGAGCACACGGTCCAGCAGGCCACGCAGCGCCAAGGCATGCTCGAGCGCGCTGTGGAAGAAGCCCAGCGGCAGGGCACGGTGGACCGCGAGCGGCTGAAGGATGTGCAGGAGCGGCTCAGCTCCACCGAGCTCTCGATCACCGAGCAGCGCGAGTCCATCGCCGCGATGGGCGAGGGGCTGGCCGAGGCCGAGCGCCGCCTCCAGCACGCGGGCACCCAGCGGGCCGAGGTGCTCGAAACCCTCAACGAGAAGCGCCAGCAGTCGGGCCAGAAGCACGCGTCAGCCAGCCGCATCGACCGCGAGCGGATCGGGCTGCTGGCGTCCATCGCCGCGGATGCCAAGCGCGTCGAGGGCGTCCGCGAGCAGATCGAAAAGCTGGCGGGCAAGGCCGGCAAGCTCGGCGAGGACGAGGGCAAGCTCCGCGAGGGCATCACCACCGGCGAGACCACCGCCAAGTCCGCGGCAGAAAAGGCCAAAGAACTCGAGTGGGAGCTGACCCGCCTCGAGGAGCAGCTCGGCCGCCTCTCCACCGACCGCCGCGAGCGCGCCGACCGCACCAAGAGCCTGGAGCAGGAGCTGGTACGCATCGACTCCCGCCGCGCGACGCTGCAGGAAATGGTCGAAACCCGCGCGGGCTTCGCCGAGTCCGTCCGCGCCGTGCTCAAGGCCCGCGAGGGGGGCGCCTTCCAGGGCGTCATCGCCCCGCTGGCCGACCTCATCGAGACCCGCCCCGAAGTGGACGCCGACGCCGCGGCCGCAGTTGAAGCGGCGCTGGGCGCCGACCTCCAGGGCCTGGTCGTCGAGTCCGCGGCAGCGCTCCCCACCCACGACGAACTCGCCAAGCTCCCCGGTCGCGTCACCTTCCTGCCCATGACCGCCGCCGCCC
>JAEYTB010000010.1 GCA_023434205.1 Planctomycetota bacterium | reverse complement strand
GCCGCCGACAAGTCCGCGGCGAGAGCCCGCGCCGAGTCCCCCCGCTCCGGCCGTCCCTGCGCCATCGCGTTGAACCGCGCCCCAAGCTCCCGCACCGGCGTCACCACCCCCGCCGCCTCCCGCAGCCCCAGGTCCCACCGGGCGACCGGCCCGATCCACCTCAGCGGCACCACCACGCACGCCAGCACCGCCACCGCCATCCACGCCGCCGACTTCCCCACGCCAACCACCGCGGGCCCCGCCGCCGCGCCCAGCAGCACGAACACCAGCATGTTCGCGCCCGCCGTCACGCCCGTCAGCTCGATCTGCGCGTGCGTCAACCCCACCAGCGCTGCCGCGCCCGCCGCGACCCGCGCTGCGCTGCCCATCCCCTTCAGCCGCAGCCCCCACGCCACCGCACCCGCGACCGCCGTCGCCCCCGCCAGGCTCACCACCCGCAGCAGCGTCCCGTCGATCGTCGCGATCCGGTGCTCGAACAGCGCGCCCACCGCCGTCACCGCGCCGAACAGCACGAACAACCCGCGCACTTCCGGCCGAAGTTCCCCGGCCTCGACCCGCTCGTCCCCCGCATCCCGCGGCGACGAAACCGCCGCGCCCGCCGCCCGCGCCCCCCACGACGCGACCAGCCCCGCCAGCATCACCCCGCCCACCCCCAGGGCCGCCGCGTAATCGAAGTACACGCTGTGCGGGCTCGACACATCCTCGGGCGACAGCGCCGGCTTGGCCAGCATGTACGCCTCCTTGAACCCCGCCGGCCCCACGCCCAGCAGCCAGTGCTCCGCGATGATCCCGGCCGCGCCCTGCAGGTAGAACCAGCGGAACAGCAGCGACAACTCGCCGATCCGCTCGCCCACCGCCCCGCGCACCGCCACCGCCGCCAGCGCAGCCACCGGAATGAGCAGCCCCGCCGCCACGCCCACCCGCCAGGAAACCCGCCCGCGCGCCAGCGCGAACACCGCCAGCAGCCCCAGCCCCAGCCCCGCCGCCGCGCCCCCGCCCTTGGACTGGCTCAGGTACACCCCAAGCCCGCACGCCGCCGCGCCCAGCGCCAGCAGCGCCACGCCCCCGCGGGCGCTCTTCCACGCTCCCCACGCCAGCCCCCCCAGCAGCGTCACGCCCGCCGCCATCGCCGTCGCGTACACGTTCGACAGCCCGAACCACCCGCTCGCCTCCGCCTGCGAGATGCGCCGCTCGTACGCCAGCGCCATGGGCGAACCCTCGTTCCACCCCTGCGCCGAGATGATCTGCGCCTTGTTCCGCAGGAACTCCTTGTACACCATCGGGTGCTCGACAAACACCTGGTACCCGCCCCGCACCACCAGATACATCAGCAGCCCCGCGACCGCGCTCAGCACCACCCTCCGCGCCCCCGCATCCCGCGCCGCGACCAGGCACGCCGCCCCCGCGCCCACCGCCGCGAGCCACTGGCTCCCCTGCACCACACCCTCGAGCGATGCGCCGCTCCCCAGCGTGTGGACACCCACCGCCGCCGCGCCGCCCGCCAGCAGCACCGCATCCACCCACCCCGCCAGCCCGCGCCGCGCCCACAGCACGATCCCCGCCGCCACCAGCGTTAGCACATCCAGCCCGAGCGAGAACGCGGGTGTGATCCCCGTGACCGGCGCCTCCAGCTCAAACGGGTCCCCGCTCCACGCCGGGAACGGGTCAACGCTCACCGTACACCGCACCCCCAGCACAAACAAAATGACGTACACGCCAACGTGCCACCGAGATGTCCTCATCTCGGTGCTCAAACCAAACCCCCGTGCCACCAAGATGCCCTCATCCCGGTGTTCCTCACACGTCCCCCCTCGGCGTCGCCGCATACTCCAGCAGCGCAATCAACAGCAGCACCACCAGCGTCTGCACCCCCGCGAAAGCAGCCGCCAAGGGCGGCAGCTCCCGCAGAAACACCCCGTTCATCCCCGCCACCGTCGTAAACCCGCAGATCGCCACCACCGCCGCGCGCCTGCTCAGCCCGCGCCGCACCAGCCGGTGCGACAGATGCTGCAGATCGCCCACGAACGGGCTCTTGCCCTGCGACAGCCGGATCAGCACCACCGTCACAAAGTCGTACAGCGGCACCGCCAGAATGATCAGCGGCATGAACACCGCGTACCAGTTCGTCCCGACCCCCGCGCCCGGCTCGATCACCGAGTACGTCGTCCGCACGGTCAGAAACGCCAGCAGAAACCCCACCACCAGCGACCCGCCATCGCCCATAAAGATGCTCGCGGGCCTCCGCAGCGGGAAGTTGAACCACAGGAACCCCAGCAGCGACCCGATCAGCAGCGCCAGGCACGCGCTCACGAACCACTGCCCCTGCATCAGCGTCGCACCCAGAAAACACGCCGACGCCACCACCCCCACGCCCCCCGCCAACCCGTCCATGTTGTCCATGAAGTTCATGGCGTTGGTGACCACCAGAAACCACAGCGCGGTCACCAGGATCGACAGCCACGCCCCACCCACGTGCCCATCCAGCAGCGTCAGCAGCCGCGTGTCGCTCAGCAGCGGCACCGCGAACGCCGGGACCGCCATCACCGCCAGCTTCACCCACGGCCCCAGCGGCCGCCGATCGTCCACCAGCCCCAGCACGTGCAGCAGCCCCAGCGACCCAAGCAGCAGCAGCGCCAGCGGCGTCTGCCGCTGAATCCCCGCCACATGCTCCGCGGCGTCCTCGGGCACCAAACTGAAGTCCGTCCGCCATTCCGCCGTGGGCGAGGCATCCAGCCCCCAGAAGAACCAAAGCCCCGCCAGCATCGGCACCGCGATCCCCAGAAAGACCGCGATCCCGCCCGTGTTCGGCACCCGCCGCCGCTGCTCCTTCACCTGCCCGGCCACCGGCTCGGTGTCGTGCGCGTTGAGCCGGTCGCTCACCCGGCGCACCACCCCCGTCGCCGGCAGCGACACACAGAACGCCAGAATGATCAGCAGCAGCACAAGCGCAACCATGAACCAACCAGTCTACCGACTCTTGGTCGCATCAGTCACATCGGTCCCATGGGTCCCATCCGTCCCATGGGTCCTCCCCCTCTTCCCCCTCCACCACACCAGCGTCAAAAACACGAACACCGCCTCGATCAGCACGAACATCCACACCAGCCGCAGCGGCCACGGCCCCAGCACATCCACCATCGTCGGCGTGTCCGGCGTGCTGTTCCCCACGAACCCGTAGTTGAACCCCGTCACCACGTTCAGCGGGATCACCACCGCCCCGTACAGCAGCAGCACCAGCGTGGTCATCCCCAGGTCCCACCCCCGCGGCCGAAACCGGTTCACCGCCACGTCGTACACCGCCGACGCGAGGATCACAATGTGCGTCACCCAGAACACCCAGAACCGCAGGCTGTCCGGCCCCTGCCGCACGATCGGCGTCACAAAGGCGTGCGTTGTCAGCGCAAACGTCCAGTAGTACAGCACGATCTGCGCAACCCGGTTCTGGGTCCACAGCGCAATCAGGGCCACGAACCCCATCAGGTCGCACACCTCCAGCGGGAGGCTGTGCCCCCAGTGGAAAGGCCGCCAGAAGACGTAGTACCACAGGCTCACCGCCTGTGTCACCGCCACGATGACCAGCCAACCCGCCCACAGCCGCCGGCCCTGAGCCGTGCCCCGCCACCGAACCCCAAGCCA
Organism: Planctomycetota bacterium; assembly: GCA_023434205.1. Classification (GTDB taxonomy): domain Bacteria; phylum Planctomycetota; class Phycisphaerae; order Phycisphaerales; family UBA1924; genus JAEYTB01. The sequence continues at coordinate 1,557 of JAEYTB010000010.1, read as the reverse complement.
AGAAAGCCCGGCCACGACCAACGCGGTGCCCAGGAGCACCAGGTAATGATCGCGCGTGTACGGGTAAAACGTCCGGACCTCGGCCAGGTCCGCCTGCGCCAGCAACGCCGGCCAGACGCCCATCACGCCCCGCTCCCATCCACCCCCGCCGCCGCCTCGTGCCGGAGCTGCCCGCACGCCGCCGCGATGTCCCTCCCGCGGCTGGCCCGGATATGCGCGTTGACGAACTTCGCGCGCAGCACCTCCTGGAACTTCCGCACGTCCTCCGTCTGCGGCCGCTCGAACGGCATCCCCTTCACCTCGTTGTACCGGATCAGGTTCACATTCGCCCGCAGCGTCCTCGCCACCTGCGCGAGCTGCTCCGCGTGCTCCACCCGGTCGTTCACCCCGCGCAGCAGCGTGTACTCCAGCGTGATCTCGCGCCCCGTCTTCTCGAACCACCGCTGGCACGCCCCCAGAAGGTCCTTGATCGTCGTGTACTCGGCCCAGGGGATCAGCTTCCGCCGCAGCTCGTCGTTGGGCGCGTGCAGCGAGAGCGCCAGTGTCACCGGCAGGTCGAGCTGATCGGCCAGCTTGTCGATCGCCTTCGGCAGGCCCACCGTCGAGATCGTCACCTTGCGCGCCGAGATCCCCATCCCCCACGGCGCCGTCAGCACCCGCACCGCGGGCACCACGCTGCCAAGATTGGAGAGCGGCTCGCCCATCCCCATGAACACCACGTTCGTGATCCGCCGCACCCCCGGCAGCCGCGCCAGCCGCCACACCTGCTCCACGATCCGCCCCGCCGACAATGACGCATCCAGCCCCCCCAGCCCCGATGCGCAGAACCTGCACCCCACCGGGCACCCCACCTGCGAACTGATGCACGCCGTAAAGCGGGGTGTACTCATGGGCACCCCGCCGCTCCGCGGCGGTCTCGCTGAGCCCCGCACCCTCACCCCCCGCCCATGACTCTCCGCCTCTTCATCCGTATCCACCGTCTCGAACCCATCCTCATCCGCCGCCTCATCGCGCAGCCCCACCCGCGCCGGCGTCCCCTGCAACGACGGGATCATCACGCACTCGGTCTGCCGCGAGGGGTCGCCGATGTTCTTCTGCTCGGCCAGCAGCGGCAGCGGGATCGGTTTGTCGAACTGCGGCCCGTCCGCCGCGCCCGGCGCCCGCGGCCCTGAATCATCCCATTCCACCAGCAGCTTCTGCGTCCCGTCCGTCGCACGCTGATGCAGCAGCACCCGCCCCGACAAAAACGTCATCTCCCGCCCCAGCACCTCGCGGTCCAGCTTGGACAGGTTGCTCATCTGCCCCGGGTCGGCAACACCCTTCTCGTACACCCACTCCAAGACCTGCTTGGCCCGGAACGGAAGCATCTTCCGCGCCTGGCACCACGCCGCCATCGACTCCGGGGTCTGCTCAAAGATGTGGTTCACGGGGTGCTTCAAGCCGGATGTTATGTCGTGCCACGACCGCGCTTCGTGGTCGTGCCCCCCGAGTCCCCCCGCGTCCCCCGCATCCATGGGTTACTCTTCCCCCATGCCCACCTACGCCCAGGTCAAGCAG
>JAEYTB010000005.1 GCA_023434205.1 Planctomycetota bacterium | reverse complement strand
TGCCGGAGGCGCGGGAGAGGGTGATGTTGCCCTGGTAGTAGGTGCCGGCGTCGATGGGGGTGACGGGCGTGGAGTTCAGGGTGACGGTGTAGTCGGAGGTGGTCGTCGACGAGCCGGCGACGCGCATGTAGACCTGCTCCTGCTTGCCGAAGCCGTACCACTGGATGAAGCGGGGCGGCGTGGTGGTTGTGGAAGAGGTCTGGATGGTGCTGTCGGTGCCGAAGTTGATGGAGCCGGCGGACTGGGTGAGGCCGCGGAGGGTGAGGGTGTGGTTGCCCACCTCGGAGTTAACGGTCATCTGGTGGAGGTAGATGCCCAGGGGGGGCGGCGGCGGTCTGGACCAGGAAGTTGTCAGAGGAGGCCGGGCCGGCGGTGATGGTGGAACTGCCGGTGGTGTGGCCGGTGATGGTGCCGCCGTTGGCGAGCACGGCGGGGTTGGCCGCGGCCTTGTTGTCGTTGGGCTCGGTCTCCACGACCTGAGCGTGGGCGGCGCCGGCGAGGGCCAGCAGCGCGGTGACAGCGAGGGTGTGGGCGTAGTTGGACGGCATGGGGGACTCTCCTGCTCTCGTGTAGTGCGGGTGCGCCAAAAGTGACAAAACGACCGTGGGGCTGTGCACCCCCGGCCGCTGGGTCAGCTTAAGGCACGATGAGGCGGGCGGCAACGAAAATTGCAGCTTGGCCAGGGGCTCAAGCGGTGAAAGTGCATGGCTTTAGCAGGGACCCCCGGCCAGAACCCTGAAGAAGCTCTCGATGTCGGCATCGGTGGCGGTGTCGCCGTCGGCGTCGAAGTCGGCGGAGCCCCCGGTGGCGGGGCAGGAGCCGGCGAGGCAGGCGAAGAAGGCCTCGATGTCGGCGTCGGTGCCGGAGTCGCCGTCGTTGTCGAAGTCGGCGGAGTTGATGAAGAGGCTGGCGTAGTAGGAGGTGGCCGTGTCGCAGGGGCCGGTGACGACAGCGCGGATCAGGACGCGGCCGGGGCGGTTGCGGAGGCTGATGGTGGTGGAGGCCGCGTCGGGGGTGGCGGCGGAGACGGTGCCGCCGTTGGGGAGGGGCTGGGGGTCGGTGGTGAGAGTGTGCCACACGCCGCGGGAGGACTCGAGCTGCCACTGGTAGGTGATGGGGCCGGCGGTGAAGGCGGTGATGGAGAAGAAGGCGTCGGTGCTGACGCAGGCGTTGGCGGAGGCGGGCTGGGCCGTGATGGCGATGGTCTGGAAGGGGGTGATGGCGGAGAAGGCGATGGCGGGCGAGAGGTCGGCGTGGCCGAGGACCTGGCCGGAGGTGGGGTCGAAGCGGTGGATGCGGTGGGAGACCGTGTCCGCGGCGAAGAGGATGCCGCTGAACAGGGTGATGTCGTTGAGGCCGTCGAGGGTGCTGGAGAAGGGGTGGCTAGCGACGAGCGTGGTGGATGCGGCGCCGTCGTCGATGCGGAGCATGTGCGTGGCCTGGGTGTCGGGGTCGCGGTTCATGGCGAGCAGGCCGGCGTAGGTGACGCCGCCGTCGGAGCCGGCGTTGATGATGACGGGGCAGAGGCCGTCGAAGTCATCGAAGGCGCCGGAGAAGGTCCGCAGGATCGTGAGCTGGCCGGTGTCGGAGAGGGCCGCGAGGGTGTTGGCGGCGCTGGTCTGGGTGGGGGCGTAGGCGGCGATGAGGCGGCCTTGGGCGTCGTGGGCGAGGCCCTTGAGGTGGCCGCCTGCGGGGGCGTTGTCGAGTGTGATGGGGTGCGCGGCGCTGAGCGCGCCCGTGCAGGGGTTGATCTCGGCGAGGTGGGAGGTGTAGCTGCCCGGGGTGCCGGCGCGGGTGATGGCGAAGAGGCGGTGGGCGCGGGCGTCGAGGCTGATGACCTCGCCGGGGAGGCCTGCGGTGGGCGCGATGAGGGTGGCTTGGCCGGAGTCGGCGTCGATGCGGTAGAGGTTGGGGCCGTTGGTCCCCCCACTGCCGGCTTCGTAGGCGAGGAAGGTCTGGGCGGTGGCGAGGGTGGCCAGGTGCATGGCGAGCGCGAGGGCGGCCTTGATGAGGGCCTGGACGGTGAGGGTTTTGAGGATGGCAGCGAGCATCGGGCCTCCGTGAAGTGCCGGGTGCGGCGCGGGTTGGGGCGTGCGACACCGGCGGCGCAGTGTGCGTGCGCGCGGGAGGATGTGCCGCGGAATGAGGGGTGGTTAAGCGTTGAGGCGGGGCGGCGCGCGGAGGGGGCCGCGTGGTGTGAGCGCGGGCTCAACGTTGGGCGGGGAATGGGGCGTCAGCGGCGGACTTCGGAGCCGCCGAAGTCGACACCCTTGAGGCCCATGCGGGTCCAGCGGAAGTAGCCGTTGACGGGGTCGCTGACGTTCCCGCTGAGGGTGCGCGGGTTGGTGCCGGTGGGGTGGTAGTTGTAGGTGACGGGGTTGGGGCTGTTGGGGTTGCCGGGGTCCCAGCCCTTGTTGCCGTCGATGGTGCGGCGGATGGCGACGGAGGAATCGAACATGAGGAGGGGCTGTGCCGCGGCGGTGTAGGCGTGCCAGATCTCGCGCTTGAAGCAGTGGCGGTCGTAGATATCGAAGAGGACGACCTTGCTGGAGGGGAAGGCGACCTCGTCGAGGCGGCGGCCGCCGAAGCCGCGGGTGGCGGCGGCGCCGCTGTTGTAGATCATGTGGTTGCCCGCGCCGTTGCCGGCGGGGCGCAGGACGCCGGGGCCGGTGTCGGGGGTCCAGGCGACGGGGACCATCTGGTAGGAGTTCCAGAAGGGGTACATGCGCTTGAAGCCCTGGGGGGCAGCGGTGTCGGGGTCGGGGACGGAGTTCTTGGCGGAGTCGGGGTCGTTCCAGTGGCGCTGCATCACGACGGTGGTGCGGTCCTCGGGGCAGGCGGAGGAACCTTCGGGGATCTTGCCGGAGAGGTAGCCGCCGTCGATGAGGGGCAGGTGGTGGTAGTTGCGGTTGACGATGCGGCCGGTGAAGGTGGAGAAGAAGTTGTCGGGGCGGGCCATCCGGCGGCGGACGATGTCCACGGCCTGGTAAGCGTGGGCGCTCTGCCAGTTGCCGGCGGGGCCGATGTCGGGAAAGAGGCTGTAGCGGACCTGCGGCTTCCAGGAGAAGGAGCTGAGGAAGGCCTTGTAATCCTGGGAGTAGGTGGCGTAGGAGACGCCGTGCTGGCGCATGTTGCTCATGCACTTGGTGGTGCGGGCGGTCTTGCGGCCCTTGCCGATGCCGGGGAGGAGCAGGCCGATGAGCAGCGCCAGGATGGCGATGACGACGAGGAGCTCGATGAGGGTGAAGGCTCGGCGGGTGTGCATGGCGGGGGCACCAGGGGGGCAGAACGCCCTTGGAAGATGCATGAGGATAGTGGTTCCGTCGGGTTGGCGGTAGTCTGTTGGGCATCGGCCATGGCGGATTCCACGCAAAAGGAAGGGTTACCGGAGTGCCCGCGGTGCGGGTATGACCTTTCGGGGCAGGTCCTGGCGTGGCAGACGACGTGCCCGTTGGAGGGGGTGTGCAGCGAGTGTGGGCTGGGGTTGGAGTTCAGGCTGATCTTCAACCCGCGCCTCACGAAGCAGCGGCAGTACTTTGAAGACGCCGAAAACCAGCGGGCCCGGGCGCTGCTCACCACGGCGTTCTGCTGCCTAAGGCCGCGGAGCTTCTGGCGGTGGGTTCGGATGGAAAGTGAAGTGAACCCGGGGCGGGTGATGGTTGGGGCGGGGGTTTCGGGGCTGCTGTGGTTCGTCGTTGCGGGAGTGATCGGGTGGGTCGTGATGTTCACGCTGGGAGTGTTTCAGGGGACCTGGAGAATGGAGCCTGAGCACCTCTGGGAACTGCTGGTGGCGAGCGTAAGCCCCTGGAACGAATGGGATTCGTATGGCCCCCGCCTGTTTGGGACTAAAGGTTTAGGGAAGGCCTTTGTATTTACAGTGGTGGCCGCGCTCCTGGCCGCATTGATGCCCGCCGCGTTTCTGTTGTTGCCCGATACGCTGAAACGGGCGAAAGTCCGGCGGGTTCATCTGGTTCGCATCGCGGGCTGGAGCTGGGTGCCGCTCCCGTTGCTCTCGCAAGTTTGGATGTGGGCGCCGCAGGCGTTGTTTGAGGCCGACAATCTGCTGTTCGCCAGTCGTTGGCCGCCGTACAGCGAAGGGCTCATCTCCTGGGATCTGATGAGCTGGCTCGGCGAAGTCCGCGGGCCGACCCTTCTGTGCGTGTTTGCGGTGTGGCTGGTCGCATTCTGGGGGGTGGCGTGCGGGCGGTACTTGAAGCTGCCCCGGCCGTTTGTGATCAGCCTCGTCATGTGCGTGGTGGCGGGGCTTGTGGCCGTGCTGGTGGCGCTGGTGTTGCCGGGCTTTTCGTACTTCATCGCGGTGTGAACCGCGGTTCGGTGGGGCGATCTGGGCCATTGGGGCCACTGGTAGCAGACGATCGTGGGGACCAATGGCCGGTGATGCTTCAGATCGGGTTCCTGAATGCCCGCGGTGCGGGTATGACCTGACGGGGCAGGTAGCCGCCGCGGGGGGCGTGGCGGCGGACAGTTTTCCGGTGCGGGGGCGGTGCAGCGAGTGCGGGCTGGAGTTTGCGTGGGGGGATGTGTTCAACCCGGGGCGGGATCGGGTGCCGGGGTTTATCGAGCACGGGAGGGCGGGGTGGTGGTCACTGTTCGCGGCGGCGTGGCGGACGTGGTGGATGGCGGCGCGGGTGCTGCCCTTCTGGGGGCGGGTACGGCTGGAGATGCCGGTGCGGGTTCGGCGGGTGTGGTTGTGGGCGGTGATCACGGTGGTGGCAGTGGCGGTGACGGGGTCGGCGGCGTGCTCGCTGATGATGGAATTGCTGACGCTGGCGCGGCCGATGCCGTTGGAGCGCTGGGCGGCGCACCTGCTGATCTGGTCGGCGGGGATCGCGGAGTGGGAGCCTTTTGCAGGAAGGGTTCGGTTCCCCGGCGGGGCGGCGGTTGCGGGGCTGGGGCCGCTGGGCGCGTGGGCGGTGATGTGGGCGGTCATGCTGTGCCTTCCGGACACGCGCCGAGTGTCCAAGGTTCGAGCGGCGCATGTGCTGCGCGCGGGCGTGTATGGGCTCGCCTGGCTGGTCCCGGTGCTGGTATGGCGCACGGTGGCGTGGACGCTGATGTCCGCGCTGGTGCTGCTGCGGGAATCCCCGCTGGGCCCCCGCGCCGCGCAGGCTTTGACACGCGTGACACGCTGGGTCAACGAGGCCATGGAGGTTGCGGCCGAGGCGGTGGAGGTGTACGCGATTCTCGCCGTGGTCTGGCTCACGCTCTGGTGGCTGGTGGCGATCAGCGACGGGTGGCGGGTGAAGGAGTTCGGGAAGGTGTGGCTGGCGGTGGTGGTCCCGGGGTGGCTGGCGTTTGTAGTGGTGTTCGTGCTGCTGGGGTATGGGGTGAAGCTGTTTCTGTGAGGCGCGGGGCTTACCATCCCCGACCATGGCGAACGACCCTATCACGGCGAAGATTCTCGACCTCCTGAACACGCACGACCCCGAGATCAGCGGGCTCATCGCGAAGGAGGCGGAGCGGCAGGCGACCACGATCGAGCTGATCGCGAGCGAGAACCACGTGTCCGCGGCGGTGATGCACGCGATGGGGACGTGCCTGACGAACAAGTACGCCGAGGGGTACCCGGGGGCGCGGTACTACGGCGGGTGCGTGTTCCATGACCAGATCGAGACGATCGCGCGGGAGCGGGCCAAGAAGATGTTCGGGTGCGCGTTCGCCAACGTGCAGCCGCACAGCGGGGCGCAGGCGAACCAGGCGGCGATGATGGCGCTGATGGAGCCGGGGGACACGTTCGCGTCGCTGGTGCTCAAGGATGGCGGGCACCTCTCCCACGGCATGAAGATCAACTTCTCCGGGCGTTTCTTCAAGCCCGTGCACTACCCGCTGCACTACGGCAAGGATCACGCGGAGTACGAGCGGATCGACTACGACGCGGTTCGGCGGGTGTGCCTGGAGGCGCGGCCGAAGGTGATCATGTGCGGGTACTCGGCGTACCCGCGGACGATCGACTTCGCGAAGTTCCGGGCGGTGGCGGATGAGGTGGGGGCGATCCTGGTGGCGGATGTGGCGCACATCGCGGGGCTGATCGTGGGCGGGGCGCACCCGTCGCCGTTCCCGCACGCGCACGTGGTGACGACGACGACGCACAAGACTCTGCGCGGGCCGCGGGGCGGGCTGATCCTGACCAATGACGAGGAGCTCGCAAAGAAGATAGACAAGGCCGTTTTTCCGGGTGCTCAGGGGGGGCCGCTGATGCACATCATCGCGGCGAAGGCGGTGGCCTTCGGCGAGTGCCTGACGCCCGAGTTCCGGACGTACAGCGCCCAGGTGGTGGCGAACGCGAAGGCTTTGGCCGGGGCGTTGACGAAGGCGGGCTACCGGTGCACGACGGGGGGGACCGATAACCACTTGATGCTTGTGGACTTGCGTGCCAAGAGCGAAAGCTTGACAGGGGCGGACGCGGAGAAGTGGCTGGAGGCGGCGGGGATCATTTGTAACAAGAACGGGATTCCGGATGATCCCAGGCCGCCGCGGGTGACGAGCGGGGTGCGGCTGGGGACGCCCGCGGTGACGACGCGCGGGTTCCGGGAGGGGGAGGTGGAGCGGGTGGCGGGGTGGGTGGACCGGGTTTTGTCGGCGGTGGTGGGGGGGGAGGAGTCCGCGCGGAGCGAGTCGGCCAGGGTTCGGGAAGAGGTGCGGGGGCTGTGCGCCGGGTTCCCGCTCCCGGGGTAGGCGGCGGGTCCTCGGAATCTATTGACACCGCCCCGTCGGCGTGGGAGTCTGGTATTTAGCGAGACGGGGCAGTTGTTGCTGTACCACTTGAAAGGAACACACATGAAGCGGTCTGTCACGTTTGGGGGAATCTCCGCGGCGCTTTTGAGCGTCAACGGGGTTCAGGCGCAGGTTATCGAGGTCCCGCTTGCTCCGACGGTTGAGGAGCGGACGATCGACATCCACGGCAACGACCTGTCGCCGTACACGTCACGGGCCATCGGCATCGTGTACGACAACGGCTTCTCGACGGCTGCGGGGGCCACCGCGAACGGCACCGGGATCGCGACCAACCACATCCTCGAGGACTTCGACCTCACGGGCGGGCCGATGGGGGCGATGGCGGTGAAGCGGATCACGGGGATCGGCTTCACGACGCAGTCGGCTGGGTCTGCGCCTGTGTGCGTGCCCCCGCAGACGTACGATGCGCTGCTGGAGGTCTTCGAGGGCGCGAGCTGCGATTACACGCAGCCGAACATGCTTTCGGCGGGCGGGATCGACGCGACTCCGATCTTCTCGGCGCGGGTGGCGCTGTCGCAGAACTGCAACGTGCAGACGCTGTGGACCATCAACCTGGCGCCCAACGGCGTGGGCGGCGCGAACGACAACTCGTTTGTGCTGTCCAGCAACCAGGGTTTCATCCGCATCCGCAACGTGAACACGGGCACCACGCACCTGCGGCCGTACCCCGGGTTTGACGGGGGCACGCTGGTGCAGTCGTTCGTGTTCGTGACGGGGCTGGGCGCCAACGCGGTGGGCACGCCGACCCGCAACTACGGACGCGACCTCAACGGCGACGGCTCGGACCTGGCGTTGCCATACGCGGGCGGCGCTTCGGGCCTGCTGGGCGGCTCGCCGGTCATCACGGGCGCGGGCGCCGGCGCGCACGAGCACCGTCAGCCGTCGTCGACGCTGGTGCAGGCACTGCGCATGAAGCTCGACGGCGACCTGACGTGCACGGCGCCCGCGGCGACCGACGCGGGCAACGTGGCCAACGGGACGACGGTCATGAACAGCTCGCTCGCGGCGGGCGAGACCAAGTGGTTCACGCTGAACATTGGCGCGGTGAATGACGCCTCGCAGACGTTCCTGGACCTGGACACCGAGGGGTCGGACATCACCGACCTCACGATCGCGCTGTACGACTCGCAGGGGGCGAGGATTTCGGTGGACACGGACGAGGGATCGGGGCTTCTTCCGCAGCTCACCTACGGCCTGGGCCGGCGGGGCCCGGTGGGCGATGGGCGCGACTATGACGGGCGCGACGGGCAGGCTGCGGCGGGGACGTACTTCGTGGGCGTGGGCGGCTCGGCCACGACGTTCCAGTCCTGCTTCGGCGTGGCGAACACGTCCACGGAAACGGGCAACTTCCGGCTCAACATCACGACCAACGCGTCGGTGAGCGGGAGCGTGCCGCCCGCGCCTTCGGTGGCGCCGACGCCGATCACCGACTTCGGCGTCGTCACGGCGCCCGGCGCGCAGAGCGCCGACGTCGCGCCCGGTCCGCTCAACGTGATGTGGTACAAGTTCACGCTCGCGGGGGGCACGGGCGCGAGCACGTACCTGGACCTGGACACCGGGTACTCGGGCGCCACGACCAATGACGACGTGATGGCGCTGTACGACGCGTCGGGGAACCTGCTTGCGACGGACGACAACGACAGCCTGAACAGCCACGCGGCGCTGTCGTTCGGCGCTCCGGGCTCGCCGCGGACGGGGAACGGCGGGGACACACTGCCGTTTGATGGTCGGGACGGGAACCTGGCGGCGGGGACGTACTACGTCGCGCTCGCGCTCCCGCCGATGACCGCGAGCGCTTCGCGGTGGCACGTGCGCACGACCTCCGCGTCGAACCTGGGCGTATTGCTGACGCTGACCACCAACAGCGACGGGTCGCCGGGCTGCGGCACGGCGGACTTCGACGGCGACGGGGACACAGGGACCGACGCCGACATCGAGGCGTTCTTCGCGTGCCTGGCGGGTAACTGCTGCGCGACCTGCTTTGCGCTGGGCGCGGACTTCAACGCCGACGGCGACGTGGGGACCGACGCGGACATCGAGTCGTTCTTCCGGGTGCTGGCCGGCGGCCCCTGCTGAACGGGTGATCCTTACGCAATACCACGAACGCCCGGGGCGAGCGCCCCGGGCGTTTGTTTCGGGCTGAGGCCGCAGGCGCGTTCGATGAGGGGCCTTTCAGGAGTCCGTAAAAGGATTGACAGCAGCCGGGAATCGTGGGAGGCTGTGGTTCGCGCCCTGCGGGCGTTGCCGCGGGGATGGCGCAGATTCGTTGGGGAGACCGAAACATGGGCTTGATGCGTTCGACGTGCGGGGTTGCGGCGCTGGTGATGGCGGCGGGCCTGGCGCAGGCACAGATCGTGGTTCCGGCATCACCGGTTGAAGAGATGCAGTACGTGCATCCGGCGGGGTACCCGCCGGCGGGCGGGTACTCATCGCGTGCCATCGGCGTGGTGTACAACAACGGCGGGCTGGCCAACACCAACACCAACGGGCTGGCGTACATCGGGATGGTGAGCTGGGGCGACGAGATGGTGTTCAACAACGGCCCGTGGGCGAGCGCGGCCACGCGGCTGGCGACGGAGCTGATCGTGTGGGTGCAGTCGAGCGGGGCGAACTGCCCGACGACGACCCCGCCCACCCAGCAGCAGTTCGACATCCTGGTGGACCTGTACGCGGACGCGGACCACGACTACACGCTCAACCCGATGCTGAGCGGCACGCCGCTGGCATCGCTGCGCGTGCCCGCGACCGGCACCTGCGGGGTGCAGACGGGTTTCGTCGTGAACCTCACGGGTCTGCCGGACGGGGGCGTGCTCATTCCGAGCGACACGCTGTTCATCAAGTACCGGCTGGTGGAGCCGGGAACGGAGACGTTCCGGCCCGCAGGCACGGCGGGGTCCAACGGGCCGACGTTCGGGATCGGCTCGACGCTGATCGGCTCGAGCAGCTTCAGCTTCGCGGGCGACATCAACCTGGACAACATCTTCGCCGGTGCGCCGACGACGATCACCGGGGCGGGCGCGAACGTCAACGAGCACCGCATCTCCAGCACGACGATCAACCGCAACCAGCGTGGGCTGCTGCGTGGGGATATCCCGCCGCCGCCTGAGCCCACCAGCGAGGACCTGGGCACGCTGACGGACGCGGGCGTCTCGATCACGCGGCCGCTTGCCGGCGGCGAGACCAAGTGGTTCAAGTTCACGATTACGGGTGCGGCCACCGACGCCGCCCTGCAGTTCCTGGACATCGACAACGAGGGCAGCGCGAACGCCAACGTGTCGATGGCGCTGTACACCAACGCGGGCACGCTGGTGAACTTCGACCATGACGAGGGCTCCGGGAATGGAGCCCAGCTCACCTTCGGCGTTGGCCGGCGCGCGGCCCCGGGGGATGACCGTCAGAACGACGGCCGAGACGGGCAGCTCGCGGCGGGCACGTACCTGCTGGCCGTGACGAGCGGGAACGCGAGCTTCGCGGACGCGTACAGCGTGGGCACGCCCGGGACTGACGCCGGGGATGTGGCGGTGCGGATCGCGACGAACGTGAACGGCACGCCGCTGGCGCCCGCCGTGGCTCCGGCGGGCCCGACGGTGACGAGCGTGGGCCAGCTCCTGGTGCCGGGCAACAACACGGCGTCGCAGACCGTGGGCCGCCAGGACATCCTGTGGTATTCGTTCGAGGCCTGCGCGCCGATCAGCGGCGAGAACTACCTTGACATCGACATGGCGCAGAGCTCGGGCTCGGCGGACACGGAGATCTTCCTGTTCAACTCGGGCGGGAACCTGCTGGCGCAGAACGACGACACCGGGCCGACAAACCTGTCGCAGTTGTCGTTCGGGAACACGACCAATCCGCGCCCGTCGGCGGGCGATGTGCAGTTCGCGGGCCAGGATGGCGACCTGAGCATCGGGACCTACTACCTGGGCGTTGGCCTGTTCAACACCACCGAGCTGGCCGGGTCGGCGATCGATGGGCGGTTCCACCTGCGGTCGAACTCGGGCTCGGCGCTCCCGGTGATCCTGAACTTCCTCACCAACGTCGCGCAGTGTGGCGTGCCCTGCGGCACGGCGGACTTCGACGGTGACGGCGACACCGGCACCGACGCCGACATCGAGGCGTTCTTCGCGTGCCTCGCGGGCAACTGCTGCGCCACCTGCTACCCGGGCGGCTCGGACTTCGATGCCGACGGTGATGCTGGAACCGACGCCGACATCGAGAGCTTCTTCCGCGTGCTCTCCGGCGGGCCGTGCTGATCGTCTGATCGCTTTCTGAATACACCAACGCCCGGGGCCAGCGCCCCGGGCGTTTTTCATTCATAGAGGCCGTGGATCAGAGCCGGTCCTTGCCCTTGCCGATGACCTTGCCGTCCTGGACGGTGACGGTGATCATCTTCACGCCCTTCTGCCACTTGTAGATGTTGGGCGGGGCGATGTTGGTGCTGGCGATGCCGCCGGCGGAGATGCCCCCGCCCATGACGGTCTCGACCTCGCCCTTGCCGCCCATGAAGGCCTCGACCTCGTGGAGGGGCATCCCGACCTGGATGCGGTCGAAGTTTTCCTGGGTCACGGTGTCCTCGCAGCCGGCGAGGGGGATGACGATCGCGATCGCGGCGGCGGCGGCGAGCAGGGGGCGGAGGTGCATGGCGGAACTCCTTTGGGCGGCAGCCTATCAGGAGGGGCGGGGGATCGAAAGCCCGGCCTTGGTGGGCGTTCGGCGATGACCAAGTGCCCGGACGCTCGAAGCGCTAGAGACCCTCGTCCTCGTCCATCTCCGGCCGCAGGTCCGAGCCGCCGCCATCGCGGTGGTTCTCGGCGGGGCCGGTCTTCGGCCGCGCGCCGAAGGCGCTCGCCGGTCGCGGCGGTGCCGCGATGGGGGCGGGGTCGGGATCGAAGGGGGGAGGCGTGAAGGTCTGGGTCCAGGGCTTGGCCTCGGGCGCGGGGACGCCCTTGGAGGGGAACTTTGCCGCGGCGTGCGAGGGGCTGCTGTAGCCCCCCACATCGTCGAAGCCGTAGCCGCCGGGGGGCTGGGCGTGCATGTCGAGGTTCTTGAAGCGGGTGGTCTTGGGGTCCCACTTGAGCTTGACGATGTCGGTGGGGCCGTTGCGCTGCTTGGCGACGATGATCTCTGCGACGCCGACCTTGTCGGGGTTCTCCATCTTCCAGTCCTCATCCTGGACGTGGTAGTAGTCCTCGCGGTGGAGCAGGAGGATGACGTCGGCGTCCTGCTCGATGGAGCCGGACTCGCGGAGGTCGGCCATGCGCGGGCGGTTGCCCTCGCGCTGTTCGCTGGCGCGGTTGAGCTGGGCGAGGCAGATGACGGGGATGTTCAGCTCGCGGGCGAGGGCCTTGACGCCCCGGGAGATGGTGGAGACTTCCACCTGGCGGCTCTCGCGGGCGGCGCCGGGGGCGGTCATGAGCTGGAGGTAGTCGATCATGATGACCTTCACGCCGTGCTGGGCGACCATCCGGCGGGCGCGGGCCCGCAGGTTGAGCACCGTCATGCTGGGCATGTCGTCGATGAAGATGGGCGACTCCTTCAGCTCGTCCGCGGCGGTGCCGAGCTGCATGAGCTCGGACTTGCTGATGGGAGAGCCGCCGCGGAGGTGCTGGCTGCTGACGCCCGAGCGTGCGGAGAGCAGACGCTGCACGATGGCGTTCTTGGACATTTCGAGGGAGAAGAAGCCGACGGGGACGGGGCGCGCATGGGCGGACCCGCCGAAGGGGGCCCCGCCCATGGCGATCTGCTCGGCGAGGTTGAGCGAGAGGGCGGTCTTGCCCATCGAGGGTCGCGCGGCGAGGATGATGAGCTCGCCGGGCTGGAAGCCGCGGAGCAGCTCGTCGAGGTCGGCGAACCCGCTGCGCACGCCCGAGAGGCTCCAGCCGTCGCGCTCGGCGGCCTCGATGCGGTCCATCTCGATCTGGAGCAGGTCGGCGAGGGACTGGGGGTCGGCGGTGGTCGATTCCTGGGCGATCTCGAAGACGGACATCTCGGCCTTGTCGAGGACCTCGCGGGCGCCTTCGGGGCCCAGCTCGCCGGCGTGGTAGGCGTCGTAGAGGATCTTGCCCGCGGCATCGATGAGCCGGCGGAGCTTGGCCTTCTCGGCGACGATGCGGGCAAAGTGCGGGGCGTTGACGGCGGCGGGGACGGACTCGGCGAGCTGGATGAGGTAGTTGGCGCCGCCGACCTGGTCGAGGACGGAGCGGTCGCGGAGCAGGTCGACGATCTGGACGAGGTCGCCGGTGTTGCGCGTGTCGTAGATATCGAGGACGGCGCGGTAGATGTGGGCGTGCGCCTCCTTATAGAAGTCGTCGGGTCCCTTGATGAGGGAGAGGACATCGGGGATGACGCCGGGGTCAAGGATGACCGAGCCCAGGAGGGACATCTCGGCCTCGATGCTCTGGGGGGGCTGGCGGTCGAAGAGCGGCCCGAGGGCGGGGCGTTCGGGTTCGCGCGGGAAGCGACGGCGGCCGTTGGAGGGATGTGCGTCCATGCTGCATCCAGTGTGCGGGTGCGGGGTCAGCCGCTGGGGTACTGACCACCTGATTTCAGTCTGCTCACAGGTCTTCCAGAGTACCGCAAATGGGTAGGCGGATGGGGGTTGGGGCGGGCCACAGGGGCGCGGTTTCGGGCTGTAAGCCGTGGCGGCGTAGGGTTTTCCTGACGGTCTGGTACAATCGGTTCCGCATGGAGGGGATGGTCTGCGACATCCTCTTACTACAGGCGCGGGCGCGAACCATGACCGGACCGGCCCACAACCCCGAACACTCAGGCCGGCGTGAGCCCCACGGCGCGGCCCGCGGCGATGTCACGGTCCTGCTTTCGAGGGTGGAGAAGGGGGACCGGCAGGCGACCGAGGAGCTGTTCCCGGTGGTGTACGCCGAGTTGCGGGAGCTGGCGGAGCGGTTCCTGGCCGGTGAACGGAAGAACCACACGCTCCAGCCCACGGCGTTGGTGCATGAGGCGTACCTGCGGCTGGTGGGGCCCGAGGCGTCCTGGGAGAGCCGGGCACACTTCTTCGGGGCGGCGGCGACGGCGATCCGGCGGATCTTGACGGACCATGCCCGATCGCGCGACCGCCTGAAGCGGGGCGGGGGCAAGAAGCCCGTGCCGCTGGAGGGGGCGGACGTGGCGGTTGAGTGCGCCGAGGAGCACGATCTGGTGGGGCTGGACGAGGCGCTGACGTCGCTGGCGCGGCTGGACGCGCAGAAGGCGCGGGTGGTGGAGCTTCGGTTCTTCGGGGGGCTGTCGATCGAGCAGACGGCGACGGTGCTGGGGGTGTCCAACAGCACGGTGATCCGGGACTGGCAGTTTGCGAAGGTGTGGCTGCACCGCGAGCTGACGAAGACAGGCTGAGCGATGGGCGGAACTCCCCCACTCTTGCGTGAAGGAACCGGGGGCGATCGACTCCGGGACGCGGAACGGATCTACTTTGACGTGGTGGGCCTCCCGGGCGGGGAGCGGGGTTTGGCGCTGGACCGCCTGTGCGCCGGGGATGCCGGGCTGCGGGCGGAGGTGGAGTCGCTGCTGTCGCACGCGGCGGGGGCCGAGGCCTTTCTTGAGGAGCCGGCGCTGGGGACGGACTTCCGGCTGCTGACCGGGCTGGAGGCGGCGCCAGACGTGATGACCGGGAAGCTCGTCGACCGGTACAGGATCGAAGGGAAGATCGCATCGGGGGGCATGGGGTCTGTGTACCTGGCCCGGCGCGATGACGGCGAGTTCACGCAGCAGGTCGCCGTGAAACTTGTGAAGCGCGGGATGGACAGCGACGAGATCGTGCGACGGTTCCGCGCGGAGCGTCGGACGCTGGCGGCGCTGGATCACCCGAATATCGCGCGGCTGATCGACGGGGGGATGACGCCCGAGGGCCAGCCGTACCTGGTGATGGAGTACGTGCCGGGGTCGCCGATCGACGCGTACTGCGATGAACGGTCGCTGGACACGCACGGGCGGCTGCGGCTGTTTTTGAGGGTGTGCGACGCCGTGGGGTATGCGCACCAGAACCTGGTCGTCCACCGGGACATCAAGCCGGGGAACATCCTCGTGACGCCGGAGGGCACACCCAAGCTGCTGGACTTCGGGATCGCGAAGGTGCTGGATCAGGCCTCGCCCGCGGATGTGACGATCGCGGAGGAGCGGCGGCTGACGCCCGAGTACGCGAGCCCGGAGCAGGTGGCGGGCCAGCCGATCACGACCGCGAGCGATGTGTACTCGCTGGGCGTCGTGCTCTACGAGCTGCTGACGGGGCACCGGCCGTACCAGTTCCGGTCGCGGAGCACGGCGGAGCTTGAGCGGGTGATCTGCGGGCAGGAGCCGCTGCTGCCGAGCACGGCGGTGCGGCGGACGCAGACGCGGCTGAGGACCGGGGGCGCGGGGGAGGGCGCGGCGACGCCGGGGGATGTCAGCCGCGTGAGGGAGGGGTCGCCGGAGCGGCTGCGGCGGCGGCTGCGGGGGGACCTGGACACGATCGTGATGAAGGCTCTGCGGAAGGAGCCGTCGCGCCGGTACGCGTCGGTGGAGGCTCTCGCGACAGACATCCGGCGGTACCTCGCGGACCTGCCGGTCCATGCGCGGCGCGAGACGCCGGCGTACCTGGTGGGGAAGTTCGTCAAGCGCAATGCGGCGGCGGTGGGCGTGGGGGTGGTGGTGTTCGGGCTGGTGCTGGGCGGGCTGTTCATGATCCGCCACCAGCGAGACGAGGCGTACGCGGCGCGGGACCAGGCGGAGCGGATCGCGGACTTCATGCAGCAGGTGCTGGGGGCCGCGGACGCGGGGAACGCGAACGCCATCGGCACGGAGCTGCGGGTGCGGGACATCCTGGAGTCGGCGGCGCAGCGGGCGGAGACGGCCTTTTCCGACAATCCGCGGGTGCTGGCGTCGGTCAGGAGCACGATCGGGCGGGCGTACCTGGGCCTGGGGATGGACGAGAAGGCCGAGGCGCACATCCGCGCCGCGATGGAGCTGCGGGAGCGGACGCTGGCGGAGGGGCACCACGACATCGCGGAGAGCAAGATCGACCTTGCGCACCTGCACTACAAGCGGGCCGAGTACGGGCAGGCCGAGACGTTGCTGCGGGCGGCGCTGGCGACGCACCAGTCGCTGCGGGGGCGAGAGAACGCCGACACGGCGCGGGTGTGGAACGACCTGGGCGCGGTGCTGCGGGCGTCGGGGAAGCTGGAGGAGGCCGAGGCGGCGCACCGGCGCGCGTTGAGGGCGCGGCTGGAACTCGCCGCGGGGGACGCGACGAGGCTTGAGGATGTCGCGGAGAGCTACAACAACATCGCGGCGGTGCTGGCGGGGCGGGGCGACATGGACGGCGCGGTCACGGCCCAGGCGGAGGCGCTGCGGATCCGACGGCAGCGGCTGGATGCGCGCCATCCCATGGTCGTGCAGGCGGTGGGCAACCTGGCGGTGATGAAAGCGACGAAGGCTCGGGCGGGGCAGGATCGGGCCCTGATGGGCGAGGCGATCGCGCTGATGCGTGAGGCGTGCGAGCTGGAGGAGCAGGTGCTCGGGGTGGACCACCCGGAGCATGCGCGGTCGGTGTCCAGCCTCGCGGCGATGTACGCCGCGGGTGGCGACCTGGAGAACGCGGTGAAGCACATGCGCGAGGCGGTGCGTCTGCACGGGCTGAGCACATCGCCTGAGAACCTGGCGGCGTGGTCGAGCCGGGCGCAGTTGGCGCGCCTGCTGATCCAGTCGGGGCGGCCGGGTGAGGCGCGGGCCGTGCTGGAGGAAGTGCGCGGCAAGATCAGCGGGGACTCCCCCCGCGCGGGGGCACTCAAGGCGATGATTGAGGAAGACCTGGAGGCGGCGAAGAGGGCTGAGGCATCGCAGGCCGCCCCGTCGCCCGACACCCGGTGATGGATCAGACCGGCGGTGTGAGGGGGCGCGGGCCCAGGGTCTGGATGGTGACTCGGCCGAGCGCGCGGGTGGCGACGTAGGCGTTGAGCTGGTCGAGGGTGACGGCGTCGATGGCGCGGGCGAGTTCTTCTAAGGACCTGGGGCGGCCGAGCTTGCGCTGGTCGGAGGCCAGGGCCACGGCGCGCGAGCCGGTGGACTCGCCGCTGAAGACCAGGCTGGACTTGAGGCCGACCTTGGCGCGGTGGAACTCGTCGGGCGTCACGCGTCCGGAAGGTGTTCCCAGGCGCTGGAGCTCGGACACCAGCACGTCGAGGGATTCCTGAGCCCGCTCGGGCGTGGTGCCGACGTACGCGGTGACCACGCCGAAGTCGCGGTCGGCGCGGTAGCCGGCGGAGACGGAGTAGCACAGGCCGCGCTTCTCGCGGACTTCGCTGAAGAGGCGGCCGGACATGCCGCCGGAGAGGACGGCGATGGCAAGCCGCTCGAGGACGGCGGTGTCGGCGGGCTCGGGGGGCGCATCGTGCGCCAGGACGATCTGCACCTGGTTGCTCTCATCGTGCTCGTGCGCGTAGCCGCGGGAGGGCGCGGCGGTCGGTGCGGGCTCGGCGGAGTCGCCTTCCCAGTCGGCGAGCAGGTCGTTGAGGGCACGCTCGATGGCGGTTGGGTCGATGGCGCCCGCGGCGGCGAAGATGGCGCTGCGGGGCTTGGCGGCGGCCTGCCACCCGGACGCTAAGTCGTTACGTGTCAGGGCGTTGAGGCCATCAACAGACCCAAGGCCCGAGCGGTTGAAGGGGGGCGCGTAGTGGCGGGCGCGGGTGAGGATCATGGCGCGCTCCTGCGGGTCATCGCGGAGTGACTCAAGGGCCTGGAGCGCGAGGTCGCGGCAGGGCGCGATGGAGTCGTCATCCATGCGCGGGCGCAGGGCCATGTCGGTGATGAGCGGGAGCGTGTCGAGCAGGCGCTCGCCGAGCATGGTGGAGCCGATGCGCATGGTGTACGCACCCAGTTCGGTAGCGCGGCTGGCGCCGAGTCGGTCGGCGGCGTCGGCGTGCTGGCGGCTGTCGCGCGGCCCGGCGCCGCGCATGAGGAGTTCGGCCCACATGGTGGAGAGTCCCTCCTGGTGGGGCGGGTCATACGCGGAGCCGGCGGGGAGGAGCCAGCAGATCGCGGCGGACTTGACGCCGGACATCTGCTCGGTGATGAGCGGCATTCCGCAACGGAGGGTGCGCGAGGTGATGTGGGCCATAGGTGGGGCAGTTTAGGATGGACAACGCGTCGGCGAAGGGGCAAAAAAGCCCTGATTTCAGGCGGTTTCATCCGCGCTCGCCGGGTGTGGTGCGGGGCGCGGAGCGTTCACCGCGCGGAGCGGGGAAGATCGGCGTGCGCGCCGCGCGATGGCGGCGCGTGGAGGGAGCGCGGCGCGAGCGCCGGCGGCGATGGCGTAACGAGGCGCGTTGTGCTGAGCGCACGGCGCACGCGCGGGGCGGTGTGCGCGTGCGTCGGAGCGCGCGAGAGCGGGTTGGAGCGCGGTCGAGAGGGTCTCGGAGGGGGTTGAGGGGCGCTTGAGGGCCGCGCGGGCGCGCGTATCTGTCACTTTCTCCACATTTTTTCTGAATGCTCAAGCACAAGGTGGCACGATTCCGATAATGTGTACACATTCTGGAGAATCGCACGGGCGATGCAGTGGTGCTCACCCGACGCGATCTCGCAACAAGGAGTTCGGAACATGGCGAAGAAGGCTTCCAAGAAGAAGGGCAAGAAGAAGGCGGGCAAGAAGGCCAAGAAGAAGGCCCGATGACGCCAGGCCGCCGTTCTGCGGCGGCCCGAAAATGCCTGTTTTCGAGGCACAAAATCGAAAACTCGACGATCACGGGGCCGGAAGGCCCCGTGATCGTTTTTGCACCGTGCGGGCGCCCGAGCATCGCACCGCGCACGCGTGCGTGCAACAATCCGGCGTGGATCACGGGCACGATCAGGATGTGGACGCGGTGATGCGACGGCTGCGGCGCTTCTTCGAGGGCGTGCTCGAGGTGGGCGGGCGCTTCGAGCCTGTCCGGTTTGTTCTGCACCCCGCGACCGCGCGGCCGGTGTTCCCGGCAATGCCTGGGGCGTTGGAGGGCGAGGAGCTGACCCTGCATGTCCCCGAGGATGAGCCCGGCGCGGTCCGTATCGCGGGCCGGCCGGTGGAGCTCGACCCGCTGCGGGATGAGGCGTGCGACCGATGGCTGATCTACTTCGGCAGGGCACGGTGGAGCCGCTTCTGCGCCCTGGACATAGATCACATCAAGAGCGTGGACCGGGTCATCGACGCGGCCGACCTCCGCGGCAACCTGCTTCAGGGGATCGAGACGGCGCTGCTGCGCGAGGTGAACGCGGCTCCGGACCTGCTCGCAAGTGCTTGCGCACGCATGGCTAAGGTGAAACCGACGGCCCCCCGTGCGATCGGGGTGGACCCTTATGGGCTGGATGTGCGCGCGGAGTTCGGGCCCGTGCGGATCGAGTTCGAGGGTGTCCATGCAACGGGCGAGGGGGCGCGCCGCGCCGTGCGGGCGCTGCTGGAGGGCGGGTCATGAGGGAGGCGCACGCGCACCTGCCGTGGCACGCGAGGGCGTTGTCGATGCTCAACCTCGCGGGGTGCGGGAGCGTGGGGGAGTGTCTGGAGC
>JAEYTB010000021.1 GCA_023434205.1 Planctomycetota bacterium | reverse complement strand
GGGGGGGCGGGGGGGGGGGGGGGGGGGGGGCGACGGCGTCCTGGGCGGCGAGCTCGTCGGTGGCGTCGAAGGCCATTTCCTCGGCGATGCGGAGGGTGGGCGCGTCGAGCAGGACCTCGGCGTAGCGGGGCGGCTTGGACTCGTACTCGCAGCGGACGACGATGCGCCAGGGGGTGACGCCCAGGTCGCGGCCGTCGTCGCCGAGGTTGGTGTCGGGGTCGACGTTGAGCAGGAGGGACCACTCGTCCTTGAGGCGCTCGACGATTTCTTCCTGGGAGAGCAGCTCGGGCTTGTCGTTGGGGACGCTGAGGACGCCGCGGTGCTCGTGGGCGGCGGCGTCGGCGCCGGCGGGCTCTTCGACCTGCTCGAGGTCGAAGGCGGCGAGGATCTTCTCGACCTTGTCCTTGAGGGAGGGCTCGCAGCGGAGGGTGATGATCTTGTGCTCGTCGATGAAGATGTAGAAGAAGGGCTCTTCGGACATGGCGCCGAAGCCGCACATGCCGTCCTCGTAGAGGAAGTCTCGGAAGCGGCGGACGGCGTCGGTGAAGCGGTCGAGGCCGACGAGGTCGTAGCTGATGTAGGGGTCGATCTCGCGGTAGGCGTCGTGGCCCAGGACGTCGAGGATGGGGTAGACGCGGCCCTGGAGCAGGCTGAACAGCATGCGGCAGAGGGGCTCGACCCGCTCGGCGGAGATGACCACGTCAAAGACGTAGCGGTCGGGCCACTCCTCCCACTCGCCCGACTCGTCGTCGCCGTCGGCGGGCTCGAAGTGGACGCTGTAGCCCTGGCGGGGGGTGAGCGGCTCCACGGGGTAGGCCCCCAGCGGGAACTGGAAGCTCCCCGAGGTGGTGCGCTGGAGGGTGGGGTCGGCCTTGCAGGTGACCATTGGGAGGGAGTGTAGAAGCGGGTCGGCGGGCCGGGAGACTGGGGCGATGAGCTGGCCTGCGGGTATGACCTACGCGGCGTGGCGGGGGTGTGCCCGGAGTGCGGGGGAGTGCGGGGCGCATGAAAAAGGGACGCCCGTGTGGGAGGGCGTCCCTTGGTAGAAGGCCGCGGATCGCCGTGTGTCAGCAGGGGCCGCCGGCGAGGACGCGGAAGAAGGCCTCGATGTCGGCGTCGGTGCCGACGTCGCCGTCGGCGTTGAAGTCGGCGCCGCCGGGGTAGCAGGTGGGGCAGCAGTTGCCCGCGAGGCAGGCGAAGAAGGCCTCGATGTCGGCGTCGGTTCCGACGTCGCCGTCGCCGTCAAAGTCGGCGGTGCCGCAGCCGAGGGTGGAGCCGACGCCGCCCCAGAAGCCGCCGACCAGGACGAGGTTGCCCTGGGTCATGGCGGGGCCGGCGTCGTGCTGGCCGACGGTGAAGCTGAGGGAGAGGGAGCCGTTGGTGCTGGTGCCGCCGCCGCCGTCGACGGTGAACCAGGCCATGGAGAGCTGCGCGCTCGCGGCGGGGGTGAGGACCCCCATCAGCAGAGCGGCGAGCAGGATGGTGCGGAGTTTCATGGATGAGGTCTCCTGATCAGTGTGAGGGGGCATCCTCAGGGCGTGCCGATGGTGACGGCGCCGCCGCAGGGGATGATGTTCATGACCTTGCTGATGGTGCCGATGTAGTTCTGCGAGCCGGCGGTGATGTAGAGGGTGGGGCTCTCGCCGGCGCCGACGTTGGGGGTGTCGATATTGGCGACGCCCTCGGCGACGGTGTTGTAGGGGAAGCTGGCGAGGCCGAACTCGAGGCCGCCGTAGGCGAAGTTGACGTAGATGTCGTAGCGGGTGGCCTCGAAGTCCTCGATGGTGTCGTCGTTGTCGATGATGACGCGGGCGTTGAAGGCCTCGCCTGAAGCGCCGATCGCGACGCCGGTGGCGTAGCCGTTGTAGTTGATGTTGGGGTTTGAGAAGCGCAGGACGCGCGGGTTGCTGCTGGTGGGGTAGGCCATGACCGTACACCAGCCGTCGCCGGAGGGGCCGAAGAGGTGGCCGACGCCGTAGGAGGGGCCGCAGGCTCCGCCGTTCGCGACGTCGTGGCCGGCGCCCTGGTTGTGGCCGCATTCGTGGGCGAGGGTGTAGGTCGCCGCGACGCGGGTCCAGCGGCAGGTGTTGAAGGGGGAACTGGCGTAGGTCGGGGCGCCGCCGGGGCAGTAGCCCAGGCCCGAGCCGGTGTTGTTCACCAGGGCCACCATGTCGGCGTTGACGGTATCGCGGATGGTGTGGACACCGTCCATAAACCCGTCGTTGGTGGAGCGGAGGCGGGGCAGGTCGATGTCCTGGTCGCCCGACTCGGTGTAGGAGACGAAGTCGCAGTAGACCAGCCGCATGCGGGTGGACATGGCGCTGCCGATGTACGCCGTGTTCGCGTGGTCCACGGCCAGGGCGCATTCC
This sequence comes from Planctomycetota bacterium, assembly GCA_023434205.1. GTDB lineage: Bacteria > Planctomycetota > Phycisphaerae > Phycisphaerales > UBA1924 > JAEYTB01. The sequence continues at coordinate 2,848 of JAEYTB010000021.1, read as the reverse complement.
GCCCGCATCGCCGTGGTGCCGCCGATCGCGTCGCGGGCATCACCCGTGTAGACGATCATGATGTCCAGGACTCGGGCCGTGCCGCCGCAGGCGCCCGCATCGCGCGGGGCGTAGGGGTTCTCTTCCGGACGCCAGTCGTCATCGTCTTCGGCGATGATCCGCGGCGGGAAGTCCGGGAGCGCCCCGTGGACGTCGCCCTCGTTGGGCGTGTTCTCGGGATCGAGCTTCCAGACGTGGTAGGCGTCGTTGCCCAGGAACTGAAGGCGGTAGGTCACCTTGCGCGAGGCGATCTGCATCGTCATCGCGGTGGCGTCCTCGTACATGCAGAAGGCCGCGTACGCCGTGGGGTCGTTGGCCATGTGCATGCGGACGATGCGGTAGCCGCCCTGCTCCATCTGGGGCTGCGACACGGACTCGACGAACCACTGGTCCACCACGCCCGGCTCGGGCGAGATGAGGAACTGGCGGCCGGGGACCGCCGCGCGGAGGGCCGCGGCGTTGAGCGTGACGGACTGGGCGTGGTCGTACTCAGGGGGCATGTTCGCGGCGGGCTCGACGCCCGGGGCCGCGAGGAAGAGCGGAGTCGCCAGGCCCGGCAGGGGCGCCTGCTGGGGGCCCTGGCCGGCGTTGCCGCCCATGACCCCGACGATCTGCGCCGCGGCGCCGCCGGCCAGAAGGGCCAGCGCGAGTGCCGCGGAGAGTGTGGAAGTCTTCTTCATCGTGAATCTCCTTTCGTCAGGTGAAGATCAGAGATCACTGGAGGTTGACGAGGACCAGGACGAGGCCCTTCTCGCCCTTCTCGAGGCGGCTCATGGCCTTGCCGATGACGGCGCCGTGGGCGCGCTCGCGGTCGGTGGCGACCATGGCGTGGCCGACGGTGTCGGAGGTGGTGAGCAGGTCGCCGGGCTCCACCGCCACCTCGGTGGCGTCGACGTAGGTCCACACCCGCCCGGTCAGCGCGATCGGCTTGGACTCGATCTGGCCGTCGAAGTCGCCCAGGATCATGCCGGCCTTGAGGTCATTCGCCCCGGAGACCACGCCCGCGACGCGCTTGTTGTACGCGCCGCTGGCGAGCATGACGCCGCCCTCGTGGTCGGTGTCGATCATGACGACCATGCCGGGCTTGACCTCGGCGGCCTCGCTGACGACCTCGAAGTGCTCGGCCAGGTCCGCGCCGCCGCGGATCGTGATGACGCCGACCGAGGCGGTGCCGACGACGTAGAGGGCCGCGCCGCCGGAGACGCCGGTGTCGAAGTAGCCGCCGTAGCTGTTGGTGCTGAAGCCGCGGACGCCGATGCTGTCAGTGGATCGGCCGTAGACGCCGTAGAGTCCTTCGGAGCTGCCGTACACGGCGTAACCGTTGGCGGAGGTGCCGTACACGCCCCACCCGGACCCCTCGTGGGAGCCATAGACGCCGACGCCGCCGCCGCCGGTGCCGTTGTGCTGGCCGCGGATGGCGGCGGACAGGGCGCCGCCGGAGGTGGTGTTCATGACGCCGTGGACGGCGATGGCGTTGGCGGCGGTGGAGTCGGAGCGGCCGTAGACGGCGGGGCCGGTGCCGGTGGTGGCGTCGTGGAGGGCGAAGAGGCCGTAGCCGTCGGGGCTGTTGTTCTCGCAGTAGAGGCCGTAGGTGGTGCCGGAGGTGGCGGTGTTGTTGAAGTAGCCGCCGTAGCCGGCGGGGTTGTTGTTGGCGATGTAGACGCCGTAGGTGGTGCCGGTGCCGGTCATGCTGGCGTAGTAGCCGCGGCCGCTGACGGTGTTGTTGTTCTGCCAGACGCCGTAGCCGGCGCCGGTGGCGCCGGTGATGTCCATGAGCAGGCCGTACTTGGTGCCGGTGCCGTCGACGTCGACGTTGAGGCCGTAGCCGACGAGGCCCGCGGCGTTGTTGCTCACGATGATGGAGGAGCCGCCGAGGTTGTTGACTTCAAGGCCGAACCCGCCCGCGGAGGTGTCGTTGATGACCAGGGGGGTGCCCGAGGCGACGTTGAAGGTCTTGCGGGCGGTGAAGGTCTGGACGGTGTCGAGCAGGTCGACGTTGGAGGAGAGGCGGGCGTCGGCGATGGTGCCGCTGCCGATGTTGGAGGCGTTGAGGCCGGTGAGGTTGGAGCCGTTGCCGAAGTAGTTGTTGCCGACGTTGGTGAGGCTGAGGGCGGCGGTGTAGTTGCCGCTGAGGCGGGCGCTGGGGAGCGTTCCGGCGTTCATGTTGCCGGCGTTGGTGTAGAAGGCGGGGACCTGGCCGCCGAAGGTCTGGGTGGCGACGGAGGTGCCGGCGTTGATGGAGTAGCTGGCGTTGGGGCTGGCGGTCAGGAGCTGGCGGGGGGTGAGGGTGACCCAGGCGCCGCTGCCGGCGGGGGCGGCGTCGATCTCGATGAAGCGCTGCTGGCCGGTGGCGAAGGCGCCGGGGAACTGGATGGCGACGGTGAACTTGCCGTCGGTGAGTGCGGCGGTGGTGGTCACCTGGGCGCCGATCTGAGCGCCGGCGACGAGCGAGTCGTAGAGGCGGAAGCGGAAGTCATAGGAACCGGTGGCAAAGCCGGCGCCGTCGCGGAGCTCGCCCTGGAAGGTCAGGCGGTCGTCGACGGGCTGGGCGGCCACGGGGATCGCCGTCCCGGCGCAGAGGGCGAGGGCGAGGACGAGCTGGGCGGCGAGGGAGCGGACGCGGCGGGCGGAACGGTTCATGGTCAATCTCCTGGAGCGAGAGTGGCCACCGGCGCGCGGAGCCTCCGCGCGTGGTCGCCACAGGTTCTGGCAGGTCACGGACCGGCGGATGCGCACGAGCCCCCGCCGCACAGGTCATCCGAGAAACGGGGGCGGGGCGTGTCACAGATTCAGGGGATGAGGGGAGGGC
>JAEYTB010000014.1 GCA_023434205.1 Planctomycetota bacterium | reverse complement strand
GCCCAGCGCGCCCACCCAGGCCGCCCCCAAGCCCGCCGAGTCCGGCCTCCTCGCCGCCAAGCGCCGCGCCGCCGAACGCTTCGAGGAAGGCCCATGACCGAGCCGCTCCACACGCTTAACCCCAGCTCCCGCTTCTCCGACCGCGCCCGCGACTACGCCCTCTACCGCCCGACCTACCCACTCGAAGCAATTGACGCGATCATCCGTGCCACCGAGATGTCCTCATCTCGGTGCCTCTCCGCCGCCGACATCGGCGCCGGCACCGGCATCTCCTCCCGCCTCCTCGCCGACCGCAACCTTCATGTCCTCGCCATCGAGCCCAACCAGGCCATGCGCGAGGCCGCCGAGCCCCACCCCAACATCGAATGGCGCGCCGGCACCGCCGAGCACACCACCCTCGACACCGCCAGCCAGGACCTCGTCCTCTGCGCCCAAGCCTTCCACTGGTTCGATGCTCAAAGGGCCCTTGCCGAGTTCCACCGCATCCTCCGCCCCCGCGGCGTCCTCTGCCTCCTCTGGAACGACCGCGACAACACCGACCCCCTCACCGCCGCGTACAGCGACGCGATCACCAAGGCCAGCGACAACCACCCCGCCGCCCGCGACCGCAGCGACTGCGGCGAAGTCATCCACCACACCCCGCTGTTCACCCACTCCCAACTCGAAGTCTTCCCCTCCGCGCAACCCCTGACCCTCGAAGGCCTGATCGGCCGCGCCCTCAGCGCCTCCTACACACCCAAGTCCGGCTCCGCGCACGATGAACTCATCGCCGCCCTCCACAATGCCCACGACCGCTACAAGCACCCGGACGGCACCGTGACGATGCGCTACCGCACACGCCTGTACACCGCCACAAAAGTGTGAGCGATCTGCGGACCTTCGTCTCCTCTGCATCCCAACGGGATGCGCGATGGTTGCGCCATCCCGTAGGCCACTAGGATGCGAGCATGCCAGCCAGCCGCCCATTCTGCAAGCGGGGATCCCTGGTCCGACTTGGGGTATTCACTTTGATCGGTGCCCTGGTAACGTGGGGCACGGCCTGGGCTAGTGCACTTTGGGCGCCGCGCCCGGCACCAACTTCGGTCTTCACAAATGGGCATCGCTGGCCGCGGCCCGTACCGGACGCTTGGAAGGTACCTGAAGAAGTCCGTGGAGGATCCAACTTGTTCGCCACATCCCGCTACTGGACGCGGGCACAGGGTCCTTGGCCCGCGGGCCGGGATGTGCTCATCATCGAGAGCTATGGAGTCCCCATGCGCTCGTTGCAATGGACATGGGCCTCATCGGCAGACGGGACCGGAACCCCACTCTACAACACGGGCCTACAACCGCCCGCGTTCCTTGCCGAGCGGCGCGCGCTTCCTATCGAACCTCTGCTCGATGGCTTCGCCGTCAACACCGCCATGAACGGTGGACTGCTTTGGGCCGTGTTTCATGGCATCGTACTTCTGCGCCGCCGATTCCGATCACGCGCCGGGCATTGCCCGGTGTGCAACTACGATCGCCGAGGGCTCGGTATTGCCGCCCCTTGTCCGGAGTGCGGTCACACGAGCCAGAGGCGCCCTTGAGTCGAGTGATGTCGATCTCTGCCCGGATAGTCTCGGACGACTCACCCGCCGCCGCACGGCGCTCCACGAACTCGCAGATGTCGTCTTTATCCTGGAGGTCTGGCAATCGCATCCGGGTGCCACGGGTCCGTCTTCGGGCCGTGCAGTTCCGGGTACCTAGCCTGGCACCACATCCCCAAAGCACGACAACCCGCTCGCCCCCGTGATCTTCACCTTCACCATCTCACCCACCAGCGACCCCGCCGCGCGCCCCTCCGGCGCATCAAACAGCACGATCAGGTCCCCATCCGTCCGACCCCGAAGCTGCGGCGCCCCAACTTCCACAACCTCTTCCGCCACGCTCACCCCGCAGCACGACTCCGACTCCTCATCCTTCGCTACGCCGTTGATCGTGAGCGAAACCCCAGCCCCATGAGAGTGGGAGTGGGCGGCCGCCCGCTTCCGCTTTTTCCTCTCCCGCGGGCTCAGCCCCTCGACGAACACCTCCAGCGTCTCACCCACCTGCTCGCGGCTGATCTCCTCGCTGATCGCGCCCTGCAGCGCCAAGAGCCGCCCGTTGCGCTCCCGCTTCACGCTCTCGGGCACATCATCCGGGTACTTGTCGATCGCCACCGTCCCCGGCCGAGCCGAGTACTTGAAGATGAACGCGTTCTTGTACCGCGCCCGCTTCACCAGCGCCACCGTCGCCTCAAAGTCCTCATCCGTCTCCGTCGGGAACCCGATGATGAAGTCCCCGCTGATCGTCAGCGGCCGCCCGATCTCCGGCTGGTGCAGGTAGCTCCGCGCCCGGTCCAGGAACTCCACGTACTCGCTCACCGTGTACCCGCGGTTCATCAGCTTCAGGATCCGGTCGCTCCCGCTCTGCCCCGGCACGTGCAGGTACCGGCAAATGCGCGGCTTCTCCCGCATCACCTCCAGCACATCGTTCCCGAAGTCCCGCGGGTAGCTGGTCACGAACCGCAGCCGCCGGATCGCGGGCACCTCGTCGTGGATCATCGCCAGCAGGTCCGCGAACGTTGTCGTGTTCGCCCCGGCGAAGGGGTCGCGCGAGTGCCCCCCGGCGTACGTTCGGCCTTTCTGCGGCTGCACCAGCCCGCCCACCGTCACCGCCGCCCCGTGCTCGAAGCGGTAGTGGTTGACCGTCTGCCCCAGCAGCGTGACCTCGATCACTCCGCTGTCCGCCAGCCGTTTGCACTCATCCACGATGTGCCGCGGCGGCCGGTGAACTTCCGCCCCCCGCGTGAACGGCACCACGCAGTACGTGCAGAACTTGTTGCACCCCCGCGTGATCCGCACGTACGCTGACTTCTTCAACCCCTCCGGCCCGTCCACCGCCGAGATCGACCGCGACAGGTCGAGCAGTTCCAGCGAATCACCCGCCGCGGCGAGCGTCGCAGAACGCCGCGACGCCGACCCCTGCAAAGCGACCTGACGCGCCGACACCAGCGGCTCGCGCCCCGGCTTCTCCTCTCCGACATCCGACATCCGGCTTCCGACATCCGCCACCAGGGACTCGCGCGTCCTCACCGCGTTGTCCAGGAGCGAGGGCAGCTTGTCCAGTTCCCCCGGCCCGCAGAGGATGTCGACGACCGGCATCCGCTTCACCAGCGCCTCGCCATCCCGCTCCGCCAGGCACCCCAGCACGCCCACCACCAGCGCCGGCTCCGCGCGCTTCCGCAGCGCCAGCTCCCCCAGCCGCGACCACACCTTCTGCTCCGCGTGCTCCCTCACGGAGCACGTGTTGTACAGCACCACATCCGCCGCGTCCGCCTCCGGCACAAACCGGTACCCCAGCGCGCGCAACTGCCCCGACACCAGTTCCGAGTCCAGCTCGTTCATCTGGCAGCCAAACGTCTCGATGTACACGGTGCGGGAAGCCATGGACCGGGAGTTTAGGACGCCCGGGGGCGATCTCCCGCGGGTTCCCGCCGGATCAGGTGCCCGGCGTGCCAGCCCTGGACTTCGCACTGCGGCGCGATCACTCCCGCACTTTCGCACGTTCGTCAGCCGCACACTAGACTCCCCCCATGTGGCGAGGCCTCTCCCTGGCCCAGAAGTGCCTGCTTGTCTTCGGCACCGCGATCGTGCTCGTGGTGCTTGCCGCGCTCGCCGTCCCCTGGTTTCAGATGACCAAGCTCATCGACGCCGGCCAGCGAGATGTCTCCAGGCAGATGGTGGTGACCTGGGAGGCCCTGGGCACCGCGGGTGTTTCCGATGATCCCCGCAGCGTGGTCCCCGTTCCAACCCTCCCGAACCCCAACTGGCCGCTCCCCCGGGCGGAGAAGTTCGGCGTGAAGGAGGCCCGCTCGGGCATCATCGCCGTCCGCTACACGCTCGACCAGGCCGCGGACCTCGCCCGTTCTGACCGCTTTGTCGCCCGCGCTGTCGCGGCGTTCCGATCCGACCCGCAGCGGCAGGAGTTCCAGGAAGCCGAGTGGTCCGGAACCACCCGTATCTACCGCTACGCGAAGGCCGACCGCACGGGCACCGGCCCCGCGTCACGGCTGGCCAGCGTGGTCGTGCTCGACCGTCCGAGCGTCGAGGCCACGCGCCTGCTCCTGGCGAACACCCTCTACCTCCTCTCCGCGGGCTTCGCCGTGCTTCTGCTGGCGATGCTCACGCTCTACATCATCACCCGCAAGCTCATCCTCCAGCCCGTCCGCGCCCTCCGCGACACCGCCCAGCGCGTGCAGGAGGGCAACGTCGCCATCCGGTCTGAGATCAAGACCGGCGATGAGTTTGAGCAGCTCGCCGACACCTTCAACTCCATGCTCACCGACCTCCAGAACGGACAGGACCGCCTCCGGTCCATCAACTCGGCGCTCGACCTCAAGCTGCACGAACTGGCCGAGAGCAACTCGTCGCTCTACCAGGCCGCCAAGGTGAAGGGCGAGTTCCTCGCCAACGTCAGCCACGAGCTGCGCACCCCCCTCAACTCCATCATCGGCTTCGCGGAGCTGCTCATGGAGACCGCCCGGCAGGACGCCGACCGCGACCCCACGCCCGCCGTCACCAAGCGCATCCGCTACCTCGAGAACATTCTCACCGCCGGCCGCAACCTGCTCAACCTCATCAACTCCCTCCTCGAGATGTCCCGCATCGAGGCCGGGCGTGTCGAGCTCTCCGTCGAGCCCATGAACCTCCGCGACGCCTGCGAGGGCCTCGTGGGCCTTATCGCCCCGATCGCCGACAAGCGGTCCGTTCTCCTCAAGCTCGAGGTCTCCGATGACCTGCCGCTGGTCAGGACCGACGTGAAGAAGTTCCAGCAGATTATCTTCAACTTCCTCAGTAACGCCGTGAAGTTTGTCGAGCCCATGGAGCGCACCGGCCGCCAGCCGCAGGTCACGCTCCGCGCCGAACGCCTCCGCGCGGGCGGCCCCGACGCCAACGACCGCGTCCGCGTCAGCGTGATCGACAACGGCCCGGGCATCCCCAAAGAAGACCAGGAAAAGGTCTTCGAGAAGTTCTACCAGCTCGACGGCGGCCACACCCGCGAGCACACGGGCACCGGCCTGGGGCTGGCCATCTCCAAGGAACTCGCCCAGATCCTCCAGTCCGAGATCCAGCTTGTTTCCGAGCTCAACCGCGGCTCGATGTTCAGCCTCATCATGCCTCTCCACCTGGGGGAGGAGCACGTCGAGGTCTCGGCGCTCGAGGCCCGCTTCCGCGGCTCGCTCACCAGCGGCCGCAAGTGGGAATAGCCAAAAAAAGCCTCAGCCGTGAGCGGGAGATCAGACCTCCAAGCCGCGCAGGGGGGTTGCGCGGGGCTCAGGATCCGATCATCACCGGCTGCACGGCTGAGGTTGCTCGTGAACGGGATGAGCCTGAAATATAGGCGGCCTCCTCAGCCGCGGACAGTCCCGCGGCACTCTCCAAATCCGATCCGGCGGTAACCCTCGCGTTCACAGAAGGCTCGGAGGATCACCGTATCGCCATCGGCCAGGAATGTCCGCTTTTCTCCCGTCGGGAGTTCCACGGGTTTGCGCGGCTTGCCGGGCCCGTCCCACGTCAGCTCCAGGAGGCACCCCCGTGAATCGGGGGTCGGGCCGCTGACCGTCCCGCTCGCGATCAGGTCGCCGGATTGCAAGTTGCACCCGCCGCTGGTGTGGTGCGCGATCATCTGCGCGAAGGTCCAGTACATGTCCCGGAAAGACCTTCCCCCGCTGAGGCGGTGAGGGGCAATCCCCCGTTTGGCCATTTCCGCTGTTTGCAAGTAGGCCTCCAGTACGAGATCAAACCCGCCATGCCGCTGGTCCTGCTCGTCCAGCAGGTACTGGAGCGGCTTGGGGTCGCCGTCCGGACGCGCGTACGCCCCGCATCGGAAAGGCGCGAGCGCCTCGGCCGTCACCACGAACGGCGAGACCGTGGTCGCGAAGTTCTTGGCCAGGAAAGGCCCCAGCGGCTGGTATTCCCACTTCTGCACGTCGCGTGCGGACCAGTCGTTGACCAGGCAGAGGCCGAAGATCCGCCCGCCCGCTTCGGCGATCGATACGGGCTCCCCCAGCGCGTTCCCCGGTGCGACCACGCAGCCGACCTCCAGCTCGTAATCCAGCATCTTGCACGGCCCGAACCCCGGCGCCGCCCCCGGCTCATTCTCCGGCGGCGACCACTGCCCCCGTGGCCGCAGGATCTCGGCCCCCGACTCCACGATCGACGACGCCCGCCCGTGGTAGCCGATCGGCACCCACTTGTAGTTGGGCAGCAGCGGGTTGTCTGGCCGGAACATCGAGCCCACCGTGCTGGCGTGGTGGACGCTGGCGTAGAAGTCCGTGTAGTTGAACGTGGAGACGGGAAGCCCCAGCTTCAGCCCCTCCCGCTTGAGCACGGCCTTCTCGCGCAGCCGCTTGATCGGCTGGCTGGCGTGCGTCGTGCTCTTGAGGAAGTGCTGCACCGCCCGCCGCACCCGCGTGCTTGCCCGCAGGGCCATCACGCCCGCCCAGTAGGGGTAGCTCAGCAGGTCCGCCAGGTCCGGGTCCTCGCGTTCAAAGTACCCCGCCTCAGTGAGCATCGACACATCCAGGACCGAGTCCCCGATCGCCACGCCCAGGTGCGCGTGCGTATGCGGGTGCCCGTCCTGCCCCTCGTGCGTCGCCTCGAAGGTGCAGAGCGGCAGGTTCTGGATGGGGAAGTCGGTCGCGGGGTCGTTGGCCGAGTCTACCCACGACTTGAGTGACGGGTCGTGCGTCTCGTCGATGCCGGGGATGGTGGGGGGGGTGGGCTGCGTGGGGGTGGTCATGGCCGGAGCGTAGGGCCACGCCGCCGCCCCGCACAAGCCCGCGGTCCCCGCCGCGAGGCCCTAGAAGTTGAACGTGCCGATCAGGTTCTCCGCGGCGATCCGGCCGCCCGAGTCCCGAACGCCGTCGCGGTTGAGGAACACGCGGTACTGGCCGGGATCAAACCCGCCCAGCGCGATGATCCGGAAAACCGCCGTCTGGGTCGCCGCGTTCCCGCCGGGCGTGATCGACACCAGCGACTTGTTCAGCTCGATGCCCTGCGGGTCCAGGATTCGGATGCTGTTGATGTTGATCGTCGAAAGGTCGATCTGCACGTCGTCGCGGAAGCGGATGCCCAGGTCCCACACGTTCCCGCTGGGGCCCGTGGGCGTCACCACCTCCGCCGCGGGGGTCGTGAACCACAGCCCGAACCGCTTCATCTCGTACCCCGGGATGAACCGCCCGGCCGAGTCCGCGGCCCGGTTGGGCTTCATATTCAGGTAGTAGCTGCCGTTGTCGGGGAAGTCCCAGGAGCCGCCGTTCGCGTTGATCCGGTACGTCACCGTGTACGCGCCGTTGAGGTGGGACTGGAAGCCCTCGATCTCGGCATCCATGTTGAAGCCGCCGGGCCCGGTCACGTGGACCACCCCCACGCTCAGCAGGGTCGCCGGGTTCATCGTGCTGCCCGGGGCGGGCGTGTACTTGATCGGGATCAGCCAAAAGTTCTCGCCCACCGAGGTGCCGTGGACGTGCGCGTGCGGCGTCGAGAACCACAGCCCGAACCGCCTGTACTCGTGGGCGGCCACGGAGCGGTCCGAGTTGTCCTTCACCGCGTTGGCGCCGATCGCCAGCGTGTACGAGCCGTTGGCCATGTGGCTCCACGCCCCGTTGGGCGCCTTGATCTGGTACACGACGGTCTTGCGGGTCGCCGAGTTGTTGATCACTTGGTAGACGGAAATGCCGTTGTGGGAGCCCGTCGTCAGCGTGATATCCGTCGCGTCGATCGTGCTCTGCTTGATCCCGTTGGCGCTGTCGTACTGGACCACGACCAGCCAGTCCGTCGGGCGCATCGTGTTGCTGATCAGGCGCGACTTGGGGATGTTCCACCACAGCCCGCGCGTCGTGACGAAGGAGTTGCCCAGCAGGTCGCCCTGCGGGCTGACCACCTGCCCGATGGGCGAGCTGAAGGTGTAGGTCCCGCTGTCGGTCACGCCCCACGCGTTGTCGTACGCGTTGAGCTTGTACGCCACGCGGTGCTTGCCGTTGGGCATGAGCACCGGCGAGCCGATCATCGTCCCCACGATCGGCTCGCGTCCGTTCGCCGTCGCCGTGATGTCCCCGTTCCCCAGGGTCGCCGGGTTCGCGTTGCCCCACTCGATCACGACAGTCAGCGAGTTCGCGTCGGTCCACATCCCCGCGACCGCGTGGGTGGGCGCCGCCAGCAGCGTCCGGGGTTCCAGCGCCTCCATGGGCCGGTCCCCCAGCCCAAGCCAGGTCCGGGAACCTTTGCCAGTCATCTCAGGGCGGCTCGTGGACATACCCACATTCTCCTATTCAACCTCAAAGCATACCGGCGGCGGCACCCCAGTTCTGCGCTGGAGGGTCCATTGCTCCCGCCCCGCCCCCTCCACCTATTCAGTCACGTGCCCCCGGCGGTTCCCCGGTTCTCGGCCGGGGGGGCTTCCCGCCCTTCTTCCACCGACCACCCGCCGCCCAGCGCCTTGTACAGGCCGATCAGCCCGCGGGTCACCGCCGTTTCGCTCTGCACGAGCTGGTCCTGCACGTCGTACAGCTCCCGCTGCACCACGAGCACGTTCAGGAAGTCCCCCACGCCGCTGCGGTACCGGTCCAGCGACAGGTCCACCGCGCGCTGGCTCGCCGCCACCGCGCTCTCCAGGGCCTCACGGCGCGCCTGCTCCTGCGTGAACGCCGTCAGGGCGTTCTCCACCTCTTCGAGTGACAGCAGGATCGTCTGGTCATACTGGTACAGGGCCTGCTCCTCCCGGGCCCCCGCCGCGGCGATCTGGGCCCGCACCAGGCCCCCCGTGAACAGGTTCCACCGCACCGACGGCCCGATCGTCCAGAACAGGCTTTGCGAGTCGAACAGGTCCCCGGCCTGGGCCGCCTGCGTCCCGAACGCCCCGGTGAGCGAGAACCGCGGGTAGAGGTCCGCCGTGGCGACCCCGATCCGCGCCGTCGCCGCCGCGAGGTTCCGCTCCGCCCGCCGGATGTCCGGCCGCCGCTGGAGCAGCTCCGAGGGCAGCCCTACCGGCACCTCTGCGGGGGGCGCCGGGATCACCGCCGTCTGCGCCTCGCTGCTCAGTTCGCCCAGCAGCGACGCGGGCTCCTGGCCCAGCAGCACGCCCAGGCGGTGCGCCGCCGTCCGCAGCCCTGCCCGGTACACCGGCAGCTGCGCCTCGCGTGAAGCCGCGAGCGCCTGGGCCTGCGCCACCTCCAGGTCCGCGGCCAGGCCCGCGTCGAACCGTGACCGCGTCAGGCCGACCGTTTCGCGCGAAGCCCGCACGATCTGCTCGCTCAGGCTCACCCGCCGCTGGAACCCGCGCAGGTCGATGTACGCGCGGCCGACCTCCGCCGCGAGGGTGATGAGCACGTCCCGCCGGTCCTCGATGGCCGACTGAAGGTCCGCCCCCGACGCCTCGACCGAGCGGCGCACGCCGCCGAAGACATCGATCTCGTACGCCGCGTCAAGCCCCGCCTCGAACAGGCTGTGGTCGTCGCCCGCCCCGCCGAATCCGCCGTTCACCGTCCGCTCGCTGTTGCGGAAGCGAGATGCCGATGCCCCCGCGCCGACACTGGGGAAGCGCCCCGACTCGGCCCCGCGCACCAGGGCCCGTGCCTCGCGCACCCGCGCCGCCGCCGTCCGCAGGTCGAAGTTGTTCGCCACCGCCCGCTCGATCAGGGAGTCCAGCACCGGGTCGTTGAAGTTCCGCCACCACGTCGCCAGCGCATCCTGCGAGAGCGCCTGCCCGCCCACGGGCCGCGAGGTGAGCGAGCCCTCTGCCTGGTCCAGCGACCCGTAGGACGCCGACAACTGCCGCTCGGGCGCCTGATAGTCGGGGCCGACGGTGCAGCCCGCCAGCGCGATGAGCGAGACCGCCGCGAGGGCGTTGGTGGATCGGTGCGTGTGCTTCAACACTGCTTCTCCTGACGGCTCTGCCGTTGATGTGTGCCCGTGGCAGGAACTGTAGTTGGGCTTTGCGGCCCTGTCGTCACTTGCCGCCGGCCGAGGGGAGCTGGTGCTCCGCGACCCTGTGCCCCTGCCCCGTGGTCACGCGCACGATCCGCCCGTCGTCCATCTCCGCGATGCGGTCGGCAAACTCGAAGATCCGCTGATCGTGCGTCACCACCACCAGCGACAGGTCGCTCCCGCTCGCCACGCTCCGCAGCAGCTCCATCACTTTCTGCCCCGTCGCGTGGTCCAGCGCGCTGGTCGGCTCGTCGCACACCAGCAGCTTGGGCCGGTGTACCAGCGCCCGGGCGATCGCCACCCGCTGCTGCTGCCCGCCCGACAGCCGTGCCGGCACATCCTCCGCGCGGTCGCCCAGCCCCACCTGCGCCAGCAGCGCCCGCGCCGTCACCAGCGCTTCCCGCCGCTTGTGACCGTTGATCAGCAGCGGCACGGAAACATTCTCCGCGATCGACAGCGTCGGGATGAGGTTGAACGCCTGGAACACGAACCCCACGTTTTCCGCGCGGAAACGCGTCCGCAGCCCGGCGCTGATCGCCGCGTAGTCCGTCCCCAGCACGCGGCACTCGCCGCCGTCGCGCTCGAGCACCCCCGCGATCACGGAGATCAGCGTCGTCTTGCCGCACCCCGAGGGGCCCACCAGCATCAGCAGCTCGCCCCGGCCCACGTCCAGGTCCACGCCCCGCAGCGCACGCACCGCCGCCGAGCCTTCGCCGTAGGTCTTCGTCACCCCGCGGCAGTGAACGACCGCGTCCCCGTCCGCAATGCTCGCCGCGTCCAGCGTCGCCCCGGGAGCGCTGCTCATCGCGGGCGTCCCCCGCGGGCCGGACCGTCTGCGCCCAGGGCGGTGAGCCCCGCCAGCGAGAACCGGTACACGTGCTCGGCAAGACGCTCCAGGTCCTCGCCGGTGGACCCCTGCTCGGGGAAGAGCCGCCGCATCACCGGCTGGCAATGGCGGTGGACCAGGCACTGCCCCAGCACGCTGCTGGCGCACAGCCGCGCTTCATGCTCGCTCAGGCCCGGCGCGATTCTGGCGATGATGCTCGTCAACGCCTCAAAGGTAGGCCGGATGCTCGTCGTCACCACGCGGTCCAGTGCCGGCGTGGGCTCCACCATTTCCCGGAGCATCAGCTTGGCGTGCCACGCCGGGCCCGCCGGGTCCAAAACCCGCGCGACGAACGACACCAGGAACTGGCGGAGCTGCTCCCGCGGCTCGGCCGCCGCGTCGACCATGATCGGGCGCGACTCCTGCGTCCGCTGCTGCGCATACTCCACCACGTGCAGGTACAGCGAATCCTTGCCCTGGAAGTAGTAGTTGATCGCCGCGATGTTGGCGCCCGCCCGGGCGCAGATATCCCTGACGGTGGCGTTGCGGAACCCCCGCTCCGCGAACACCTCTCCCGCGGCTTCCAGCAGGCGCGCCCTCGTCGTCGCGCCGCTGTCGGCGGAAGTCGGCGGAATCTCCGGGCTGGACGTGACCTGTTCCATTCGGGCGCGTGCTTCAAGCGGGCATTCGGCGTCTGCTTCGCCGCGCCGCGTCGAGCCGGATTCACGCTAATCTGCACGCCATGCGAGACCGCCGTGCCGGGGTCCAACTCACGTGGCCGGGGCGTGCTGTGCCGCAAGCCGCGCCGATGGCGGTGCTTACGCCACGACCAGGCGGCGGCAGCCTGCTGATTCAGTCCGATAACGCCCGGGTGATCCCCTACCTCGCGTCCCTGGCCCGCCCCGCCGCGCTCCTCTATATCGACCCCCCTTACGCCATGGACGCCCACCACCATGTCGAGCACGGCCCCCGGGCGGGTTTGGCCTACTCCGACACCTGGGACGACCCCGGCCACTACCTTCAGTTCATGCTGGACCGCCTCGCCTTCCTCCCGCCGCTCCTCACGGACGACGGCGTCCTCGCCGTCCACTGCGACTGGCGGGCCAGCGCGTGGCTCCGCCTCCTGCTCGACGAGACCTTCGGGCCCAACTGCTTCCGCAATGAGATCGTCTGGCGCCGCGCCCCCAACGTGGGGCACCAGGCCGCCGCGCGCCAGCTCGGCCGCACCGCCGACTCCATCCTGATCTATTCCCGCACACTCGGCTCAGCCTTCCGCGGCCGTGTCCCGGTCCGCTCCACCCCCGTGGAGCTCACCCGCACCGGCCGCCCCCGCGGCGCCAAGTGGGATGCGCACGCCAAGGTCTGGTTTACGACCGCCCCCCGCGGCGACTACACCGACGCGAGCATCGCGGCGCTGCGCGCCCAGAACCGCGTGTACGACAGCCCCTCGGGCAAGGTGTACATCAAGTACCCGCTCCGCCAGGGAGACGACGGCCGCTGGTACAAGGACCAGCCCGTGGACACGCTCTGGAGCGACGACGCCGTCCGCCCGCTGCGTCACGCCTCCAAGGCGGAGCTTGAGATCGGCTACCCCACCCAGAAGCCCGAGTCGCTGCTGCGGCGGCTCATCGAGTGGACTACCTCGCCCGGCGATCTGGTCATCGACCTCTTCTGCGGGTCGGGCACGACGCTCGCCGCGGCGGAGAAGCTCGGCCGCCGCTGGATCGGGTGCGACATCGGCACGCCCGCGATCGAGACATCTCGGGCGCGGCTGGAAGCGCTCGGCGCGGCGTACACGCTGCTGCGCGAGGAATCACCCGGCGCAGCGCACCGGGCCCCGCGCCCGCCGCGGGCGGTGGCGGCTCAGTAGGCCAGGCACTGCGTGACGGCTTCCTCGATCTTCTTGGCGTCGGGGAGGTAGTCGAGCTCGAGCTTGTAGTAGGGCATGATCGTGTCGAAGCCCGCGACGCGCTGCACCGGGGCCTTGAGGTGCAGGAAGCAGTGCTCCTGGATCAGGCTCGAGAGCTCGGCTCCCAGGCCGCAGGTCTTGGGGGCCTCGTGCACGATGACGGCGCGGCCGGTCTTCTGCACGCTCTGGACGATGGTGTCCACGTCGATGGGGTAGAGCGTGCGGAGGTCGATCAGCTCGACGCTCATGTCCTCGGGCAGCTTGTCCAGGGCGCTGAGGCACTCGAACACCATCGAGCCCCAGGTGACCACCGTAATGTCCGTGCCCTCGCTCACGACCTTGGCCTTGCCGATTTCGATGGTGTACTCGTCCTCGGGGACCTCCTCGCGGAAGGAGCGGTAGACACGCTTGGGCTCGAAGAACACGACCGGGTCGGGGTCGCGGATCGCGGCGGTGAGCAGGCCCTTGGCGTCGTAAGGGGTGGAGGGGCAGACGACCTTGAGGCCGGCCTGGTGGACGTAGATGGTCTCGGGCGAGTCGGAGTGGAGCTCGGGGGCGTGGATGCCGCCGCCCCACGGCACGCGGACGGTGAGGGGGATGGTGATCGCCCCGCGACTGCGGGTGCGGTAGCGGGCGGCGTGGTTGCAGAGCTGGTCGTACGCCGGCCCGAGGAAGCCCTCGAACTGGATCTCGGGGACGGGCCGCATGCCCGCCATGGCGAGGCCGATGGCCGTGCCCATGATGCCCGACTCGGCGAGGGGCGTATCGATGACGCGGTCGGGCCCGAACTGCTTTTGCAGGCCTTCGGTCACGCGGAAGACGCCGCCGTTGAGGCCGACGTCCTCGCCGAGGCAGACGACGCGGGGGTCCTTCGCCATCTCCTGTTGGAGGGCGAGGTTGATGGCTTGGACGAGGGTGAGGTTGGCCATGGGTGTGCTCAGATCGGAACGGTCAACCAGCCTTGCGGCTCTTGGTCTTCCTGGATGGACGTACCGCAAGAACGAGGAATGAGTTGAACACTTCGACGACGCCGTCGGTGTTGGTCACAACGAAGTACATGGACTTCCCCGGTGCAACGTAAACGAACTCTGGGTGAGGCACCGTAACGACGCGGCCGCCGACGAGTTCGATCTCGAACGGCACGAACGGCTGCGCCTTCTGGAAGGCCGCGATCTCCGGCTTCATCGCACCGACTCCGACGAGTTGGTCAGCCCCGCCTGCTCCGGGTCCTGGCCGAGGCTGTGGGTCCGCAGCGTCCGCTTCTGCTTCTCCAACTCCGGCGGGAGGGAGGCGTAGGTGTGGTCGAAGATGTCGTCGGTGCTGGGGGCGGGGATGCCCTCCGCCGCGGCGACGACCTCGGACACCATCGGCTTGGCTTCTTCCTCGGCCTGGGCCTGCTTGGCGTCGTCCCAGAGGCCCTTGGCCGAAAGGTACTTCCGCAGGCGGATCATGGGGTCCTTGCCCTGCCAGGCCTCGACCTCCTTGGCGTCGCGGTAGCGGCGGGCATCGTCGGCGGTGGTGTGGTCGGCCAGGCGGTAGGTCACGGCCTCGATGAAGCTCGGGCCGCCGCCTGCCCGGGCCCGGTCCACGGCGTCCTTGCTCGCCTTGTAGACGGCGAAGAGGTCGTTCCCGTCCACCTGCGTGGTGGGCATGTCGTACGCGAGGGCCTTCTGGGCCACGGTGGCCGAGTTCATCTGCTGCTCGCGGGGGACCGAGATCGCCCACTGGTTGTTCTGGCAGAAGAACACGCACGGCACCTGGAAAGTCGAGGCGAAGTTCATCGCCTCGTGGAAGTCGCCCTCGGAAGTCGCCCCGTCGCCGAAGTAGGTGACGGCGACCTTGGCCTCTTTCCTCATCTTGAAGGCCCACGCGATGCCGGTGGCGTGCAGCATCTGCGTGCCGATGGGGATGGAGAGGGGCGTCATGTTGACGCCCTTGGGGATCTGGTTGCCGCGTTCATCGCCCATCCAGTGGAGGAGGACGTAGTGCATGGGCAGGCCGTGCATGAACAAGGCGGCGTTCTCGCGGTAGCAGGGGACGAGCCAGTCCACGCCGCGCTGGGCGGCGTAGCCCGAGCCGATCGCCGCGGCCTCCTGCCCCTTGTTCTGGGGGTAGGTGCCCATGCGGCCGGATCGCTGGAGCTTGAAGGCGATCTCGTCCAAAGCGCGGCACTTGATCATGTACTGGTAGAGCTCGAGCACTTCCTGATCGGCGAGCACGGGCTTGCCATCGGGGAACTTGCTCAGCTTCTCGTCGAGCCTGCCCTCCTCGTCGAGGATCTGGAGGTACTCGATGTTCGCGGAATAGACGGTGCGTTGGGCCATGGTGCTAGCTTAGCGGCTTGCGGGCCCGGAATGAAGCCGGGGGCGGGGGCTTGTACCCTGCCGGGCATGACCAAGGCCATTCTTTTTGCCGTGCTCGCCGGGCTTTGCTGGGGCGTGGGCGAAATCGGGACCAAGGCCGCACTGAACTCGCGGCAGGTGGGGCCCATGACCGCCGCGTTCGTGCGGGCGTGCGTGACCATCCTGCCCACGATGCTGGCGTTCCTGCTTGCGACGCAGGTGTGGAAGTCAGAGCCCGCGGACTGGCACCGGGCCGCGTCGGGGCGGACATGGGCGTACCTGATCGTGGGCTCGGGGCTGCTCGCGGGGTTCGCGGGCGTGTTTTTCTTTTACCTTGGCCTTGGGTCCCAGGGCGGGGATATTTCCCTCCTCCGGCCGATCGCGTTCGGGGTCGCGCCGGCCACGGCGGTCCTTTTGGGATGGTGGTGGCTGGGCGAGCCGCTCACGCTCAAGAAGATCGGAGCGGTCGTGCTGATCGTCGCGGGGATCGTGCTGCTGGGGCTGGACCACGGGCAAGCCTCGGCTACCCCGCGCCTCCGCGGTGGCCCTCCCTTGGGCACGGGCCCGACGGATGGCAAAGGTTGACGGGGCATCGGAGGAAGCTCCGCCGCGGGGCAGCGGGGTACCCCGTGCTCACTCCCACTCGATCGTGGCCGGCGGCTTGCTGGAGATGTCGTAGACGACCCGGTTCACGCCGCGGACTTCGTTGATGATGCGGTTGCTGATTGTGGCCAGGACCTCGTAGGGGATCCGAGACCAGTCCGCGGACATGAAGTCCTGGGTCTCCACGGCACGGACGGCGACGACGTTGTCATATGTGCGGCCGTCGCCCATCACGCCGACGCTCTGCACCGGCAGCAGCACCGCGAACACCTGCGAAGTGCTGCGGTACAGGTTGTTCGCGACGATCTCCTCAAGAAGGATTTCGTCGCACTCGCGGAGCACATCGAGCTTCTGCTTCGTGACCTCGCCCAGCACGCGCACGGCCAGCCCCGGGCCGGGGAAGGGGTGCCGCCAGATGAGCTGGTCGGGGAGGCCCAGCACGGCGCCGAGCTTGCGGACCTCGTCTTTGAACAGGTCGCGCAGGGGCTCGATCAGCTCGAAGCCCAGGTCCTCGGGCAGCCCGCCGACGTTGTGGTGCAGCTTGATCCCCGCGGCCTGGCCGGAGTGCCCGTGCCCGGACTCGATCACGTCCGGGTACAGCGTGCCCTGGGCAAGAAACGCCGCTCCCTCGATGGACTTCGCTTTGGCCTTGAACACTTCAATAAAGCGGTGCCCGATCCGCTTGCGCTTCACCTGCGGGTCGCTCACGCCGGCAAGGTCGGCGAGAAACTCCTTCTCGGCGTCCACGGTGTGAAGGTCGATCTTGAAGTGGTCGCGGAACGTGGTCTCGACCAGCTCACGCTCCCCGCTGCGGAGCAGCCCCGTATCGACGAACACGCAGTGGAGCTGGTCACCGATGGCCTTGTGCAGCAGCGCCGCGACGACGGAAGAATCAACGCCGCCCGATAGGCCGCAGATGACCTGCCCCTTGCTGCCCACCTGGGCGCGGACCCGGGCGCACGCCTGCTCGGCGTAGTCGGCCATTTTCCACGTGCCCTTGGCCTTGCACACCTCAAAGACGAAGTTGCGCAGCAGGTCGCTGCCGT
Source organism: Planctomycetota bacterium (assembly GCA_023434205.1). Classification (GTDB taxonomy): domain Bacteria; phylum Planctomycetota; class Phycisphaerae; order Phycisphaerales; family UBA1924; genus JAEYTB01. The sequence goes on along the minus strand of JAEYTB010000014.1, from coordinate 15,473 downwards.
GGGGTGTATGGGTGACCTCGGGGTGGAACTGGACGCCGTAGATCGTGGTTCCCATGTGCGTGCCCCGGACCGCGGCGTAGGGGCATGTCGGTGTGCTCGCGATGATCTGGAAGACTCCGCCCAGGTCGGTGACCTGGTCACCGTGGGACATCCAGACGGTGGTTTTGTCGGGGATGCCCATGAAGAGCTCGGTCCGGCGGGACGCGTCGATGTGGAGCTGGGCGCGGCCGAACTCGCGGTGGGCGCCGCCCTGCACGGTGCCGCCCAGAAGCTTCGCGGCGAGCTGCAGGCCGTAGCAGATGCCCAGCACCGGCACACCGAGCTCGAAGATCGCGGGGTCGCAGGTGGGGGCGCCCCTGTCGTACACGGAGGAAGGGCCGCCGGACAGGATGATGCCCTTGGGGTTCATCTTCCGGAGCTCGTCCGCGGAGATCGTGGGGGAGACCAGGAGCGAGAAGCAGCCGGCCTCGCGGACGCGCCGCGCGATGAGCTGGACCGTCTGGCCGCCAAAGTCGAGGATCGGGATGACCTCGCGGTGCGGGTCGTGCGGGAGGGCGGGGGCGCTGGCCATAGGGTGTTCCTCGCGGGGGAACGGGAAGGATAGGGGAGAGGGGAGCGGGTGGGGGGTTGGAGGAAGTGGATGGCGGCGGAATGGTCACCCTCCGCCCTGCGGAACCCGGGCGGGAGGCGTGGAGGGCGGGGCGTGCGGTGTGCCGATACAATCCCTGCCAGTGAGACGGACCTCCGGCTTCATTCTGTTGCTGTGCGTGGGCGCGTGCGGGCCGACCATCCGGGCGGACTTCAACTCGCCCGAGCCCGCGGCACGCAACGCGGCCATCGTGCAAGCCGCGGCGGGGCGGGACGCATCAGCAACGCCGGACCTGGTCAGGATGCTGGACAGCGACGACCCGGCGACCCGGCTGCTCGCGATCGATGCGCTGGAGCGGATCACGGGCGAGCGGCTCGGGTACGAGCACGCGGCGGGCGAGCACGAGCGGGAGGAGGCCGTGGCGCGATGGCAGGCGTGGGTGGCGGAGAACCAGGGCGGTCGCCGATGAGCACGCCGACCCGGCCCGACCTTTCCCTGGAGCTGGTGAGCAACCCGATCTACCTCTGCGCGGTGCGGGAGATGATCAACCTCTCGGCCAAGCGGCTGGGCTTCGCGGACAACGCGGCGTCGCAGGTGGCCCTCGCGGTGGACGAGGCCATCGTCAACGTCATGAAGCACGGCTATGACAAGAAGCTGGACGGCCGCATCTGGCTGCGGCTGACGCCGGTGGGCGAGCCCGTGGAGGCTGTGGAGATCGTGATCGAGGATGAGGCGCGGCAGGTGGAGCCGTGCGACATCAAAGGCCGCGACCTGGAGGACATCCGCCCGGGCGGCCTGGGCGTTCACATCATCCGCGAGGTGATGGACGAGGTGAAGTACGAGAAGCGGCCCGGCGCGGCGGGCATGCGGCTGACCATGACCAAACGGCGCGCGAGCGAGAAGGCCACGGCGAACAGCCGCCCGAACCCGTGTACCAACTGCGACTGCTGAAGAAGAACACCTATGGCTGACCGTGACCTGCTGAATGTGTCTGTGACCGACCGATCCGGGGTGACCGTGCTCGCGCCCGCGGGCGAGATCGGGTATCACGAGGCGCCGATCCTTCAGACGGCGATCAAGTCCGCGTACGACAAGAAGCCGCGGAAGCTGGTGATCGACCTCACGGGCGTGTCGTACATGGCGACGCCCGGGCTGGCGACGCTGGTGGAGGGCCTGCAGATCTCAAAGAAGAACGGGACGCCGCTGGTGCTCACGGGGTTGACCGAGCGCGTGCGGGCCGTGTTCGAGATCGCCCGACTGAACACCGTGTTCAAGATCACCGGGAACGTGGACGAGGCGGTGACGCTGTAACGGGGAGCGTGTGAGTGGCAGAGCCCGGCCGGTCACACTCAATCGCCCGCACGCTGCTCGCCCCGCTGGAGCTGGCGGGGAGCACGTTCCTCAATGCGCTGGACATGATCGGCGCCAGCGTGTTCTTGCTGTGGGACATGCTGCGGTGGATCTCGCGGGCCCTCATCCTGCGGCGGACCCGCCTGGGCCGGCGGGCCATCGTGGCGCAGATCGTGCGGGTGGGGGTGAAGAGCATCTTTATCGTGTCGCTGGTGTCGGGGTGCGTGGGGCTGATCCTGGCCTTCCAGCTCGCCCCGCCGCTGGACCAGTTCGGGCAGAAGGAACTGGTGGCCAACATCATCGGCGTGGCGGTGCTGCGCGAGCTGGGGCCGCTCATCGGGGCCATCGTGCTGACGGGTTTCGCCGGGGCCTCGATCGCCGCGGAGATCGGGACGATGGTGGTGGGGGAGGAGGTCGAGGCGCTCGAGGCCCACGCCCTGAACCCGGTGCGGTTCCTGGTGGTGCCGCGGGTGCTGGCCACGATCGTTTCGATGACGGCCCTCGCGGTGATCGCGGACATCGTGGCGATCGCGGCGGCGCTGTTCATCTCGATGACGGTGCTGGACATCCCCGAGGCGACCTTCATGTCCAACCTGCTCCAGCAGGCCAAGTCCGTGGACTTCTACACGGGCGTCGCCAAGGGGACCATCTTCGGCATGCTCATCGGCGTGATCGCCTGCCTCAACGGCCTGCGCGTGAGCGGGGGCGCGGCGGGCGTCGGCAAGGCGACCACCAGCACGGTCGTGCAGTGCGTCGTCGCGATCGTGATCGCGGACCTGGCGTTCACGGCGGTCTTCTACGCTCTCAAGCTGGTCTGAGCCCGGCGGGCGGGATCAGTCCAGGTTCTCGCGGAGGTCGAAGAGCGGGTTGGGCGTGCCGCGGGTGTACTCGCCCGAGGGGCTCATGTTCTTCATTGGGTTGAGCAGCACGTCGGTGTAGAGCTCCGAGGCGTCGGGCGTGGGGCTCTGCTCGGCGAAGTCGAGCGACCGCTTCACCAGCTCCTTGACCTCGGCCTGCATGTCGATGAACTGCTGCTCGGTCATCATCGGCTTGCCGTCGGGCCCCTTGCGCTCGTTCATAAGCTGGGCCGCGAGGCGGTCGATCGAGTCCTTGGCCTTGAACTGCTCGACCTCGTCCTTGGTGCGGTACTTCTGCGGGTCGGACATCGAGTGGCCCAGGTACCGGTAGGTCTTGAGGTCCACGAACGCGGGCTTCTGGTTCTCGCGGCACCAGTCGGCGAGGGGCTTGAACTCGTCGTAGAGGTCCACGACGTCGAAGCCGTCGATGATCTCGCCGCGGATGCCGTAGGCGTCGGCCTTCTTGGTCAGGTCGTCGGCCATGGTGGTGCCCCGGTGGATCGAGGTGCCCATGGAGTAGCCGTTGTTCTCGACGATGTAGATGACCGGCAGGCTCCACAGCCCCGCGAGGTTCATCGCCTCGTGCAGGGCGCCCTGATTGAGGGCGCCGTCGCCCATGTAGCACAGCGCGACCTTCTTCTTCGCGGGCTGGCCCGCCTCGACGCCGGGGTTGGGCAGGGCCTTGCCCAGCACCTCAACCTCGTACTTGGCAGCAAAGGCCAGGCCGGTGCCCAGCGGGTTCTGGGCCGACACGATGCCGTGGCCGCCGAAGAGCCAGTTGGGGCGGTCGAACATGTGCATCGAGCCGCCCTTGCCCTTGGCGCAGCCCCCGATCTTGCCGTACATCTCGGCCATGCAGGCCTCGGGCGTCATGCCGCGGGCCAGGGCGTGGCCGTGATCGCGGTAGGCGGTGACAATGGGGTCGTCCTGGTTGACGGAGTTGATGGTGCCCACGACGAGGGCTTCCTGCCCGATGTAGAGGTGGCAGAAGCCGCCGATCTTGGCCTGCTGATAGGCCTGGGCCGTGCGGTTCTCGAACTCGCGGATGAGGTACATATCCCGCAGCCACTTGATGAACGTGGCGGGGGGCAGGCCATCGCTGGGCCGCCGGGCCGGCTTGCCGGATTCGGGCTTGGTCATGGGGGGCCGGGCGGTCACATTCGACATCGGGGGGGTACCTCGTTGGGCTCGCGGGCGAGCGAAGGGTGATAGTAGGATTTCGATGACGGTGGGGCGAATGGACGCGGCGGGGCGGCTCCACCCGGACCGGTGAGCAGAAAATCGACACGCCGGGCCGGGCCGGCGGTTGACGGGATATCGACAGGTTCTCCGCAACGCCTACTCCGCCGGCCGCGGTCATGGGACAACGCGCCTCCCGCAGGTGTTGGGGGCGAAACGGACCTTCCGCCCCCCGTTCCGGGCCGAGTTCAGGTCCGCGCCGGGCCCCCGCGGCGGTGGCGCCGAATTCCGCGATTGGCTTTCAGGGCATCCGGCCGATAATCTGAAACCCATCTCTCTCTTAGGATCGCGACGGGCGGGGTTGGGGCTCGTGGGTTGGTGTTCGCATGGGGGGGATCGGCCAGGGTCGAAGGAGCGACCGCCCGCCCCGGAGTTTCGACCGTTCAACGCCGTCGGAGATGGCTTGCCGTGAGTGTGCTGAAAAGGGCCGAACCTGTGCTGCTTGACCGCTTCCTTGGACTCTTCAGCGTCGACATGGGGATCGACCTGGGGACGTGCAACACCCTTGTCTCCGTGCGCGGCCAGGGCATCGTGCTCAACGAGCCCTCGGTGGTGGCGGTGCGCAAGGGCACGAACCAGGTCCTCAAGAACGGCGAGGCGGTGGGCTGGGTGGCGAAGGAGATGCTGGGCAAGACGCCCGGTTCGATCACCGCCGTCCGCCCCCTCAAGGACGGCGTGATCTCCGACTTTGAGATCACCGAGGCGATGCTGAGCTACTTCATCCGCAAGGTCAACGGCAAGAGCAAGATCTTCGGCCCGCGGGTGGTGATCTCCGTCCCCAGCGGCATCACGGCGGTTGAGAAGCGGGCGGTGTTCGATTCGGCGGAGCGTGCCGGTGCGCGGCGGACATACCTGATCGAGGAGCCCATCGCCGCGGCGATCGGCGCGGGGCTGCCGTTCGCGGAGGCCACGGCGTCGATGATCGTGGACATCGGCGGCGGCACCACGGAAGTCGCCATCATGTCGCTGGCGGATATCGCCACGTGCGAGTCGGTGCGCGTCGCCGGTGACGACATGGACGAGGCGATCATCAACCACATGAAGCGCACGTACAACATGATGATCGGCGAGCAGACCGCGGAGCGCATCAAGATCGAAATCGGCTCGGCCCACCCCGTGGAGGCCGAAACCACGATGGACGTGCGCGGTCGCGACATGATCAGCGGCCTGCCCCGCAAGACCTCCGTCACCAGCGAGGAGATCCGCGAGGCCCTCATGGAGCCCGTCACCGCGATCTGCGAGGCCGTCACGCGGACGCTGGAGCGAGCCGAGCCCGAGCTCGCCGCGGACCTCGTCGACAACGGCATCTGCATGGCCGGCGGCGGCTCGCTGCTGCGGGGCCTGACCAACATGGTGCAGAAGGCCACCGGCCTGGAGACGCGACTGGCGGAGGACCCGCTGACCTGCGTGGCCCGCGGCACGTGCATCTACCTCGAGCACCTCGAGGAGTGGAAGAGCACGCTGGAGGATGACCTCCACGCGTAAGGCGGAGCCCTCGTGATCCCCCCCGCACACGCACGCAAGCTCCTGCCCCTGACCTATGTCGTGCTGACACTGCTGGCGCTGGTGGTGCCGGTGCGGTGGGTGTCGTGGTTTTCGAGCTTCTCACGCCTGACGCAGACGCTGGTGGCGCCGATCAGCCATCCGCTCGCAGGGGTGTCGCGCTGGCTGTACCCCTCGGGCACGCCGCGGAACGAGTCGGACGAGCTGCGACTGCTGCGCGACGAGGTGGAGGTCGCCAAGGTCCAGCTCCTGCAGGCCCTGGACGAGAACGACCGCCTGCGGCTGATGATCCAGGAACTCCAGCGAGGCCGCGCGCTCGACCCCGAACTCCAGGTGCAGCAGATTGTGGTGCCGGTCATCGGGAGCTCGGGCGACCTCGCCGACCCGCTGCTGGTGATCCGCGCGGGCCGCAACCAGGGGATCGATCAGCACACCATCGCGATGGCCTACGGCCTGCAGCTGCTGGGCCGGGTCGTGAGCGCGGGGGACCGCACGTCCACCGTCGCGCCGATCACGAGCAAAGCGGGCGGTGGGCTCACGGCGGTCATCATGCTCGACCCGACCAACCCCACCACGGGTCTGGCGTGTACGCTCACGCCGCGGGGCGACGGGACGCTGACGGGGGATGTGGAGGACCGGCGCGACGCGGCGACAGGCGCGGTCATCGAGCCCAAGGTGGGCGATGAGGTCCGGCTGCGCGACCCGGCCCACTGGCCGCGGACAGCGCAGATGCTCCTCGTGGGCAAGGTTGAATCGGTGGGCCCCAGCCCCAAGCAGCCCCTGCGGAAGGTGGTGACCGTCCGCCCGACCGTGAAGAACCTGGAGCGGGTGAGCGAGGTCGTGCTGCGCATTCTGCCTGATGCCGAGCTGGCCCCGCCGGGCAAGGGGGGCGGGCGGTGAACTGGCTGGTGTTCATCGTGCTTGCATGGGTGTTCTTGGGCCTTGAGCAGGGGCTGCGCGACGGGCTGACGCTCGGGAGCCTGGGGATGGCCCCGAGCTTTGTGTTCGTGCTGCTGACGTTCGTCGCAATGGCGGCGCCGCGGGTGACGGTGTTCTGGTGTGCCGCGGCGGTGGGCATCGCGATGGACCTCCTGTTCCAGATCCCGATGCGGGAAGGGACCGGGACGGTGACGATCGTGGGCCCCCACGCGATCGCGTACGGGCTGGGGTGCCAGCTCGTGCTGGCGCTCCGCGGCGTGATGATGCGGCGTAACCCGTTCACGCTGGGCTTTCTGGCGATGGTGGGTTCCGTGGTCGCCTACCTCGTGATCAGCGCGGTGCTGACGCTGCGGCACGCGACGGGCGCTCCGATCGCCTGGGAGGCGAAGCGGCAGCTTGTGGCAGGGCTGGGGAGCGCGTTGTACACGGGGCTCGCCGCGGTGCCGATGGCGCTGCTCCTCTTCCCGCTGGCGCACATGCTCGGGCTGCCCGACCAGAAGGCAAGGTGGGGGAGCGCGGCCCGTCGGTGAGGAATAGGGATGAGGGACCGGGGCAGGCGCGTCCTGGAAGCGTGTTCGCTGGGAGTGTCGTACGCCACGGCCCTTGGCGCGGTCACGGGATGGGGCGTCGCGCTGGCCCTCCTGCCGTCGCGCCGGTGGGCGCTGTCGTTCGTGGTCGGGCTGGCGGTCCTGCTGGCCGGTGTGCTGGTGCGGGGTGTGCTTGAGATGTGGCTGGACCGAATTGACGAAACTCGAATCCGCCGGCGTGACTCGTGCTTCAGGTGCGGGTACGACCTCCGCGGGCTCGGAAGGTCCGCCCGCTGCCCGGAGTGCGGGGGCGGGCGGGGTTGGTGGTGAGAGGGGCCGGCAATGCTCAGGGCGGTCATCTTTGACTTTGACGGCGTGATCGTGGACAGCGAGCCCGTCCACGCGGCGGCGCTGCGCGAAGCCCTGCACGCCGAGGGGCTGACGCTCTCGATCGAGCAGTACGACGCGGAGTATCTGGGCCTGTGCGACCGCGAGATCGTGGAGGGGGTGTACCGCGGCGCGGGGCGGGCGCTGGCGAGGGCGGACCTGGCCCGGGTGATGGCCGCCAAGCGGGAACACATGGAGCGTGCGATCCGCGCCGGGGCGTGCCGGCCCTACGGGGGGAGCGTGGCCCTGTTGAGGTCCGCCGCGGCGTTGCTCCCCGTGGCGGTGTGCTCGGGTGCGCTGCGGCACGAGGTTGACGCGGTCCTGGCGTGGCTGGGCCTCGCGGGCCTGCCCGCGGCGTTGACCACCGCGGAGGAAACGCCCCGCAGCAAGCCGGACCCGGCGCCGTACGTGCTCACGCTGGAAAAGCTGGGGCTGGGCGCGACCGGGTGCGTGGCGATCGAGGACACGGCGCGGGGGGTGGCGAGCGCCAAGGGCGCGGGGCTCGCGGCGGTGGGGGTGTGCCACACCATGACGGCGCGGGAGCTGATGCTGGCGGGGGCGGACCTCGTTGTCGAGGGATCGGACGCGCTCTCGCTGGACGCCCTGGAAGCGCTGGCATCGGAGCGGGGCGTGTAGACTAACCCCATGGCCGCCGTACACATCTTTGATGATGCCGTCCCTCAGCTCGCGCCCCTCACCGACCTGCGGCCGACCTTCGATATCCGCACGGGCGCGCTCACGACGCTCGAGCGGCTGGCGGTGATGCTGGACGTGCCGATCGCCTCGCTCCAGGTCCCCCAGCGCCTGGCGGCGGTGACGGCGAAACGCCACTCCCTGCCCGTCAACGTGCCGCTCGCGTCGGACCGGCCGGTGCTGCTGGTCAACGGCCGGTGCGTGCTCCCGCCCCCGGGTCTGCTCGAACTGCCCGTGGGCGAGGGGCTGGTGGAAGAAGGCACGGGCCACCTGGTCGCGGCGTGCATGGAGAGCAACGCGGCCCAGCTCTTCCTCTCGACGCAGGGGACGCCCTCGCTGCGCACGCACACCGTGCCGGCGCCGGCGCTGCTCGCGCGGCCCTGGCACGTGCGGCGTTTCCGGGATGCGGCCCTCGCCCTTGACCTGCGGCTCCTGGCCGAGACCCAGCCCCACGCGCTGACGAGCATGCAGCAGCCCGACCCGGCGCGCCGGTACGACCCGCTCCCCGGGACGCTGCACCTGGGCGGGGACGCGGTGGTCGCGCCCACGGCGCGGGTGTTCCCGGGGGCGGTGCTCGACAGCGAGCACGGGGCGATCCACGTGGCGGAGCACGCGGTGGTGCGGCCGGGGGCGGTGCTGATCGGCCCCTGCTATGTCGGCCCCCATTCGACGGTGCTCGAGCGCGCCACCATCCGCCCCGGCACGGCCATCGGCCCCTGGTGCAAGGTGAACGGCGAGGTTGGCGGGACGATCTTCCAGGGCTACGCGAACAAGGCGCACGACGGCTACCTCGGCGACGCGTACGTGGGCGAGTGGGTGAACCTGGGCGCCGGCACAACAGTCTCGAACCTGCTGAACACCTACGGCGAGGTCATCACGCGCGCAACGCCCACAGGCTCGAACGAGCGCACCGGCGAGACGTTCCTGGGGCCCGTGATCGGGGACCACGTGAAGACCGCCATCTGCACGCGCATCATGACCGGCTCCATCCTTCATACGGGCTCGATGTTCGCCACCACCGCGCCCGTCTCGGGCTGCGTGGGGCCGTTTACCTGGGCGACGGATGAGGGGCAGCGGCTGTACCGGCTGGACAAGTTCCTCGAAGTGGCCCGGGCCGCGATGGCGCGGCGGAAGGTCGAGCCCTCGGAGCCCTACGTCGCGGCCCTCGCGGCCCTTCACGCGGCGGCCGTACGGCCGCGCTGAGGTATGCTGCCGCGCATGGCACGCAATAAGGTCGTCAAGCGGGCGAGCACTCCCAAAGTGAACAAAGCGTCGGTGCGTCCCGAAGAGCCCGACCCGCGCACCTGCTCCGCGTCGACGTCGCCGGTGGGGAAGTTCTGCCGCGGGCTGCCGGGGGCGACGGCCGACATCAAGTGGGGCGACAACCTGATGTTCTGCATCGGGGGCAAGATCTTCGCCGGGATGCAGTGCGACGACCCGCACTCGGTGGGTTTCAAGTGCGACGAGATGGAGTTTGAGCGGCTGACGAAGGTGGAGGGGATCATCCCCGCGCCGTACGCCGCGCGCTTCGGGTGGGTAAAGGTCACACGCGCAGGCGTCCTGAAACAGGCCCCGCTCGAAAAGCTGATCCGGCGCTCGTACGACCTTGTGCGCGCCGGGCTGCCGGCCAGGGTGCGGGCCTCGCTGCCCGGGTGACTTCTTCCGATCCTCTCGCGTTCACGCCGTGTCGGGGGTGCGTTCGCTATCTGTGGGCCGATCACCCCTCACCATGAGGGCCCGGTTTAGGGCGGTTCTCATCGCGCCGTGTGGGGTGTGGGGGCACGCTAAGGACCGAGTACATAGCGGTCAGTCTGGGCTTCCGCGCCCCTGTTGGTTGCGGCCCGCACACGCCGTTCAAGTAAAGGACACACCATGCACACCCAGTTCACTCACCTCCGTCGCGTCGCGCTGCCCATGCTGCTGGTCATGCTCGCGGGGTCGGTCGGCTGCCGCACCAGCGATAACGCCTACGCCCACCAGGACACCGACACCACACTCCTTCGGTCGCGCCCCAACCTCACCGCGGACGAGCAGGGCCGCATGACCTTGTCGCAGCAGAGCACGGTCATCACAGACCGAGAGGCCCGCACCGCCCCCCGAACCGCGACCCGGACCGACACCCGCCGGGCCGACACCAGCAGCGAGGGCATGCAGGTCGTCTCCGCCGCGTTCCCCACGGGCGAGCGCGACAGCAGCGTGCTGCTGGTCGAGCGGATGGCCCCGGGCGAGATCGTCGCGGGCGCCCCGTTCACGTACAAGTTCCGCGTCACCAACATCAGCGACCTCACCCTCGCGGACGTGTTCGTCGCCGAGACCACCTCCGAGGGCCTCGAGGTCACCAGCGCCAACATGCGGCCCATCGAGGGGCTGCCCCAGCAGTGGCAGTTCTCCAACCGCGGCCAGCAGGTGCAGGGCTTCGGGATGGACGACAACCCCGAGTTCACCTTCAACCGCCAAGGCCGGAGCTGGCCCATCGGTACGCTCCAGCCGGGTGAGTCGGAGGTGATCGAGATCGAGGCGCGGGCCGACCGTGCCGGCGCGGTCAACTCGTGCGTCATGGCCGGTTACACGCCCGAGTTCTGCACCACGATGAACATTGTGGCGCCGTCCCTGCGCCTCAGCATGGTCGGCCCCAACCAGGCGCTGATCTGCGAGGACATCCCGCTACGCTTCCAGGTGACGAACACGGGCTCGGGCACCGCCCGCGATGTGCGTGTGCGGGTGCCGCTGGAAGGCGGGCTGCGCAGCGCGGACGGCCAGGGTGCCCTCGAGATCAATGCGGGTGACATCGGGCCGGGCCAGTCCAAGGAGGTCTCGCTGCGGGCCCGGGCCGACCGCACCGGCGAGTTCAGCACCGGCGCTCAGGCCGTCAGCGCCAGCGGCATGACCGCCGAGGCCGAGCAGGCGACGATCACCGTCATCCAGCCTGAACTCCAGGTCACGATCGACAGCCCCGACACGCAGTACCTCGGGCGTGATGTGCCCAGCCGCGTGACCGTGACCAACACCAGCAACTTCGTGGCTCCCGACGTGCGGGTCAACGCGGACCTTAGCGGCAACGCCCGTCTGACCGACGAGGCGGGGAGCGGCTCGGGGAGCTGGAGCCTGGGCGATCTTCAGCCCGGCGAGAGCAAGTCCGCCACGGTGTTCATCAGCACCCGAGAGACCGGCGAGGTGCGCGGGCGGGTCACCGCGACGGCCCGCTGCGTCGAGGCCCGCAGCGACGAGTTCGTCACCCGCTTCACCGGCATTCCGGCGCTGCTCATGGAAGTGGTCGATGAGACCGACCCGGTGCCCATGGGCCAGGAGACGGTCTACACCATCCGCATCACCAACCAGGGTTCCGAGCCCGCCACCAACGTGCGGGTGACGACCGTCCTGCCCGCGGAACTCGAGTTCGTCGCCGCCCGCGGCGGGGAGAACAACCGCGATATCACCGGCCGCCAGGGCGAGAACCGCCGCTTCGAGTTCGCCCCGCTCGCTCGCCTCGCGCCCAAGGCCACGGCGGAGTGGCAGGTCCGCGTGCGGGCCGTCGGCCCCGGCGATGTGCGGTTCGGCGCCAGCATGACCGCCGACCAGCTCACCTCGCCCGTGGAAGAGACCGAGTCCACGAACCTGTACCGGTGAGTTGATCGCCGGTCAATCAGATCATGGGGTCGCCGCCCGGCAGGCTGGGCGGCGGCCCTTTTTTCGTGCGCGGTCCGCGCACGAAAGAGGCTCCCACAGGGGGAGCCTCGAAACATGCCCGACAGGAGTTGAACCTGTAACCTCTGCCTTCGGAGGGCAGCGCTCTATCCAGTTGAGCTACGGGCACTACATGCCCCCACCTGCCGGCATCGCCGGACCGGGTTTGGGCCGGTGATGCTACGATCCGACCCCCCGCACGGCAAACGCCGCGGGCGAATCTTCCCCCAAGGCGTGTCCCCCGAGCCCCCCGCCATCCTCGCGCAGCCCGCTACCCGCGGGCGGATCACCCCGATCTGGGCCGTGTTCACGTTCACGTTCTTCAACAGCATCGGCACCGGGGTGGTGACCAACGGCGTCGTGTACCTGACCAAGCACGGCTACGGGTTCAGCGATGCGCTGAACTACTGGCTGGCGGTGCTGATGGGCGTGACGTACATCGTGGGGGCGCTGGGGGCCCAGCCGCTCATCGCCTGGGTGAGGGCGGTGGTGCCCGGGGCCAGCAGCCGGGCCATCCTGGGCGCCATGATGCTGGTCATGGCGCTGCTTTGCGTGGTGCCCCAGGCGGCCCTGTGGCTGCAGGGCGGTGAGGGGCGGTCAAGCTGGCCGATCTGGCTCGTGGTGGCGCTGTACAGCCCGCTCACCGGCGTGCTGTGGCCGATGGTCGAGAGCTATCTGAGCGGGGGCCGCTCGGGCGCGCCGCTCCGCAAGGTCGTGGGGCGGTGGAACATCGTGTGGTCATCCGCGGTGGTCGCGGCCTACTTCGGGATCGCGCCGTTCGTCGAGCGGGCGCCGGCGGGGACGGTTCTGGCCCTGGGCGCCGTACACCTGGGCTGCTGGTGGCTGCTGACCTGGTTCTCGCGCGACCCCGCGCCGCACGACCCCGAAGAGCACGAGCCGCACCCGCCGGTCTACTACAAACTCCTCGTCACCTTCCGGCTCCTGCTGCCGATGTCGTACGTCGTCAGCAGCGCCCTGGGGCCGTACCTGCCCAGCGTCATGACGCGGATGCGGGTGAACGACGAGTACCAGACCATCATCGCCTCGGCGTGGCTGGCCCCGCGGGTCCTGATGTTCTTCGTGCTGGATCGCTGGCAGGGCTGGCACGGCCGTTGGTTCCCGGCCGTCGCCGGAGGGGTGCTCCTGGTCGGCGGTTTCGCGGTGACGGTCTTCGCCGACCGGGCGCCCACGCAGGGCTGGTTCATTGCCGTCCTCGCCGTCGGACTGGCGCTCTTCGGCGTGGGCATGGCCGTGGTTTACTCGGGTGCCATCTACTACGCCATGGAGGTCGGCCAGTCGGAGGTCCAGGCGGGCGGGAAGCACGAGGCCCTCATCGGCATGGGATACACGGTGGGCCCGGTGGTGCTCCTGACCGCAAGCATGGGGGTGGAGCGGGGTTGGATCGAGTCTGCCGCCTTTGAGCCCGTGGTGCTGGGGTTTGTCGGCGCCCTGGCCGTGATTGTGGCGGGACTGGTCGTGTACCGCGTCCTAGCTCATGTGAAGACACCCCAAAACGGAGCGCAGTAGGGTCCAACCAGACCCATCGCGCGAACCGTGCCGCTTGTGTGGTCCTATATCATGGTGCGGACCGCCGTCCCCGGGCCGGGGCTGGACACCCGCCTCGCCCAACGCCGATGGTCCCCACGACCCCGCTCCCGCCTCATCACCCCTGACTGGAGCCACGAATGCCGAGTTTCCGTCGTGCCGCGGCCTTGACGAGCGTCCTGCTCATCGGCCTCTCGACCGTCCACGTGTCCGCCCAGGTCCAGTCGCCCCGCCAGCTCGCCGAGAACGCGGGGACCGTGGCGGTGGGGGACCTGACCGCCCTGTGGGACACCGCCCGCACCGGTGACCTCCTGAAGCTCAACCGCGCCCTGGACCGGCTCGAAAAGCCCGAGGCCGCCGCGGGGTCGATCTCCGACGCCGCGACCCTCCTGTCCCAGCACATCGCCCAGCGCGAGGTGGAGCGCGAGAAGCGGACCGAGGAGGTCCGTAAGGAGCTGGACAAGGCCCTGGAGACGCGCCCTGCGACCGACATCTCCCTGGCCAAGGCCCTGCGGGCCGCGATCGAGATCCAGCTCCTCTCGCTGGACAAGGACTCCGTCGTGCGCGAGGAGAAGATCCGCACGGTGATGCAGACCGCCGAGCGCGCGGCGCACGCGGCCGAGGCGAGGGGCGACATCGTCTCCGCCGGCGAGTTGTTCGTGCTCCTCGACGCCTTGCTGGACGTGCAGGGCACCTACAAGCCCGACGTGCGGCGGATCATCCAGCGGCAGGAGATGCTGCGGATGTACGCCCCCGAGAAGCTCTACAACCAGCGGGCCGCGCGGGCCAAGGCGATGGGCACCGATGAAGAGCTCCCGCCCTACAACCCCTTCGGCGACGACTACACCGTCAAGACCAAGGGCATCGACGAGGTGCTGATCCTGCGTGCCGCGGCGAAGGTCCGCAGCCACGTCGAGGGCACGCCGATGAACTCGGTGGTGACCGGCGGGCTCGAGGCCGTCCGCACCATGGTGACCACGTCAGACCTGCAGGCCGCCTTCCCGAAGATCGGGGAGGAGGGGCCGCGCCAGGCGATGCTCGCGTTCGTGGACGCCGAAATCAAGGCCGTGGCCGAGCGCTCGCGCCGGCCCGGGGGCGGTCAGTACGACGGGGCGCAGCTCGACAACCTGCTGGAGCGGCTGGTGTCGGTGAACAACACCTCCGTGCGCATCCCCAAGGCCGCGCTGCTGCACGAGTTCGGCAACGGGATGACGGCCAAGCTCGACGAGTTCTCCGGCATCATCTGGCCCGATGAACTGCACCGGTTCATGCGCAACACCGAGGGCCGGTTCGTCGGCATCGGCGTGCAGATCGAGTACGACGAGCTGTTCAACATCCGCGTGGTGACGCCGCTGGAGGGCACGCCCGCCCAGAAGGCCGGCATCCACCCCAGGGACATCATCAAGGCCGTCAACGGCCAGCCCATGCTGGGCCTCTCGCTGGACCAGGCGGTCGAGGTGATCACCGGCCCCGAGGGCACGCCCGTCACGCTCACGCTGGGCCGCCCCGTGGACGACGACGAGGCGGGCGCCGCGCCCAGCCCCCAGGCCAAGAGCGACCTTGAGCCCGGCGTGGCCACCCCCGAGGCCAGCGACCCCGAGTCCGAGCGCAAGGCCGCCATCGCCCGCGCCAAGGCCCGCAAGACCGAAACCGTCGAAGTCACCGTCACCCGCGGCGTGATCAACGTTTCCAGCGTCAAGGGCTGGCAGCGCGAGGGCATCCGCGAGGACTCCTGGGACTGGTTCATCGATGACGAGAACAAGATCGGCTACGTGCGGCTCCTCCAGTTCTCCGAGTCCACCGTCGCCGAGCTCGACCGCGCCATCGGAGAAATGAAGCGCCAGGGGCTCAACGGCCTGATCTTCGACCTTCGCTACAACCCGGGCGGGCTGCTAGACCAGGCCGTGAAGGTGTCGCGCCGGTTCATCAAGGTGCCCGACGGGGCGATCGTGATGACCCAGGGCCCCGGCGGGATCATCGAGCAGCCCGAGATGGCCCAGCCCAGCCGCGCGAGCCTGGCGGATACGCCGGTGGTGGTGCTGATCAACGAGAGCTCGGCCTCGGCCAGCGAGATCGTCGCGGGGGCCATCGCCACCTACGCCCGCAAGGGCCAGCTCGACGGCGTGGTGCTCGGCGCCCGCAGCTACGGCAAGGGCAGCG
>JAEYTB010000268.1 GCA_023434205.1 Planctomycetota bacterium | reverse complement strand
GAGCTCTACACCCCCGACTGCCCCTTCGTCGGGGTCCTCGTGCTCTCGGGCGACATCCTGAAGGACGGCTTCGCCGAGCTGAGCACGGACGGTGGAACCACCGCCTTCTACGCGCTTGTCCCGCTCTTCGCCGAGGAGATGGACTTCAAGCTTGAGCACGGCATCATGGCGCTCATCGAGAAGTTCGAGGAGTGCGAGATCGACCCCGCCCACCTCGCCGACCCGCAGCGTCCCAACGTCTGCGTGTGACAGGACGTGACAGGACCACCCGTGAACGCCCTCGACCGCGCCAAACGCGATGAAGCCGCCGGCGACCTCGGCTCCGCACGCCGGCGGCTGGTCTCCTTTGTCCGCAACCAGGGCTACGACGCCGCGGCGTGCGAGCAGATCGCCCGCCTCAGCACGCGCATGGGGGACCCCGAAGAAGCCGGCCGCTGGTACTTCGTGTGCGAGTCCAGCGACCCCGAATCACCCGCAGCGATCGAGCGCTTCAGGGCCCGGCACGGTCCCCAGCCGCGCCAGCTCCTGCTCGCGCTGCCGCGGTTCGCGCGCTACGGCTCGCGCGCCGCCCTTCCCCCGCAGGTCGCCGTGCGTCTCAGCGAGCTGGGCCCGCCCTTCGATGAACCGCCCTCGAAACCCAAGGCGGACTGGAGGGACAAGACCTTCGGCTGGGGCTGCGGATTGGTGCTGCTCCTGCTCGGCGCGTCCGTGGTCGTCGGGCTGATCACCATCGTGCGGTGGCTCGTCGGTCTGGCCGGTTGAGCCGCCATTGTGGCAGTCAACGGTCCCGTTTCATGTGCCGCTCAGGCCGCGTCCACACTTCACCCGGGCAATTCTCTGCCCAACCGCCAACTTTCACGTTTGCTTGAAGCCCATCGACCATGCTCCTGGTGTCGTGCGGGGGGTGCATCGATGCTCCAGGCGCGGTCGAACTCATGTGTGCAATGGCCAAGAAGCCCGAACAGCCCCGCAAGAAGAAGCCCGAGGGCCCGCGCCCTTGGATGGTCGCCGCGTGGCCCGGCATGGGAAACGTCGCGGTGATCGCCGCGGGCTACCTGGTGCAGGAGCTCGAGATGCGGCCCGTCGCCGAGCTCTTCCCCCGCGGCCACTTTGATATTCAGCAGGTCACCGTCAAGGAGGGCGTGATCGTCCCGCCCCACATGCCCCGCTCGGTCATCTACAAGTGGAAGAACCCCGAACCCGGCGGGCGCGACCTCTACGTCTTCCTGGGCGAGGCCCAGCCCACCAGCGGCACCTACGCCTTCGCCCACGAGCTGCTCGACCGTGCCTCGGAGCTCAACATCGAGCGGCTCATCACCTTCGCCTCGCTCGCCTCCCAGCTCCACCCCGCCGGGGACCCCCGCGTCGTCGGCGCCGCCACCGACCAGCAGATGCTCGACGAGCTGCGCCGCCTTGAGATCCGCACGCTCGAGGACGGCCAGATCGGCGGGCTCAATGGTGTGCTGCTCGGCGCGGCCTCCCAGATCGGCCTCTCGGGGCTGTGCATGCTGGGCGAGATCCCCTTCTTCGCCGCGGCGGTGCCCAACCCCAAGGCCGCGGCGGCGGTGCTGGGCGCGTTCAACACCCTCGCCGGCGTCGAGATCGACATGGAAGAGCTCAACGGCCACGCCAAGGCGGTCGAAGAGGCCCTCGTCGAGCTCATGGAGCGCATGAAGCAGAGCGACCGCGCCATCGACCTCGATGAGCTCGCCGACGATGAGGAGGCGGAGATCGAGGAGGGCGGCGACGCCACCGGCACGATCGAGAAGCCCGAGGGCCTTACCGAGCCCAGCCCCGGCAAGCCCGTCAGCGAGGCCGAGCCCAAGGCCGTGGCCCTGGACTTTGGCACCCGCAACCGCATCGAGCAGATGTTCGTCGAGGCCGCGAAGGACCGCAACCGCGCCATGCGCCTGAAGGACGAGCTGGACCGCCTGGGTGTCTTCAAGCAGTACGAGGACCGCTTCCTGGACCTCTTCAAGCGGGCCGACTGAACGGCGTCAATCGCCCACGCCCAGGTCACGCCGCGTGAACAGGGCCTCAAACACGAGACCTTCCTTCTCCACGTTCTCGCGCGCCCCCTCCAGCCGGTCGATCGTCGCGATCACAGCGAGCACCTGCGCCCCCGCCTCCCGCAGCACCGACACCGCCTCCAGCGCCTGCCCCGCCGTGGTCGCGACATCCTCCAGCAGGATCACCCGTTCGCCGTTGTTCACCACGCCCTCAAGCTGCTTCGAGGTGCCGTAGTCCTTCTTCTTGTTGCGGATAAAGAGGCACGGCTTGCCCGTGGTCAGGCTCGCGACCGTCACCAGCGGGATGCCCCCCAGCTCCGCCCCCGCCAGCCGGTCCGCCTTCACGCCCAGCCGCTGCTCGACCGCGCCGATCCGCTCCGCGAACAGCGGCCCCAGCCCCTTCAGCAGCTCCGGCCGCGTCGAGAACAGGTACTTGTCCAGGTAGTAGCTCGACGTCTTCCCCGAGCGGAGCGTAAACGTCCCTTTGAGCACGGCGATATCAGCGATGGCCCTGGCGAGCGCGGCTTTGTCCATGCCCGCAGGGTAGCGGCCGCCCGCTAGAATTGCCGCAATCCTCCGCGGCCCCGCCGCGTTCTGCCCGTTCAAGGAGCCGCCCCATGCGCATCCTCACCCCCCTGCTCGCCCTCGCCCTCCTTGCCGGCGCCGCCGCGGCACAGATCGCCCCGCCCGCGCCCCAGCCCCCCGACCTTTCCGGCCCGCAGGTCCAGCCCCAGGCGGGCGAGGCCACGCTCATCCGCCAGAGCCTCGACACGGGCATGATCATCCGCCTCGAGACCACGCCCGAAGAGGCCGCGCTCGACCTGGTCGGCCTCAACCCCCAGGAGCGCGAGGCCGTGGACAAGGTCCTCACCGAGCGCGGCGCGGTCCTGGACAAGATCGTCGCCGACAATATCCCACGCCTCCTCAAGTTCCAAGGCCTCCGCCAGAGCGACACGCCCCGCGAACGAATGCAGGCCCTCACCGAGCTCGCCCGCGCCATGCAACCCATGGAGGAGTACAACAAGTCCCACGGCACGCTCCTCCGCCAGGCCTCCGGCCTCATCGCGCCCGAGAAGGCCGCGCAGGTCCAGCAGCTCGTCGGCGACTACCGCCGCGCCATCATGGCCGAGGCCGACGCCACCTACCCGCAGGACCCCAAACACGACACCCCCGAGAAGCGCCAGTCCGCCCTCCGCGGGCGCGAGATGCTGCTGTCCGTGGGCGCCGACCTGCGCCGCTCCTACGACCGTCAGATCGCCGCGAAGACCGCGGCACTGAACGACCTCATCGCGAAGCTCAACCTCACGCCCCAGCAGGAGGGGCAGGTCCGCACCTACGCGAGCGACTTCGCCCAGCTCGCCGCGGCGGGCAAGCCCACCCCCGAGCAGCGGCGCGAGTTCTTCCAGAAGGTCTTCACTGTGCTGGATGACAACCAGAAGTTGGCAATGCTGAGCGCGCTGTACGGCGTCACCCCTGTCGCTGCCCCCGCGCCCTCCGCGCGCCCGGCCGCCGGCTCAGCGCCGCCCGAGCCGATCTCCGATGAGCAGATCGCAACCCTGAACCGTCAGGACGCCATGCGTGAATGGTCGAATCGTCAGGCATGGATCCAAAAGAACCCGCAGGCAGATGCCGAGGTGCATAAACGCCTCCGGGTCGAGGCCGAGAAGTGCAAGCAGCGCATGCAGGAAGCCTCCGGCACCCGCTGACCGCTACTTCTGCCCGAACTTCGCCCGCAGCACCGCCTGCGTCTCCGGCATCGCCACGACCTTCGCCGACAGGTCCGCGCCCCGCTTCACCACGCCCGCGTTGTGTGACCCATCCAGGTCGTTGAGCAGCTGTTTGGTCGCCGCGAGCGCGTGCGGCCCGCCGCTGCACAGCCGCTGCACGATCTCATCAACGCCCGCGTCCAGCTCCGCGATCGTCGGCACCACCCGGTCCACCATCCCAAGCTCGAACGCGCGTTCGCCGGTGACCAGCCCGCCCATCAGCAGGATCATCCGCGCCCGGCCCGCGCCCACCTTCCGCACCAGCCACGGAGCCACCACCGCCGGGCACACGCCCAGGTCCACCTCCGGGTAGCCCATCTTGCTGTCCGCGTGCGTCACGGCGATATCGCACACGCACGACAGCCCGCACCCGCCGCCGATCGCCGCGCCGTTCACCTTCGCGACGCTCACCATCGGCAGTGCCCGCAGCTTCAGCGTCAGGTCCGCCAGCGAGTGCAGCAGCTTCTCGGGCGCACCGGGCGTGTCCAGCACCAGCTTGAGGTCCATGCCCGCGCAGAAGGCCTTGCCCGCGCCCGTCACCACCAGCACCTGTGCCTTGCTCGCCGCCACCTCGTCCACGCGCGCGTGCAGCGCCGCCAGCAGGTCCAGCGAGAGCGCGTTGCGCGCCTCGGGCCGGTTCAGCGTCAGCGTCGCGACCTTGCCGGCCACGGACAACTGAGCGAGTTCGTTGATGTCTTGCCCCATGCCTTCCCTTTCAGCCCTTCTTCTCAGCCCAGACCACCGCGAGCCGCTCCACCTGCTCCGCGCTGCCCACCAGCGACATCGACGCCGCGAGCGCCCGCTCCCAACCCTTGTCGTCCAGCGTGCCGTCCAGCTCGCCCAGCCACCGCTTGGTGTACCCCAGCCCCTGCCGCGGCTTCTGCGCCAGCCCCTCTGCGATCCGGATCGCCTCCGCTTCGCACTGAGCCGCGCCCTCCACGCAGAAGTGCGCCAGCCCCACGCGGCAGGCCTCCCGCCCATCCACCAGCCCCGGGTCCAGCGCCCGGGTCCGCGCCGCACCATCCCCGATGCTCGCCCGCAGCACCGGCGCGTTCACCGCCGGCGAAATCCCGAGCTTCACCACCGGGTACCCCAGCTTCGCGCCGGTGTTGGTGACCACGATGTCGCCCGCCGCGGCGAGCGCACAGCCCCCCGCGATCGCCGCGCCGTGCGCCGAAACCACCACCGGGCACGGCGCCGACCGCAGCGCCCGCACCGCCCGAGACAGCCCCGTGAGCAGCTCCCCCAGCACCGAGTTGTCATCGCGGCACAGGGTCAGGTCGAACCCCGCGCAGAACACCTCACCCACCCCCGACAGCACGATCGCCCGCGCGCTGTTCGCGCGCTCCACGGCCCCCACCAGGCTCGCGAGCATCCCCGGCGTCTGCGCATTGCGCTTCGTGGGCCTGTCGAGCCGGATGATCGAGACCTCGCCGTGGGGTGTGACGTCGATCATCCCCCGCCCCCGGCGCGGCTCCTGCTCACGATCTCCCGCGCATACGCCGCGGCCTCCGCGAGCTTGTCAAGGTCCACGCCCGTCTCGTACCCCGCATCGTGGATGGTCC
The DNA here is from genome assembly GCA_023434205.1 of Planctomycetota bacterium. Classification (GTDB taxonomy): domain Bacteria; phylum Planctomycetota; class Phycisphaerae; order Phycisphaerales; family UBA1924; genus JAEYTB01. The sequence continues at coordinate 3,251 of JAEYTB010000268.1, read as the reverse complement.
GCACCAGCGTCTCGGTCGCGATGTTCCCCGGCGCCCGCTTGCCGGGCGTGCTGGCGTAGGGGCAGCCGCCCAGCCCGGCGACCGAGCCGTCGAAGGAGCGCACGCCCAGCTCCAGCGCCTTGCGCACACAGTCCGCCGCGCGGCCGAACGTATCGTGGAGGTGGAGCGACAGCGAGGCCTTGCCCAACATCTCCGCCCACAGCCCCGCCAGCGGGCTCTCGCCGCCCATATCCGCCACGGCGTGGTGGACCGCATGGATCTTCCCAGGCGTCGCCGCGCCGATCGTGTCCGAGATCGCGATGTCCACGCTGGGGATCCCGTGGTCATCCCGCGCCGTGAACTCCGGGTGCGACAGGATGCCCAGGCACAACCGAACGACCCGCTGCACCTGCTGCGGTGTGATCTCGCCCTCGAACGGGCACCCGTACGCGCACGAGATGTACACCCGAACCGCGCGCCGGCGTTCCCACGCGTCCTTGAACACCGGCATGAACCGCTCGAAGCTCTCGTCGATCGACGCGTTCGTGTTCTTCTTATTGAACGTCTCGCTCGCCGCGGTGAACAGACACACGCGATCGACCCGGCCAAAACCCTCCCCCTCCAGCCGCGAGAGAGCCTCCAGCCCGACCTTGTTAGGAATCAGGACCGACAATGAGGGCAGCGCCCCGCCCGCCGATCCGCGGCGCTGCCACAGACCCCTCAGCACCTGCTCCGCATCCCCCAGCTGCGGCACCCACTTCGCGCTCACAAAGCTGGTGACCTCCACCTCATCCACGCCCGTGGCGCACAGCAGCTCCACCAGCCGCACCTTCTCGGCGGTCGGGATCACGCCGGGCTCGTTCTGGAGCCCATCGCGGGGAGAGACATCGGTGATGCGCACGCGTTCCGGCACGCGTCAACTGTAGTTCATCGCCCGCCGCGACCACGACCCTCAGCACACCCCGCCCGCCAGCACCCGGAAGAACGCCTCGATGTCCGCGTCCGTCCCGGTGTCGCCGTCATCATCAAAGTCAGCCCCGCACCCCTCGCAGCACCGCCCCGCCAGGCACGCAAAGAACGCCTCGATGTCCGCATCCGTGCCCGGCGAACCATCGCCGTCAAAGTCCGCGCTTCCGCAGCACGGGTCGATCCGGGCCGCGGCGATCATGCGCGCGGCGGTGCCGTCCACCCGGCTGAAGTCGCCGAACAGCACGAGCTCGCCCTCAAGCTCAACCACACCTCCCATGTTCCCGATGTGAGCGGGGCCGCTGTTGAGCTGCGCCAGCGTGCGCCAGCGCGAGCCGTTGAATGCCCTAACGGAGTAGTCGGCGTCGAAGCCCGGCCCATCCACCGCAACCAGGTGGCGGCCGACCACCCGCATGTACTGCATCGGGTAATGCTCCGGGTCCGACAGGATGGTCCATTGGTCCCCCACGAGCTTCGCGATGCCGTGGAGGCTCCACGGCTGGTTGACGTGAAACTCGCCCCACGCGTACAGGTCGCCGTTGAAGCTGGCCAGGCCCTTAGGCACGAAGTGGAAGACCTGCGCAGGACGGGCGCCCACCGGTACCCAGACAGAGCCATCCCAGCGGGCAACACCATGGTGCGTGTAGTCCTGCACTTCGAGCGAGCCTGACGCATACAGCGACCCGTCATGCCACGCGAGCGCCTCGGGGTTGCCAGCAACTTCGCCGAGCGCTGTCCAGCCCGGCGGGTCGAAGCGGTAGACGTGGCTCATGGTGTGGCAGTACAGCACGCCCTCGAACACATACGGCCGCGGATACCAGCCGCTCAGCGTGCCGATCTGCTCGGTGCTCACGCCGTCAAAGCGGACGATCTGGTGCTCCGCCATCCCCACCAGGTCGTCGCCCCAGACCACGAGAGAAGTCATGTCCCCCTGGATCGGAAGGCGTGCCCACTCCGTGCCAGTCCAGCGGTGAACGCCGTACGCGGCGGCCTGCGATTGGTCGCTGATCGACGACACGCACAACTGCCCTCGCCACACTACCGCGGAGGCGCCGTTTCCCGTAATTCCGGTGCCCAGTGGCATCCACGCGCCACTCTCGAGGCGTGCCAGGCCCTCCGCCGCGCGCCCGGACGCGAAGGAAATGTCGCCCAACGCGATCACCCCGCCGCGGAATAGCGCCAAGTCGCGGACGCCGCCGGCGATGCCCGCGCCGACCGGCTGCCATGCTCCACCGGCCCACTTCCAGAGCGGGACGGGGCCGCCCCAGCCGCCCGAGTTGTACGGCAGGGTGACCAGGTACAAGTCGCCCTGAAGCACCACCGGACGGGCCATGAACTCCGTGGGTGTCGGACTGACGTCCCATCCGCCGGCGCCGCTTCTGTAGATTTGAGCCGGTGAGTTGTACGGGCTCGGCCCGTACGCTGCGACCACTTCGCCGTTGAGGCTTGTGGCGCCGTAGCACGTGCCCGCCTCGGGCAGGCTCAGGTCCAACCATGAGCCGTCGCTGTACCGTGCCAGGTGGTGCATCGCGACGCCGTTCACACCCCCAAAGCGACCGGCCATCAGCAGGTCAGCGCCATCCGCGTGCAGACTGTAAACCCACCCCTGATAGCCGCCGCTCTCCTGAAGCGTGGCGATCGCCCCCCACGCCGCGCCATCCCAGACAGCAACGTCCGTCTCGATTCCTCCGGGAAGTCTCAGTTGCCCCGCCGCGGCGAACCCGCCGGAATACTCAATCAGGTGCGTGCACGCCCCCTCGATCCCACCGACGGACACCCACGCCGTCCCGTTCCACTCCAGCACCGCGGGCCCGGGCATTCCGTTCTCGTCGAGCAGGTCTCTGGTTGCCGCGAAGAGCCGACCCTCGCGTACCACCAGCGCTGAGAACCGGCCGCCGGTGGCGAACCCGTTCTGAAATCCGGTCACCTCCGCGGTCCAGCTTGTGCCGTCCCAGACAGCCAGGTTCCTCACGAGCACATCGCCGGCGGAGTTGAACTCCCCACCAACCACCAGCACTGTCTCGCGAGGACCCACGCCGTCGGGGTCCCACTCGACGGCGCAGTGTACCCGCCCATGCACCCCCGGCACGCTCGCCATGCTCCTCCACTGCGGCTCCGGGCACTGCGCCGCCGCCGCCCCTACAAGCCACGCCGCTCCGACCGCCGCCGCGATGAGTTGGGTGCGCATGCAATCCCCATCGGCCCTACACAACGGCCGCCGCCAATGTCCGGCGTGAAAACCGCCCGCGTTGCTTGACCGCCGCCCCCTGCCCGCCAACACTCCCCACCCTCTTTTCAGGGCCCCC
>JAEYTB010000220.1 GCA_023434205.1 Planctomycetota bacterium | reverse complement strand
GGGGGGGGGGGGGGGGGCGGGGGCGGAGGCGGCCAGGGCTGAGGCATCGTACTGGTTCGCGCGGGTGCAGGTGCGGCAGGGCAAGCACGCGGAGGCGGTGGCGAACCTGGAGGCCGCGGCGGAGCGGTTCGCGGGGAGCGCGGTGCTGCGGGATATCGAGTTTGAGCGTGCGGCCGCGCTGTCGCTGGCGGGTGATGAGGAGGGGGCCTATCGGGCGTGGGGCGAGTGGTTGGAGCGGTTCGGCGCGGGCGAGCTGGCGGCGGAGGCGCTGCTGGCGCGGGCGTGGTGTGCGCACAGGCTGGGCCGGTTTGAGGAGTCCGGGCGGTTGCTGGCGGGGCTGGAGGAGCGGCACGCGGGGAAGTCGCGGGGCGTGACGGCGGTGCTGCTGAGGGCGGAGAACGCGTTTGCGCAGGAGCGGCACGGGGAGGCTCTCGCGGCTTACACCGCGCTTGATGGCGCGGAGGGGGCTGAGAACTACGCGGCGCGGGCGGGGCTGCGGCGGGCGGTGTGCTTGGTGAGGTTGGAGCGCGTGGATGCGGCGGCGGTGCAGCTTGAGGCGGCGCTGAAGCTCGGCGGGGAGCCGGGGCTGCGGCGGGGTGCGGTGATGGTGCTGGCGGATGCGCTGTTCTCGCGCCAGCAGTGGGAGAAGGCGGAGGGCTGGTTTGAGCGGCTGGCGGTCGAGGCGGGGGAGCCCGCGGACGCGGCGGATGCGCGGCTGCGGCGGGCGGTGTGCCTGCAGCGGCTGTCGCGGCACGCGGAGGCGTTGCCGATCCTCGAGGCGGTGGCGGGCGGTACGTGGCCCGCGGCTTCTCAGGCGGCCTTCGAGCGCGGGCAGTCGCTGATGGAGCTGGGCAGGCTGGATGAGGCGCGGCGGGTGTTCGAAGCGCTGGCCGGGGATGGCTCGGGACCGTTCGCGGCGCATGTGCGGCGACACCTGGCCAGCATCGCGTCGCGTCAGGGCCGGCACGCGGAGGCCGCGGAACTCCTGGCCCGGGGCGGGGAGGCGGGGGCGGGGCTGGAGGTTGGTTCGGCGTTGCTGGGGGCGGGGAAGTACGCGGAGGCGGAGGCCGCGCTGTCGGGCTACCTGGAAACAGGGCCCGAAGGAGCCGGGGCGGACCGCGCCCGTGTGCTGCGCGCGATCGCGGTGAGCCGGCAGGGGCGGGTGGAGAGCGTGTTGGAGGACTTGCGCAGCGTGCCGGCGTCGCTCGATGCCGAAACCCGCGCGAGCGCGGCGTACGAGCTGGCGGTCGGGCTGCGGTCGCTGGGGCGGGTGGAGGAGGCGGGTGCGGCGTTAGGGTCGTTGCTGGAAGGTTCGACGCCCCGGCTGGGGGCGTACGCACGGCTGGAACTGGCTCAGCTTGAACTGCGGGCAAAGAACTATGAGAGGGCGCTGAAGCTCGCGGATGAGGCGTTGGCGACCACGCCGGGGCTGGCGGGCGCGGATCCGGGCGTGGTGGGTGAGCGGGCGGTGTACCTGCGTGGCGCGTGCCTGTTGCAGATGGGGCGGGCGCGGGAGGCGGCGGATGCGCTGAAGGGGTTCGCTGCGGCGTACCCGGGGAGTTCGCTGGTTCATGCCGCGGGGTTGGTGCGGGGAGAGGCGTTGCTCGCCGCGGGGGATGCGCGCGGGGCGGCGGGAGAGCTGTCGAGGGCTGCGGAGGGGGGCGCGGAGGAGGTACGGTCGAGCGCGCTGCTGAGGCTGGGGGAGGCGTGGGCGGGGGCGCAGGACTGGGCGGCGAGCGAGCGCGCGTACGGGCGGTTTTTGGAGAGCTTCGGCGGCTCGCCGGTGTGGTACCAGGCGCAGTTCGGGCTGGGCTGGGCGCTGGAGAACCAGGGGCGGCATGACGAGGCGATCGGCGCCTACCGGCGCGTGCTGGAGCGGCACGAAGGCGCGACGGCGGCGCGGGCGCAGTTCCAGGTCGGCGAGTGCCTGTACGCGCAGAAGAAGTATGAGCAGGCGGTGGCGGAGTTTGTGAAGACCGATGTGCTGTTCGCGTACCCGGAGTGGACCGCGGCGGCGCTGTACGAGGCGGGGCGCTGTTTGAGGGAGCTCGGCCGCACGGGGGACGCGGCGAAGCAGTTTGATGAGGTTGTGCAGCGGTTCCCCGGGACGCGCTGGGCGACGCTGGCGGCGGAGCAGCGTCGGGCGGCGTCGCCCGAGCCGGTGCCGGGTCGCGGCGCGGTGACGAAGGGTCGGTGACACTTCCTGGAAGGGCTTGCCATGAGCACGTGCCTTGTGATGGCGCAGTCAGCCGCGGAACCGGGGCTGGTGGCGACGGTGTGGGACATGACGGTGAAGGGCGGGTGGTTCATGATCCCGCTGGCGGCGACGTCGTTGATCGCGATGACGATCGTGGTGGAGCGGTTCATCGTGACGCGGCCGGGAAGGGTCGTGCCGCGGGCGCTGCTTGAGGCGCTGGCGTCGCTGCGTCACCGGCCTCGGGAGGCGCTGGCGAAGTGCGAGGGGGATACGAGCCCGCTGGCGGGGGTGATCGCGGCGGCGATCCGTTCGCAGGGGCAGGGGCGTGCGCTGCAGGAGAAGGCGGTTGCGGAGGCGGGCGAGCGCGAACTGAGGAAGCTGCGGCACCGGATGCGGCTGCTGTCGTGCCTGCCGCAGGTGGCGACGATGCTGGGACTGCTGGGGACGGTGTTCGGGATGATCCGGACGTTCACGGTGGTGGCGGCGTCGGCGGACTCGCTGGGCAAGACGGAGCGGCTGGCGCAGGGGATCCACGAGGCGTGGACGGCGACGGCGGGCGGGCTGCTGATCGCGATCCCGACGCTGGTGGCGTTCCACGTGCTGATGGGTCGGATCGACGGGGCGGCGGCGGCGCTGGACAGCGCAGCGGGGCTGTGGCTGGACGCGGATGCGGAGGCCGGCGCCGAGGGCGTGGACGGGGCCGCGCCATCACTGGCGACAGCCTGAGGAGCTGGGCATGATCATCAGGAACGCCGGGCCGGGGTCGGACCTGCACATCGACTTTGTGCCGATGGTGGATGTGCTGTTCAACCTGCTGATCTTCTTCCTGCTGGCCACGAGCATGGCGCAGGCGGAGCGGGAGATGAGCATCGCGCTGCCGCACGCGGCGAGCGGCGGGCCGATCACAAGCGCGTTGCGCGAGGTGATCGTGAACGTCCACGCGGACGGGTCGATCGAGGTCGCGGGGAGGATGGTCTCGCGGGAAGACCTGGCGGACATGATCCGGTCGGCGGTGTCGGGCAACCCGGAGCAGAAGGTGAGCGTGCGGGGCGACCGCAACGCGTCGTACGCGGCGGTCGCGGCGGTGCTCGACACGTGCAAGGGGGCGGGGGTTCAGCAGCCGTACCTCGAGACCATCCCGATCAACTAGCCGGAGCCAGCAATGAATCGCCCCAGCAACAAGGCCTTGGGCATCGCGGTGGTGGCGGCGGTCGCGTGCGGCGCGGTGCTCGCGGCGGTTGCGGCGCGGCCGCGGGGGACTGCGTGGTGGACGGACGGGGGCACGATCCGCGTGGCGGGCGAGGGGGCGCCGGTGCGCGAGGTGCTGTGGAAGCCGGCCGAGCCGGTGCCAGGCAAGGGGCTGGGCTCGGCGGATGAGTACGAACCCCGGCTGAGCGCGGACGGGACGGTGATGGTGTTCGTGCGAGGGAGGCCGGGGGAGAACGCGGACCTGTACACGTCTCGCTGGACGCCGGGGGGCTGGACCGAGCCGGCGGCGATCGCGGCGGTCAACACGGGCGACGACGAGCTGGGGCCAGAGCTCTCGCGGGATGGGCAGCTGCTGTACTTCTACTCGGACCGGGCCGGGGGGCTGGGCGGGTATGACCTGTGGGTGTCGGAGCTTCAGGAGGAGGGTTGGGGGGCAGCGCGGAACCTTGGTCCCGGCGTGAACTCGCGGTGGAATGAGTACGGGCCGGCGGTGACGCCCTCGGGCGATCGGCTGTACTTCTCGTCGAACCGGCCGCGGGAAGGGGAGCCGGTGACGAGCGGGGAGGTGTGGAAGGCGACGGTGCGCGAGCGGCGCACGCGGCATGACTATGACCTCTACGTTGCGGGGCTGAGCGGCGAGGGGACGCAAGCCGAGGCGGTCGCGGCGCTCAACACGCCGGCGGATGAGGGCGCGGCCGGGGGGGGGCCGGGGGGGGGGGTTTTGGTATTTTGGTCGGGGCGGGGCGGGG
>JAEYTB010000200.1 GCA_023434205.1 Planctomycetota bacterium | reverse complement strand
CCTACGCCTTCGCCGCGAACCCCACCGACATCAACCGCTCCGGCGCCGCCGACACCGCCGACCGCACCCTCCTCTACCGCACCCTCCGCTTCTACGAACGCAGCGACCTCATCAACCGCAGGCCCTAGCGCAAAACAACAAGCCCCAGGGAGGCGGGCTTTCAGCCCGCACTCCAACGTACCCGACGCCGAAACTGAGCCGCCGCGGCGAAGTCTCGGGTAGATCGCCCCGGGTGCCACGGGCCCGTCTTCGGGCCGTGCCCCTCACTCCCCCTTGAGCCGCTCCGCCGTCCTCTTCCCCACCCTCCGCGGCGGAAAAATCGCCGTCCCACCCTCATCCTTCTCACGCTTCACCGGCCCCAGCTTCACCCGCTCAAACGCGCTCTTCGCGTTCGCGCGGCTGAACTCCGTCCCCAAAAACCGCCGCCCCATCGCGTGCGCCATCACCGCCGTCGTCCCGCTCCCCACAAACGGATCAACCACCAGGTCCCCCGCGTTGCTGCACGCCGCGATCACCCGCTCCAGGTACACCTCCGGCAGTTGGTTGTCGTGCCTGCCCCGCCGCTCCTTGTTGTTCCCCTGGATCCGCCCCCAGTACCGCCCATACCACACATCCATCGGCACGCGCTTCCCCGCCGGCATCCCGTCCCTCTTGTCCATCGTCCGCGGGTCAAAGTACGTGGTGGCCCGGTCGCTGGGCTCCAGCACCGCGTCCGCGTTCCACGTCCGCTCCCCCCCCGGCTTCACGAACCACAGCGCATGCACCTTGCTGTTGATGAACCGGCTCTTGGTGTTCTGCCCGAACCGGTAATGCCAGATGCACCAGTTCTCCATCTCCAGCCCGCGCTTCTTCAAATGCACCACGATTTCCGCCGCCGTGTCGTCCGGGATGTTCACCCAGAACGATCCCCCCGGCCGCAGCAGGTCAGCGCACACATCCAGCCACTCTTCCGTAAACCGCAGGTAGTCCTCCCGCGGCATCGAGTCATCCCACTTGTCGTACGCCCGGTTCCAATTGAACGGCGGGTCCGCGAACACCAGGTCTACCGTGCCACGCAGGTGCGCCAGCTTCCCCAGCTCCACGCGGCAGTCCCCCACGTAGATCTCGCACGACGGCTTCCCCGCTTCGTCAACGACAAAGCCCGCGCCCGCGCGCTCCACCACCCTCCGCTTCACCGGCGCCGTCGTCATCCATCGCTCCTGGTCCTGGGTACCCCGCCGCTCCGCGGCGGCTCTTCTCGCCCCACGAAAATAGCACACCCGCGCCCACCGCGCTCACCCCCAAACCCGCGCCGAACCCCCGCCAGCCCCGCGACCTACAATGCCCCCGACCCGCCCCGGGGGTCCTTCCAAAGGGCCCCGCCTGTCCGGGCGCGTCTTCTCATACCCGGTGTGAATCGGCAAGCCGCACCGGCACTCTCACCCCGACGGACCACCATGACCCAGAACGAAACCCAGAACGACACGCAGAACGATCCCCAGTCCCAGCCCGCACAGCCCGAAGACAACCAGCCCGCGGCACCCCTCCCCGACCCCCACGACCCCTACGAGGCCGCTAAGGTCGCCGCGCTCAAAAAGCACCGCGCCGAAGTCTTCGACGAGACCAAGACCTTCGCCGACCTGGGCCTGCGCAACAGCGTCCTCAAGGGCATCGAAGAGGCCGGCTTCAAGCACCCCACCGTCACCCAGGCCCAGCTCATGCCCCCGATCCTCGCGGGCAAGGACATCCTCGGCCAGGCCAAGACCGGCTCGGGCAAGACCGCCGCGTTCTCGCTGCCGCTGCTGTGCAACCTGGACAAGGACAAGCCCTTCCAGGCCCTCATCCTCGCCCCCACCCGCGAGTTGGCCATCCAGATCACCGCCGAGATCGATGAGCTCGGCAAGCACACCCCGATCCGCGCCACCACCGTCTACGGCGGCCAGGCTGTCCGCACCCAGGCCGGCAAGCTCCAGACCGGCTCCCACATCCTCGTCGGCACCCCCGGCCGCGTCATGGATATGCTCGAACGCGGCCTCATCCACTTCAAGAACATCAAGCACGTCGTCCTTGACGAGGTCGACCGCATGCTCGACATCGGCTTCCGCGAGGACATCCGCAAGATCCTCGACCAGACCCCCCGCGATCGCCAGACCGTCTTCGTCTCCGCCACCATCTCCCCCGACATCGAGAAGCTCGCCCGCCGCTACATGACCGACCCCGAGAAGATCGTGGTCGCCTCCGGCTCCCTCACCGTCTCCCTCGTCGAGCAGCACTACCTCGCCGTCAACCCCTGGGACAAGAAGCGACTCCTCCTCCACCTCCTCACCCACGAGGAGCCCGCCCTCACCATCGTCTTCTGCCGCCTCAAGCGCGTCGTCGATGAGCTCGCCATCGGCCTCACCCAGCGCGGCGTCGAGGCCCACGCCATCCACGGCGACATGCCCCAGGGCAAACGCAACTCCACCATGAAGAAGCTCCGCGAGGGCCACCTCGCCGTCCTCATCGCCTCCGACCTCGCCTCCCGCGGCATCGACGTCGACGACATCTCCCACGTCATCAACTTCGACCTCCCCGACGACCCAGAGGTCTACGTCCACCGCATCGGCCGCACCGCCCGCGCGGGGCGCAAGGGCGTCGCCTGGTCCTTCGTCACCCCCGACCAGGGCGAGCTCCTCACCGACATCGAAATCCTCATCAACGCCGAAATCCCGCGCATGGACTACCCCGACTTCAAGCCCACCGAGCGACCCCCGGGCTACCGCGACCCCGCACCCGGCGGAAGGCGAGAGGGCGGCCTCGTCCTCGCCAACGCCCCCGACTCCCCCGCCGCCGCCCCCGAAAAAACCAACCGCATCCAGGAATCCCTCAACCCCAACCTCCCCGTCGCCGACGAGGGCAAGGTCGACGAAACCAAGTTCCCCGGCGGCATCGTGCCCACGAAAATGCCCCCCAAACGCCTCATCCGCGGCATCAAGTCCAACCGCCGGTGATTAGCCCATCAATCTGAGCAGCAATAGGTTGTGATCAAATCAGCAACATTCCGGTTAGATTTTTCTTGACGCAAGGGGGGGGGAGGTATGTTAATCGCAAGGAGGCAATCATGCGCTCAAACTGGCTCAAACCGCTGGTGGCGATAATCGCGGTCGGCGTGGTCGTCGGTAGCGTGCTTGCGACCGAGGTCCCTGTTGTTTGCAGTTGCCAGAACGGTCCCAGCATGCCTGGCTGTAACGGCGACACGCTGACCTGTGCCAGCGGCCTGACCTGCTGCTGTTGCCCGGCGGGGGCTGGGTGGGCTTGTAGCTGTATTTCCGAGACTTCCTGCCAGACCGGTGCCGGTGGCTGTCGCGGTAACCCCAACATGGATCCCCCGCCGGGTGGGCCATGAACCGGAGGGGTGTCGCTATCCTCGCCGCGGTCGCTGGGTCGGTCGGCGCGGGACTGTTGTTTTTCTACCGTTCCAGCCCGACGCGGGCCATCGAGAGCTCTCACCTGCGGCAGCAGGAGACAATCGACCTCAACGAACAGCGCACCGCCGCGTTCGCGACCGTCCAGATGCGTGAAATTTCGAGCTTGGAGTCCGTCGCGGATGTCGCAGCCACGCTCGCCCCTCTCGATGAAACTCTGACAAAGCAGCCGGCGTTGGCCGGGTGCAAACCCCGTGACCTGACCAGAGCGGTCGCGGAGTTCATCTACTACCGGTTCGCGCAGCACAATCCAGAGGCGTACGTAGAGTGGCGCGCACAGACCGGCTTCACCTTCACGCCGTTCAAGGAATTGGTCGAGGTTTGGCTTCCCCCGGGCGCGTACGCCTGGTACCTGGGTGAAGAACCCCCGCCGGGAATGGAGACACCAGAGGCGTTCCGGCGGGTCTGGGCCGCCCAGCAGAAAAGGTTAAAGTGGTCTTTGCGATCGATCGCCCAGGACAGCCGCGGCCAGGTTGTCTACGTGGGTGAACAGAAGAAGGGCTCGCCCTTTACCAGGGAACCCGCCGGGGGCGAAGTGCCCGCGCGGGTGTGGGTCGCCGGTCTCGGCCAGACAGTCCCGTCCTGGTTCCAGAACCCCGACCCGCTTATCCAGATGCAGAACAAGCGGGGCAGCCTGGCGTACGCGGAGGTCGGGCTTGTCGCGGAGTTTTCCGACGGCGTCCGGTACCCGCTCGTCACCACCTGGTACTGGGATGTTAATGCGCTCCGGTGGCGTCTGGACAGCCTGAACTTCTACGCGATGGATGCCGTGCCCGGCTTGGCGTACTGACACCGCATCACGGAAAGCCCATGACGCCACCTCCACCGACTCCAAGCAACGTCTTCTCTCGGCTGGTGGGGCTCGCTCTAGGCGGCGTGTTCCTCTACGCCGCCGTCGCGAAGGCGTGGGCGGCCCCGGACTTCGTGCGCGTCGTACGTTTTCTCGCTCCCCAGTTGCCTGACTGGACGCTGCGTCTTTCTTCGGCCTCGCTGGTGATGACCGAGGTGGTCGTCGGCGTAGCCCTTGGTGCCGGGTGCCGCCGCCCGCGTTTCCTCGCCGCTGTAGCGGGGCTGCTCCTTTGCTTCAGTGGCGTTCTGCTGTACCTCGCGCTCCAGCCGGACGCGCCGGGATGCGGTTGCCTGGGAGTGGCGGGATCGAGCTCCGCGCCGGCCGCCGACGCGCGGGCGGGTCTGCTCCGCAACGCAGGTCTGCTGACGCTGACAGCCCTGCTCGTCGGCCCGTCTGCTCGCTCCGCCGGCACCAAGCCCCCGGCCTCCCTCGCGCGGAGCGCCGGATTCACGCTGGTCGAAGTGCTTGTTGCTTTGTGCGTAGTGGCGATCCTGGTCGCGCTCGCCCTGCCCGCCCTCGGTCGCGCCAGGTCAAAGGCGCACTTCACCAAGAGCCTGTCAGTCCATCGACACATTCTCGTCGGCCTGGCCTCCTACACCAACGATTCGCGGGAGCGGTTCCCATACTTCGCGACGCCTGGGAGGCCGACAGGAGGGGTCACCATTCGTGGGTTTGCGCTGCCATACACCAGCGGATGTTTCGCGGATCAATCAAGGCATTGGCTCAGCCTGATGGTTCCTGATTACATGGAGTGCGATCGGCGAGCGATCGAGCCCCCTGACGGCCCTGTCTACGCTTCGACAAACGGCTTCCCCGATCACGTCATTTTGAGCCGATACCAGCTCACCTACAACGCCTTCGCCGCTCCGGCGTACTGGGAACGCAGCGCCGCGGGAAACTCGGCCGACCTGCGGTCCACGCAGGTTGCCGAAGTTGCCCACCCTTCGCGCAAGGGGCTCGTGCTCGACACCGGCATTGGGGCCATGCTCCACGATTCGCGAGCTTTCGCCGCTTCGACACTCTCGGCGGGGCTCGCCGACGGGTCCGCCCGTACCTTCGAGTCTCGGAACGTTGACCAGTCCAACCTTGTCGTGCCCCACTACGTCCCCGGTGCCATCCCCATAATGTGTACCCGCTGGGGACTCGCCGGCGCCGACTTTTAGTCGCCCAACCCCCAACTTCCCCTTGCTCATTTAGCAGACTCCTGTAAACTCGCCCCCCATGGGGTGTCACGACGCGCTATTGCAGCGGGTCCGTGGTTTGTTGGCCGTTGGCCAGGAGTCGCAGGCAGAAGCCGCACTCCGCCGCGCGGCGAGCAGTCACACTGCCGACCGCCCCCTCTACCAGGCCATCGGCGAACTTCTCCTCACCTCCGGCCGGTTCCTCCAGGCCGAGTTCTACATCCGTCGCGCCCTCTCCCTCAAGCCGAGCAACCCCGAAGACACCGAGGCCCTCGCCAAGGCCCTCATGGGCCAGCAGAAGTTCGACGCCGCCCACAAGCTCCTGAGCGACCTCATCTCCGCCAACCCCCAGCACACCAACGCCCGCATCATCCTCGCCACCTCACTCCGCCGCCAGAAGAAGACCGCCTCCTCCCTCGCCGTCCTCAAGGAGGCCCTCAAGCCCGGCGTCAACGACGCCGCCCTCCTTAACGCCTACGCCCACGCCCTCCACGCCGCGGGCCGCGTCGAGGAGGCCGTCCCCATCCTCCGGCGCGTCATCGCCGCCGCGGGAGACCAGGCCCCCGCCCTCGACGGCTACTGCTCAGTCCTCAACTACTGCCCCGGCATCACCCGCCACGAGCTGCTCGACGCCCACGCCCGCTTCGGCCGCGCCATCGAGCACACCCCCGCCCCGCGCCCCCCCGGTGCCGGCGCCCTCCGCCTCCCCGGCCGCCCCCTCCGCGTCGGCCTCCTCTCCAGCGACCTGCGCGACCACGTCATCCCCATGTTCATCGCGCCCTTCATCGAGCACGCCGACCGCAAGCGCACCCGCCTCACCTGCTTCAACACCAGCCCCGTCGAGGACGCCGTCTCCGCCCGCCTCCGCGAAAAGTCCGACGCCTGGCACTGGCTCCCACTCGCCCCCCCCGCCAAAGTCGCCGACTGCATCCGCAAAGAATCCATCGACATCCTCATCGAGCTCAACGGCCACACCCGCGGCCACAAGCTCGACGCCCTCGCCCTCCGCCCCGCGCCCGTCCAGATCACCTACCTCGGATACCCCGCCACCACCGGCATGAAGTCCATCGACTTCCGAATCGTCGACTCCACCACCGACCCCCACGGCAGCGAGGACTTCTGCAC
>JAEYTB010000114.1 GCA_023434205.1 Planctomycetota bacterium | reverse complement strand
CCCCGTCCGCTGGTTCCAGGGCGTCCCCAGCCCCGTCAAGAAGCCCGGCGACTGCGACATGGTGATCTTCCGCGAGAACACCGAGGACATCTACGCCGGCATCGAGTGGGCCGCGGGCAGCCCCGAGGCCGCCAAGATGCTCGCCTTCCTCCAGCAGACCTTCCCCAAGGAGTTCGGCAAGGTCCGCTTCGGCACCCAGCAGGCCAGCGAGCAGTGGCAGAAGGCCCTCGAGTCCATCGGCAGCCCCGCCCGCCCCGCCAACGCCGCGCCCCTCGCCACCCCCGATTCCGCCTTCGGCTTCGTCGGCATCGGCATCAAGCCCGTCAGCTACCTCGGCACCGAGCGGCTCGTGCACTCCGCCATCGGCTACGCCCTCAAGAACAAGCGCCGCTCCCTGACGCTCGTCCACAAGGGCAACATCATGAAGTTCACCGAGGGCGCCTTCAAGGACTGGGGCTACCAGGTCGCCACCACCTTCTACCGCAACCAGGTCGTCACCGAGCGCGAGAGCTGGATCCTCGGCAACAAGGAATCCAACAAGGACCTCTCCGCCGAGGCCAACGCCAAGATGATCGACCCCGGCTACGACATGATGACCCCCGAGCAGCAGAAGAAGGTCGTCGCCGAGGTCGAAACCGCCCTGAAACTCTGGCCCACCCACGGCGACGGCAAGTGGAAGTCCCTCCTCCTCATCAAAGACTCCATCGCCGACATCACCCTCCAGCAGGTCCTCACCCGCGCCAAGGACTTCGACGTCATCGCCACCATGAACCTCAACGGCGACTACCTCTCCGACGCCCTCGCCGCGCAGGTCGGCGGCATCGGCATCGCCCCCGGCGCCAACATCAACTACATCACCGGCCACGCCATCTTCGAGGCCACCCACGGCACGGCCCCCAAGTACGCCAACCTCGACCAGGTCAACCCCGGCTCGGTCATCCTCTCCGGCGAGATGATGCTCCGCTACATGGGCTGGACCGAGGCCGCGGACCTCATCATCAAGGGCATGGACGGCGCCATCAGCGCCAAGACCGTCACCTACGACTTCCACCGCATGATGGAAGGCGCCACCAAGCTCAAGTGCAGCGAGTTCGGCGACGCGATCATCAAGCACATGTAGGAAAAGCGGAACGCGGAGCAGGTAGCCCGACCGTCAGGGAGTGGCCCTCCGGGTGCCACGGGCCCGTTCCCCCACGCTCGGCCCGTGCCCTCCGCCGCTCCTCACCTCCGCTCCTCACCCCGCAGGGGTGAAAGCCAGTAGCCGGGGGTGGCCCTGCACCCCCGGTGACGAACCCCACCAACCCTCCGCACCCCGGAGGGGTGCTCGCCCCCGCGTGCCCGACGCCCACCCACCGACCTTCTCCCGCCCCACACCAGCCCCCCGCACCCGCCCCCTTCACCCACGTCCCCGTTCCCCCAACGACCAAAGGTCCGTGGCACGCCGAGGTCGGTGCCGCACGCCGAGGGTTCGGGCCGGCGGCACCTGCCCGCGCCAACTCGATACGCTGTTTCCCGATGCCCCGCCTACTGATGCTCCTCGCCGTCGCCGCAATGTTGGTGGTAGGGCTGGCAGCAGGTTGGCCTCATATCGTTCTTGCGGGGGCAATCCTGTTCCTCGGGATCGAAGCGATGGGACTGGTCCGCTTGTACCGGGCCTGCAAGGGATACGCACTCTCCGGAGAACTCCCACAGGACCATGCCACCCGGGCATCTCGAATCGTTCAGATCATTTACACCGTTATTTGGCTCGGTGCCGGCGGATTCGGAGTTGCGGCTCAACAGGAAGGATGGTCGGGTTGCCAAGTGTCCGCAGCATGGGCCATTTGGGTCGGGCCGATGTTCTACTACCTTGCTGCAGGGAACATCATCCGGTCCGTCGGTGGCATTCCACTTCGGATGCGATGGGGTCTTTGGCGTTTCTGACGGCATTGTCCGCCAGAACGGCGGCGATGTGGGGCGCGGGGCGGGGTTCTTGGGCGCACGGGCGCAGCCGTCGCGCGGGCTGGCGAGCAGCCGGCGGCACTTGGCCAGACTCCTTTATCCCGATCCGTTCATGTCCATGAAAGCCTTCATTCCCTGCCTGAAGCAGCCCAGCATCCTCAGTAGCACAATGGATGTCTGAGGTGGCAGAATTTCAGGACCCGGCGGGTGAATCAGAAAATCCTTCCCCGCCTGAAACGCTCGCTCGGCCTTGATCCCATCGGTAAGCCCCACTGTCTGCTCGAGGGCCGAAAGGGTTGTCGGAGAAGGCCGAATGTCGGCGATCTTCACGTCGACACGGTCTGTCGTCATGAGCGCGCCGAACTGCTCCACGAGCCGCCCAGGCGTGTTCTCGACAACCAGCCACCCGTCAAGGAGAATCATGGTTCTCGAGTCATAGCTCGAAACACTTTCCGCGGTTGGGCCCCCGAGATACTCGAGAGCCTCCCACCTCGCCATGTTGAGTACTTCGTTTGCCTTGTCCTGTTGGCCCCGCAGGAAGTGTAGGGCCATCCAGCCGGAACTAAACAAACATAACGAGGTGAGCAGGCATCGGTCCCGGTTGCCTCCTGACAGATTCTCGAGCAACTGCCGCTGACCGGCCATTGCGAGCAGACTGGAAGCCACAAAAGGGCCCGGGATGATCTGAGTTGCCATGAAAAACAGCCTACCGAATCTCGGGCGGGGCGTGTGGCACTTGCAGCAGCCTCCCGCGAAGTGGCGGGTGGCACCACCCTCGCGGCCCCCCCCCGTGCCATCACCTTCGGCTCTGCGAAGGTGATGTCTTCCCACGGCGACCGGCCCACCGCTGCCGGGTCGGTTTCACGGCGGGGGTCGGGCGGAGTGCCGTGGGGCTTGGGGGTCGTTCCCGAGGCCTTGAGAGCCCGGTTCAAGGCCTGAGCGGTCGCGCCTGAGGCCACACAAAAGGCACAGAAGAAAGCAAGGCAGCAGGGCTTGATTCCGACCCCGTCTTCCGCCTTCCTCTGCGCTCTGTGCGTGCTCTGTGGTGAAGTGCCTTCACGCGCGGCGGTGCGGGAGGTCTTCCCTTCACCTCCGCCGCCGCCCCATCCCCGCAACCCCCGCGACCAGCACGAGCGCCGCGCCCGGCGCCGGCACGACCTCGCCCCTCATCCAGAAGCTCACCGTGCCGCCGAAGTCCACCGTCGGGTTGCCGCCGGTGATGGTGTCGAAGGTCTGCACCCGCGCCCAGCGCGTCGGGTCGTTGTCCACGAACTGGAGGTTCATCTCATAGCTCTGCGCCCCGGTCCGCGCCACCGCCCCCGTCACCGCCGACGAGCTCCCGGGGAACATGTTCGCGTTGGTGGACCCCGAAAAGCCCGGGTCGCGGAAGATGTGCTCGGCCCCGGCCGCCGCGCCCTCCCAGCCGTCCGTGAAGTTCGGCTGCCCCGGCCCCGTCAGCACCAGGTCATCGATGTACAGCCGCAGCGGCGCGGTCAGCCCGTCCGTGTTGCGCAGCCGGATGTGCTCCAGAACGCCCCGCGTCCCGTCCCACAGGCTGTTCGCCGTGAGCCCCGCGAACGCCAGCAGCTGCGCATTGCTCAGGTTGAAGCTCACCTGCTGCCAGGTCCCGTCCAGCGCCACGACGTTCAGGTCGCGGTTCACCCACTCGATGCCCCCGCTCGTCCCGCCGTCCTGCCCCAGCGGCTGCACGCTCCCCGTCTCCCGCACGCCGATGCTCACCGCGATCGACTGTGCCGCGGCGTGCCCCGCCCCCCCGCCCACGAACACCAGAACCAGCGCGCTCTTCAGCGAAGTCTTCATGTCCCGCTCCTCTCGTGCGCTCTCTTCCAAAGGGCCCACGCCGCGGACCACCCCCACCTCCGCGGCAACACCAGCCCCACGCTAACCACTGCCCGGGCCGCCGACAAGGAAATACCTCCCAAAAGGACCGCAAATCGCGCAGGGGCCCCCAGCGGTCGCCGCCCCGTCCGCCGAGCGTGGCACCACCGTCATCGTGCGGCATCGCTCCGCGCGGGCAAGACAGCCCGAATCACCACCCTCTCCCCCGCCCCCTCCGCGTCCGAAGCGCTCACTCACTGATCGGTGGTGAAACGTCTTTGCTTTCTCCGCGAGACTCCGCCCACTCCGCGCAACTCCGCGGCGGGCCTTCCCGCCCTCACGCCGCGAACAGCGCCTCGACAAACGCGTCAGGATCAAAGGGCTGCACGTCTTCGGGCGTCTCCCCCACGCCCACGAACTTGACCGGGATCGACGTCACCTCGCGCACCGCGATCACGATGCCGCCCTTGGCCGTGCCGTCCAGCTTGCTCAGGAAGATCCCCGTCACGCCCGCGAACTTCGAGAACTCTTCCGCCTGCCGCAGCGCGTTCTGCCCGCTCGTGGCGTCCAGCACCAGCAGCACCTCGTGCGGCGCGCCCTCGATCTGCTTGCCGATCACGCCCTTGATCTTCGCGAGCTGCCGCATCAGCGGGTCCTGTGTCTGGAGCCGCCCCGCCGTGTCCAGGATCAGCACGTCGACCTTGCGGGCCTTCGCCGCGGCGCACGCATCAAACGCCACCGCCGCGGGGTCGCCCCCCTGCTGCCCCTTCACCAGCTCCACCTGCAACCGCTCCGCCCAAATCTCAAGCTGCCGCACCGCCCCGGCCCGGAACGTATCGCACGCCCCCAGCATCACGCTCCTGCCCTGCGCCTTCAACGCCGCGGCGAGCTTCGCAATACTCGTCGTCTTCCCCACCCCGTTCACGCCCGTCATCAGGATCACCGTCGGCCCGCGCGAGCCATCCGCTCCCGCAGGAGCGAGCCTCAGCTCCCGGTCCTGCGCCGGCCACATCCGCTTCAGCTCCGACTTCATGTACTCCAGCACCTGGTCGCCGCTGGTCATCTTCCCCGACTTGTAGTCCTCGCGGATGCCGTCGATCAGCCTGGCCGTGGTCTTGACCCCCACATCCGCCGAGATCAGCCGCGTCTCGAGCTCTTTGATCAGCGACTCGTCCAGCCGCCGCCCCAGCAGCAGCGACCGCACCCCCGACACGCCCGTGACAAACGCCTCGCGCGTCTTCTCGAGCCCCTTGTCGAAGCCCTCCTTCACCTTCCCGAAGATGGACTTGAAGAAGCTCACCCGCCCGCCACCCGCTTCATCACTTTGTCCAGCAGCGCGTTCACAAACCCCGGCGCCTTCTCCGTCGAGTAGTGCTTAGCCAGCTCCACCGTCTCCTT
>JAEYTB010000052.1 GCA_023434205.1 Planctomycetota bacterium | reverse complement strand
GGGGCGGTCCCTTGCGGGCCGCCCGGATGGAGAAGATTACGCCCGCCGTGAGGGACAGCAGGATCACGCCCAGGGAGACGGGGGTGGGGACGTGGACACCCTCCCAGGTGTAGCCCGTGGTGCGGGTGATCAGGTCGCCGGCCCAGGCAGGCGGGTGCTGCTCGATGATCATCTTGACGCCGACAAACGCGAGGATCGCGGCGAGGGAGTAGGAGAGGTACTCGAACTTGCGGATGAGGGCGGCCAGGGCGAAGTAGAGCGAGCGCAGGCCCAGGATGGCGAAGACGTTGGAGGTGAAGACGATAAAGGGGTCCTGCGTGATGCCGAAGATGGCGGGGATGGAGTCCACGGCGAAGACCACGTCGGTGGCCTCGACGACCAGAAGCACGAGGAAGAGCGGGGTGGCCATGCGCTTGCCCGCCTCCATGACAAAGAACTTCTGCTCGTGGTAGGTGCGGGTGACGGGCATCATCCGGCGGCCCAGCCGGAGGACGATGTTCTTCTCGATGTCGGGCTCCTCGTCGGATTTGAGGAGCTTGACGGCGGTGAAGATGAGGAACGCGCCGAAGACGTACATGATCCACTCGAACTCGCGGATGAGGGCGGCGCCGGCGAGGATCATGATGGCCCGGAGGATCAGGGCCCCCAGGATGCCCCAGAAAAGGACGCGGTGCTGGTACTGCTGGGGCACGCGGAAGTGCGCGAAGATCACGGCGATGACAAAGATGTTGTCGAGGGAGAGTGAGTACTCGATGATCCAGCCGGTCAGGTACTCGAGTGCGGCCTTCATGCCGATGGTGTGCCCGCTGGCAACGACGTCGGTGAGCCCGGGCTCGGGCTTGTGGGACTGGAGGAATGAGTCGGCGATCCCCAGCCAGTTGTGCTTGTAGATGAAGTAGACGGCGACGTTGAAGATGAGGGCCAGGGCGATGCAGACGCAGGTCCAGATCACTGCCTCGCGGACCTTGACGACGTGGGCCTCGCGGTTGAGGACGAACAGGTCGATCGCCAGCATCGCGAGGATGAAGACGATGAAGCCGGTCCAGAGCCAGATGACGGGTGAGAACTCGAGCACGTGGAACTCCGGGCGCAGCGGGACCAGGCGTGTGGTCTTGCCTGGCGGCGCCTGGAGGGGCCGGGGAGAGGGCTTCTCCCGTGCTGACGACCTTCTCCGCCCGCGGACCATCCGCGGGGGGCTACTCCCCATCACGTAGGAGGCGATGGTAGGGGGTTGGGCGCCTGGCCGCAGAAAAAGTGAAGGGCGCCCAGGCCACGGGGGCCCGAGCGCCCCTCGGGGGGGCAGGGCGATGTGGGGGCGGGCTCAGCAGGGGCCGCCGGCGAGCACCCGGAAGAAGGCCTCGATGTCGGCGTCGGTGCCGACATCGCCGTCCGCGTCGAAGTCGGCGCCGCCGCTGTAGCAGGTCGCGCAGCAGTTGCCGGCGAGGCAGGCGAAGAAGGCCTCGATGTCGGCGTCGGTGCCGACGTCGCCGTCGCCGTCAAAGTCGGCGGTGCCGCAGGCGGGGGTCTCGCCGAAGGTGAGGTTGTCGATCATGAGGCGGGGGGCGGAGTACTGGTCGCCGTACTTGGCGTAGATCTTGACCTGGTTGAACTCGACCCCGGAGACCTCGAGGCGGCCGAAGGCGATGTTGTCACGACCGCCGCCGTTCGCAATGGTGAGGCTGTCGGTGCCGACCACCACGCCGTTGTTGAGCACATCGCAGTGGAACACGATGCCGCCCCAGGGGCCGTTCTCGTAGAAGACCATGTCGAAGCCGACGGAGTTGGACGGGGTGGCCAGGTCCATCGTGGCGCGGGCGAAGGCGCCCAGGGAGAGGTTGTCGCCCACCACATAGGCGGTGCCGAAGGTGAGCGTGTTGTTGGGGCTGCCCCAGGTCGGGTGGTCGTTGAAGAGGAAGGTGGAGTTCTCGATGATGAAGTTGAAGCCGATGTCGTCGGGGACGAAGGTGCTGCCGTCGGGGAACACGCCGCCGACGTCGTTGCAGGTGTGGTAGGTCACGCCGTTGTGCGTGAACGAGCCGCCCAGGAACTGCTCGGTGTAGGACTCGTAGGTCGTCACGCCGACGACTCCGAGGGCGGGGGCGGCGAGGGTGAGGACGGCGGCGGCGAGGGCGATGGGCTTCATGGTTCTCTCCAGGGGTTTCGGTCGTTCAGGGTTCAGGCGGGCGGCAGCGGGTGCCGCACCATCACGGTGACGGGCATGGGCGGGAACTGGACGCGGACACGGAACAGGTCGAACTCTCCCGCATCGGCGCCCAGCCGGGCGAAGGCGGTGGAGGCGAGCTCGGGGTACGCGGGGATGTCGGGCGTGTGGGCGAGCGCTACGCCGCGGCCCAGGGGTTGGATCCGCTCGGGGATCGGCAGGGCGTCGGACGCCTCGAAGGCGACGTCGCTGTTGAGGTCGCTGAACATACACAGGTCGCGCTGAACACCCTGGAAGAGAGAGCGGTGGACGAACAGGTCCATGTGCAGGAGTTCGGTGGGGATGCGGATGCCGGCCCCGAAGTGGGCGACCTTGTCGTGCTCGGTGGCGTGCGCAAGGCCGAGGTTGCGGATGACCTCGCCGGTGACGAGCGTCCGCTCACCGGCGTGGCCGACCGGGCCGGAGACGAACTCGTCCGCGATCATGCCCTGCGGGGTCGTCCGGCGGGAGAACTCGGGCATCGGGGAGGAGCAGAACCGGGGGAGCACGGGGACGCCCAGGTGCTCCCGGGCCTCCTCGGCGTCCAGCGGCACGCGCTGCAGACCGGTGTTGACCTGCGCGTTGTCGTCGGCGACCACTGATTGGTTGATGAGCCAGCGGACGTTGGGGCGGGTCTGGCGGAAGCCCATCAGGCCGCGGACCTGCGCCAGGTGAAAGTAGTTCGGCCGGTCGTCGGAGGGCAGGAAGACCATCATCGACAGCAGCGTCTTGCAGTGGGCGCCCCAGACGAAGCTGTTGCCGTGGAACGACTGCTGCCGCCAGCGGATATGCGCGGCCTCGTCGGCCTGGGCGCACGACTCCAGCAGCATCTCGAACTCCTGCTCGCTGCGGGTGTGCTCCGCGGCGAGGGAGTGGAAACGCTGGGCGGCGCCGGCGGCCTCCTCGACCAGGTTGTTAGGGCAGCCGGCTTTGGCGGCGGCTTTCAGCCAGACGTCGAGGCTCTTGGGGCTGGGAACGTGGCGGGCGGCGAGGAAGGGGTCGGTGGAGTACGCGACCTTGCCCACCTGCCAGGCCAGCTTGCGGTGGATGCCGAATGACGAGGCGATCTGGGTGACCGAGCGGTCGGCGGGGCACTTGAACTCGACGAGCTGCGAGAAGAGGCCCCGGACGCGGGCGAGGGCATCGACGGTGTCTGCCTGGAATGAGGGAGCGGCCCGGGTCACGCGGCCAACGTAACCCGGCGGGCCGAGGGTGTCAAGTGTTTCTGAAACAGATTCTGAAACAGTTACGGAATTGGGGCAAGTCGGATGTTGCGAAAGTGGATCTCGGCCCCTTCGGACTGGAGGGCGATGAAGCCGGGGATTTCCTGGGCATCGGTGGCGTGGTTGAGGACCTCGCCATTGACGGCCAGGACAATGTCGCCGCGGTTGACGGTGATCTCGTAGCGGTTCCACTCGCCCACGGGGTTCTCGTTAGCGCGCAACTTCTTGGTGTTGCGGCCGTTGGTGCGGGCCTTGTCGGTCTGCATGGGGAACTCGCCAATGTTCCAGAAGTCACCGGCGTTGCCGCTGTGGAGCTGGGCCTCGATCGAGGTGGGCCAGACCTTGTCGGGTTCCTGAACGCGGAGGAGGACGCCGGAGTTGCCGGCCTGCTTGGTGACGGGGCTGAAGCGCCAGTCGAGCTGGAGGACGTAGTTGGTGTAGCGCTCGTCGGTGCGGAGATAGCCGGCGGGCTTGCCGGAGCAGATGAGGACGCCGTCCTTGAGCTCCCACACGTCGAGGGGGTCCTTGCCCTGGTCGGCGGCCTCCGGGACGAACGCGGTCCAGCCCTTCGTGCAGCAGCCGTCCAGGAGGTTGACCTCGCTGGGCATGGGCTTGGTCAGGTCGCGGACCTTGATGTTGCGGAACCAGACGTTGTCGCCGTGGTCCTGCAGGGCGATGTGGCCGGCGGGCTGGACGCCGAAGCCGTCCCAGCTCTTGAACTTGCTGCCGGCGATGAGTTTGTTCCAGTCGGGGGTGTCGATGCGGGTGTGGACGACGCGGCGGCCGTTGAGGAAGTGCTCAAGGACGCCGTCCTTGATGCGGATGCGGGCCTCGTTGAACTCGCCCACGGGTCTTTCGGGCTTGTCGTTGGGGGCGGCGATGAGGTCGTAGAGCGCGCCGACGCGGTGCTTGGGGTCGGCGCCGTCCTTGTGGCCCGAGTCGTCCAGGATCTGGAACTCGGGGCCGGTCATGTAGGTCGCGTCCTTGGTGGGGGAGACGCGGTAGATGATGCCGCTGTTGGCCCCCTTGTCGACCTTGAACTCGCAGGAGAACTCGAAGTCGGAGTACTGGGCTTTGGTCACGATGTCGCCCGCGCCGCCGCCCTTGCCGATCTTGATGCAGCCGTCCTCGATCACCCAGCCCTTGGTGGGGAAGGCGGGCTGCTTGTAGCCCGTCCAGTGGTCGGTGGACTTGCCGTCGAAAAGGAGCGTCCAGCCGGCGGCCTGCTCCGCGGCGGTGAGGGTGTTGGGGGCGGGTGCCTGGGCGAGGACGGCGGAGGCGACGAGGGTGGTGAGGGTGAGCATGGGGGCTCCGGGGATGTCGGATGTCGAAAAGCGGAAAGCGGACAGTGTACTTCAGGTCAGGGGCGTGCGGCCTGGGATCGGGACGGGGGCGACGGGGAGGGGGCCGAACGCGTAGGCGGGGGGGGTGAGGTCGAGCGCGGAGTTGAGGGCCTGGTCCCAGGTCACCGCTTTGCCGGTGTAGGCGGACATGCGGCCCATGATGGCGGTGAGGGTGGACTCGGCGATGCGGACGCCCTCATTCACGGGGTTGTTCGTGAGGATGGAGTTCACCAGGTCCACGTGCTCGTGGACGTAGGGGTTGCCGTTCTCGCCGTCGAAGACCCAGGCGTTGTCGCCGTCGATGCGGGCGCGGCCGGAGGTTGAGGTGGCGCGGCCCCTGGTGCCCTCGACGACTTCTTCAACGCGGCCGGCGCAGCCGTCGATCTGGCGGCAGAAGGAGTGGCCGGTGACGCCGCCGGGGTACTCGTACTCCACGGCGAAGTGGTCGAAGACGTGGCCGTAGGCGGGGTCGGTGCGGACCTGGCGGCCGCCCATGGCGGTGCATTTGAGGGGATGGCTGCCGATGGCCCAGTTCATGACGTCGAGGTTGTGGACGTGCTGCTCGACGATGTGGTCGCCGCTGAGCCAGGCGAAGTAGAGCCAGTTGCGGAGTTGCCACTCCATGTCGGACCACTCGGGTTTGCGGGGGTGCATCCAGAGGCCGCCCTGGTTCCAGTAGCAGCGGGCGGAGACGACCTTGCCAATGTCGCCGCGGTGGATGCGGTCCATGAGGGAGAGGTAGCACTTCTCGTGGCGGCGCTGGGTGCCGCAGACGACGGAGAGCCTCTTCTGGTCGGCGATGGTCGAGGCTTCCAAAACCTTGCGGACGCCCGCGGGGTCCACTGCGACGGGCTTTTCCATGAAGACGTGCTTGCCCGCCTGTGCCGCGGCGTGGAAGTGCTGCGGGCGGAAGTGGGGGGGCGTGGCGAGGATGACGACATCGACATCGGGGAGGGCGATCAGGTGCTGCCAGGCGTCGAAGCCGGTGAAGGTGCTGGAGACAGGGATCTTGACGCGGGAGGCGCGCTCATCGCCGAGGGACTGGAGGTTGCTGAGGGCGGAGTTCAGGCGGTCGGGGAAGACATCGGCGAGGGCGATGATTTCGGTTGCGGGGTGGGCGGAGAGGAAGTCCACGGCGGCGCCCGTGCCGCGGCCGCCGCAGCCGATGACGCCCGCACGGAGCGTGCGCTTGGGGTCGGCGGCGCGGGCGTGGAGCGGGAGGATGGTGGCGGCGGCGAGGAGGGTGGCGGACTTGTTGAAGTCGCGGCGGGAGAGGGGCATGGGGGGCTCCGGGGAGCGGGGGCGGGCGAGCGACAGTGCGACAGAAGAGGTGAAGAGTGAGAAAGAGCGAAAGTGCGAAAGCGCTACAGACGACGCGGGCTAAAGGAGTTTGGTTTTTCCCGGGATGGCGATTGGTGGTGTCGGGAGCGGGCCGAAGGCGAGGGTTGGAGGAGAGAGGTCTTCCTGGGACTCCCAGGCTTGTTTCCAGGAGACGGTGGCGCCGGTGTATGCGGCCATGCGGCCCATGATGGCGAGCATGGTGCTGCGGCACATGTCCTTGCCGTCGTTGTGGGCGGCGTTGGCGCGGATGCTCTTGAAGAGCGCGTCGTGCTCGTTCTGGTACATGTCACCCCGAGGGCCGTCGTAGGACCACAGGGGCGTGCCGTCGTGGGCGGTGAACTCCTGGCGGTTGGCGAAGCCGTTGATAACGGCGCGGCCGAGCGTGCCCTGGATGTAGTCGGAGTTGTCGTTGGGGCAGTTGTCGATCTGGCGGGTGGTGTGGAAGGCGCGGCGGCCGTTGGCGTACTCGTAGATGACGGTGAAGTGGTCGTAGGCGTGGCCGTGCTCGGGGCCCTCGCGGGCGGCGCGACCGCCGAGGGCGACGCAGCGGAGCGGCTCCTCGTCGTTCATCGCCCAGGACATGCGGTCGAGGGAGTGGATGGCCTGCTCGACGATGTGGTCGCCGCTGACCCAGGTGAAGTGCCACCAGTTGCGGAGCTGGAACTCCATGTCGCTCCACTCGGGCTTGCGGGGGCGCTTGGGGAGCGTGGAGGTGTGGTAGGTGCTGTGGACGGAGAGGACCGGGCCGATGATCCCCTCGTGGAGCTTGGCGAAGGCCGCTTTCTCTGCGTTGGCGTAGCGCCAGCAGAAGCCGCTGACGACGGTGAGGTTCTTGCTGCGGGCGGACTCGCTGGCGGCGAGGACGCGGCGGACGCCCGGGGCATCCACGGCGATGGGCTTCTCGGCGAAGACGTGCTTGCCCTGCGCCACGGCGTACTCCATGTGCGCGGGGCGGAACTGCGGGTAGGCGGTGAGAAGGACCACATCGACGCCGGAGTCGATGACGTGCCTGTAGGCGTCGAAGCCCAGGAAGCGGCGCTCGGGTGGGAGCTGGAGGCGGTGGGTCTGGCCCTGCTCGGCGAGGTGCGACTCGATGCCCTTGAGCGAGTTGTTTAAGCGGTCGGGGAAGACATCGCCCACGGCCCAGAGCACGGAGTCGCTATCGGCGGTGAGGGCCTGGATGGCGGCGCCGGTGCCGCGGCCGCCGAGGCCGATGACACCGATCTTGAGGGCGTCAGCGCGGTGCGGGCGGGCCCACGCCGGGGCGACGAGCGGGAGCACCGCCGCGGCGCTGGCGCCTTTGAGGAAGGTGCGGCGGTCGAGCGGCGGTTGAGTCATGGCGGTGTCCTTACTTCTTCTCGAGCTTGAGGGGCTCGCCGGTCTTGGGGTCGGCCTCGAGGACGATGCGGAAGCCGGCGAAGGGGGCGTCGGGGAGCCACCACTTGCTCTTGGGGATCTGGGGGTCGCTGGCGTTCCAGGACGGATCCTGCTTTTCGGAGAGCGAGATATTGAGCTGGTCGAGCGGGGTTGTGAAGGACCCGCCGCGGAGATGCGGGGTTTTGTCGTGGGCAACGGTCCACTCGCCGGCGTTTCCGAGCATGTCGTAGAGGCCCCAGGCGTTGGGGGGCCGGGACTTGACGGGGTGGGTCTGAGCCTTGGCGTTGCCCTTGTGCCAGGCGAGCGCGTCGATCTGATCGCGCGTGAGGGCGGGCCCGCCCGCCGCGGCGGCGTGGTCCCATTCCTGGTCTGTCGGGAGCCGGAACTTGAGGCCGGTCTTCTCGCTCAGCCACGTGCAGTAGGCCTCGGCGGTGCGGAAGGTGATGCTGATGGCGGGGCAGCCCTCGTGGCCGAAGCCGCGGTCAGGCGGGATGTAGGGCTTGCTGGGGCGGGTGGTGGCGTCGACTTCTGCGTCGGGGTTCTCGAGGTCGAGGCGGTAGACGAAGGGGTCGAGACAGTCCCAGGTAACTTCGGTGGTGGAGATGTAGAAGGAAGGGACGCGGTGCGCGATGACGGTGGTCGTCTGGCCGTCGATGACCCGCGTGCCGCGGACTTCGAGTTCGGGGATGCGCACGAACTTGAGCTGGTATCGCGAGACGGGCGTGGTGAGGGTGTAGGAGGGGAGGGGTTGCGGTGCGGGCGTTGGCGCGGCGGGCGGGGCGGGTTGTGTAGGCTGGGCGTGTGCCGCGGGAGTGAGGGCGGCGAGGAGGACGACGGTGGTGCGTGCGGCGGTGTGCATGGTGTGGGTGGCGGTGGCGATGGCGGCGGGGGGCTGCGCGGGCCCGTCGCTGACGCGCTGGCATGCTACTCGGGTGTGCATGGGGGTACAAGCACGAGTTGTGCTGTACGCGCCGGATGACGCGGCGGCGCAGCGGGGGTTCGACGCGGCGTTTGGGGCGATGAGCCGGGTGGATGCGCTGCTGAGCGACTACCGGCCGGATAGCGAGCTTTCACGGATCAACGCGGCGGCCGGGTCGGGGGAATGGGTGCGCGTGAGCGAGGGGACGCTGCGCGTGCTGCGGCTGGCGCGGCAGGTGTCGATGGAGACGGGCGGGGCGTTCGACATGACGGCGGGGCCGGCGGTGGCGCTGTGGCGGGAGACGCGCCGGTCGGGGGTCGCGCCGGGGGAGTTGGAGCGGGCGCGGGCGGTGGCGCTCGTGGACTGGCGGGCGCTGGAGGTGGTCGGGGATGCAGCGCGGCTGCACGGGCGGGGGATGCGGCTAGACGCGGGGGGAATTGGCAAGGGGCATGCGGTTGGAGAGGCGTTGAAGGCGGTGGAGGGTTTGGGGCTGGGCCGGTGCTTGGTTTCGTTGGCGGGAGATGTGGGCGCTGGGGAAGCGCCGCCGGGGCAGCCGGGGTGGCGTGTGCGTGTGAGCGCGAATAGGGATGACAGCGCGGGCGTGCTGTGGTTGCGGCGAGCCTGCGCCAGCACCTCGGGGGATGCGGAGCAGTTCGTGGAGATTGACGGTGTGCAATACAGCCACATCGTGGACCCGCGCACGGGGATGGGGCTGACGCACGGGATGGCGGTGACGGTGGTGGCGCGGGAGGGCGCGGTGGCGGACGCGATGGCGACGGCGCTGTGCGTGATGGGGCCGGAGCGGGCGCGGGAGTTCGCTTCGCGCCGGCGGGGGTTCAGCGCGATCCTGCACGAGCCGGGCGAGGAGCCGGTAGTGATCAATGGGGCGGGGCTGATTGAGCTTGCTCAGCCTTCGAGCGGGGTCCAGGCGCCGGAGGATGCGCCGCTGCGCTGACAGGCGTGGATGAAGCGCACGCCGCGGAGGCCGTCCGCGGAGGTGGGCGTGAGCGCGGCGAGGGGCGAGGGCGGTGCTTTCTCGCGCCATGCGCGGATGCGGTCGAAGGCGCCGCGGTAGATGTTGGCGAAGGCCTCGTAGAAGCCTTCCGGGTGGCCGGGGGGCAGGCGCGTCGCGCCAGGCGCGGGGCCGGAGGAGAGGCTGCCGCGGGTGATGGTGCGAGGGGGCTCGTCGGCGAGGGACAGGGTGAGGGCGTTGGGGTCTTCCTGACGCCAGGCGAGGGAGCCCTTGGAGCCGTAGACCTGGATGGACAGGTCGTTCTCGCGCCCGATGCAAACCTGAGAAATGGAGAAGACGGCGCGGGCGGCGGGGGCGTGGGGCGAGGGCTTGAAGCGGGCGAGCAGGCCGATGTCGTCATCCACGGCACGGCCGGGCACAGCGGAAGCCACATCGGCGGACACCCGGTCGATTTCGAGGCCGGTGATGAAGTGGGCGAGGTTCTCGGCGTGGGAGCCGATGTCGCCGAGTGCGCCCGCGCCGGCCTGCGCAGGGTCGGTGCGCCAGGAGGCCTGCTTCTGGCCGGACTTTTCGATGGGCTGGCTGAGCCAGCCCTGGTGATACTGCACGACGACTTTGCGGAGGTCGCCGAGTGTTCCGGTGGAGGCGAGCTCTCTCGCGTGGCGGACGAGTGGGTAGCCGGTGTAGTTGTAGGTGACGAGCAGCGGCACGCCGGTCTTTGCCGCCAGCGCGTGCATGCGTTCGGCCTGCTCGCGCGTGGCGGCCATGGGCTTGTCGCAGATGACGGGGATGCCGGCGTTGAGGAACGCCGCCGCGGCGGGCTCGTGCAGGTGGTTGGGGGTGACGATGATCGCGGCGTCGATGCGCGTGGAGGCGGGGAGGGCGGCCTCTTTCGTGGCCATGTCGGCGAAGGTGGCGTAGGCGCGGGCGGGGTCGAGGCCGAGGTCGCCGGCCTGCTGCGAGGACTTGGCCGCGTCGGAGGAGAAGCAGCCGGCGATGAGCTCGGCCTGCCCGTCGAGGGCGAGTGCGGTGCGGTGGACCGCACCGATGAAGGCACCGGGGCCGCCGCCCACCATGCCGAGGCGGAGCTTCATGAGCGGCCCTCGCTGAAGGCGGCGTCGAAGGCGCGTGCCGCGGGGGTGAAGTGGAGCTGGCGGACGAAGGCGCAGGCTTCCCTGGCGCCGTGCTCGCGGTCCATGTGCGGGTCTTCCCACTCGACGCTGAGGGGGCCTGTGTAGTTGATGCGGTTGAGGGCGCGGATGATGGATTCGAAGTCGACCTCGCCGCGGCCGGGGGAGCGGAAGTCCCAGGCGCGGCGGTGGTCGCCGAAGGAGAGGTGGGAGCCGAGGATCGAGGCCTCGCCGTCGGGGCTGCGGGTGCAGTCCTTGATGTGGCAGTGGAACTGGCGGTCGGGGAAGGCGTTGATGAAGCGGACGGGGTCGACGAGCTGCCAGTGGAGGTGGGAGGGGTCGAAGTTGAAGCCGAAGGCGGGGTGGTTGTTGACCGCGGCGAGGGCTGCCCGGGCGGTGGGGATGTCGTAGGCGATCTCGGTGGGGTGGACCTCGAGGGCGAACCTGATGCCTTCTTGCTTGAAGGTGTCGAGGATGGGTCCCCAGCGGTCGGCGAAGTCCTGGTAGCCGGCGCGGGTGTCGGCGTCGGAGGTGGGGGGGAAGAAGTAGAGCTTGTGCCAGATGGAGGAGCCGGTGAAGCCGTTGACGACGGGGACGCCGAGCGCCGCGGCGGCGCGAGCGGTGGACTTCATTTCATCGGCGGCGCGGCGGCGGACGCCCTCGGGGTCGCCATCCCCCCACACGTGCGGGGGGAGGATGAGCTTGTGGCGGGCGTCGATGGGGTCGCACACGGCCTGCCCGACAAGGTGGTTGGAGATGGCCCAGGTCCTGAGGTTGTGCTGGGCGAGCAGGTCGTGGCGGGACTTGCAGTAGGTCTTGTCGGAGAGGGCGCGGGCGACCTCAAAGTGGTCGCCCCAGCAGGCGAGCTCGAGGCCGTCGTAGCCGAAGGACTTGGCCTTGGCGGCGAGGGTGGCGAGGGGAAGGTCGGCCCACTGGCCGGTAAAGAGGGTGACGGGGCGTGGCATAGCCGGGAGTGTAACGGAGGGTCGCGTGGGGAGCGGTTGGCGTGGTGTTGTCGGGGTGTGGTAGGCTCCGCGCCATGGACGCAACACCCTCAGCGCCGATCATCCGGCTGTCCCTCATGATGTTCCTCCAGTTCTTCCTGTGGGGGGCGTGGTTCGTCGTGCTGGGGCCGTACATGAACGCCAAGGGAATGAGCCCCAAGGCGATCGGCGATGCGTACAGCACCGCGCCGATTGCGGCGATCCTGGCGCCCCTGTTCCTGGGGATTGTGGCGGACCGGTTGTTCTCAAGCCAGCGGGTGATGGGGGTGCTGCACGTGCTGGGCGGGCTGCTGCTTATGGCGGCGCCGACGGTGGCGGCGCAGTACACGGACTCGCCCTGGCCCTTCATCGGCGTGCTGCTGGCGCACATGGTGTGCTACATGCCCACGCTGGGGCTCTCGAACACCGTCGCGTTCAACGCGATGAGCGACCCGCAGAAGCAGTTCCCGATCGTGCGTGTGTGGGGGACCATCGGCTGGATCGTGGCGGGGTTCATGGTCGGCTACGCGGCGAAGCAGCTCGTTCCGGCGCAGGCGGACGAGGCCGCGACGGAGGTGGCCCGGAACGCCTCACCGCACTTCTTCTACATCGCGGGGGCCTCGGGTGTGCTGCTGGGGCTCTTCAGCATCATGCTGCCGCACACGCCGCCGCCGCTGAAGGGCAAGCCCGTCAATGTGGGGAGCGTGCTGGGGTTCGATGCGCTGTCGCTCTTGAAGGACCGGTCGTTCGCGGTGTTCATCGCGTGCTCGCTGCTGATCTGCATCCCGCTCGCGGCGTACTACTCGTTCGCGGGGGTGTACGCGGGGGCGACGGGGCTGACGAACGTGCCGGTCAAGATGAGCTTTGGCCAGATGTCGGAAATCGCGTTCATGCTGGTCATGCCGCTGTTCTTCCTGCGGCTGGGCGTGAAGTGGATGCTCGCGGTGGGCATGCTGGCGTGGGTGGTGCGGTACGGGCTGTTCGCCGGGGCGTGGAACCCCGGGGGCGAGCACGTGGCGTGGATGGTGCTGGGCGGGATCATCCTCCACGGCATCTGCTACGACTTCTTCTTTGTCACCGGGCAGATCTATACCGAGCAGACCGCGCCCAAGGCCATCCGGGCCCAGGCGCAGGGATTCCTGGTGCTCATCACGCAGGGGGTGGGCATGCTGATCGGCAATCAGGTCTTCGGACGGCTGGTGGAGCGGTTCAAGGACGAGAACGGGGTCATCGACTGGAGGACGGTGTGGCTGATCCCCACGGCATTCGCCGGTGCGATCCTGCTCATCTTTGTGTTCGCCTTCCGTTCCGCGCCCAGGGAGGGGCGGGCGGGCGAGTGAGGGGCCGTCCCGCCTGCTGAGCATCAGGGCGGTGCGGCCGAAACTTCGGATGGACGGAGGGCCGGGCGTCCAGTATTCTCGGCGACGGTCCCTTAAGGAAAACCAGCCATGGCACAGAAGAACGGTCTCACACGTCGCGGATTCCTGGGCAACGCGGGGGCGGTGGTCGGGGCGGGGGTTGCCCTGGGGGCGCTCTCCACGATTTCCCGCGGCAGTGTGATGGATGAGCCGCTGATCAAGGGCGGCGCGGGCGCCAAGCTGGACCCCGGTGCGGTGATCAAGCTGGGGCTGATCGGGGCGGGTGGCATGGGCACGGGCCACGCCGTGGCTTTCACGAATATGCAGGTGAACGGAGTGCAGAACGTGGAGATCGCCGCGATCGCGGACGCGTGCACGATCCACTCCGAGCGGGCGAAGAAGGAGTGCGAGAAGGCGGGGGCGAAGCACTCGATCGACACGTACCAGGACTACAAGAAGCTGCTGGCGCGGCCCGACCTTCAGGGCGTGGTGATCGCCAGCCCCGAGCACTGGCACGCGCAGATGGCGCTGGACGCGATCGCGGCGGGCAAGGACGTGTACCTCGAGAAGCCGATGACGCTGACGCTGGATGAGGCGCTGCGGCTGTACCGGAACGTGAACGCGAACCCGCAGCTGATGTTCCAGGTGGGCACGCAGATGATGCGCCTGCCGCGGTTCCACGAGGCCCGGAAGATCATCCGCGAGGGCTCGCTGGGGCCGGCGACGTTCAGCCAGACGAGCTACTGCCGCAACAGCAAGAACGGGGAGTGGAACTACTACGGGCTGAACAAGAACTGGAAGCCGGGCGAGAACCTGGACTGGGACGCGTGGTGCGGCCCGGCGGGCAAGCGCGACTGGGACCCGCTGATCATGGCCCGCTGGCGGCGGTACAAGCACTTCTCCACCGGCATCGTGGGGGACCTGCTGGTCCACGTGATGACGCCGCTGATCCTGGCGGTGGACCAGGGCTGGCCGACGCGGGTGGTCGCCACCGGCGCGCACATGGTCGACAAGGCCATGGAGAACCACGACCTCACGCAGCTCCAGGTGCAGTTCGAGACCGGCCACACGATGGTGGTCGCGGGCTCCACGTGCAACGAGCTGGGGCTGGAGACGATCATCCGCTGCCAGAAGGGCAACATGTACCTGGGCAACCGGCACCTGGTGATCCGCCCCGAGCGGCTGTACGGCGAGGAGGTCGAGGAGCGCACAGTCGAGTGCGAGGACATCGGCAATGACCAGGAGCAGCACCGCGTGAGCTGGCTGGAGTGCATCCGCTCGCGGACAACCCCCGCCAGCGGCGTCGACCTGGGGACCAAGGTCATGGTCATCGTGGACCTGGCGACCAAGAGCATGTGGGACGGGCACGCGTACTCGTTCGACCCCAAGACGATGAAGGCCACGAGGATCTGAGTGGGCGGCCTGCCCCCAGAGCCCGTGCGGCTCGCGTGCGCGGCGATGGGGACGCGATTCGAGCTGGTGCTCGAGGATCGGGCGGGCGGGGGTTCCCTGCGCGGCGCGGGCGAGGCGGCTTTGGACGAGGTTCTGCTCTGGCACGGGCGGCTCACGGCGTTCGAGGGTTCGAGCGTGGTGTCGCACATCGGCCGCTCGGGCGGGGAGTGGTGCAGCATCGACGCGGAGACCGCGGAGCTGCTGGAGTTGTGCCGCGGGATGTGGGAGAAGACGGCGGGGGCGTTCGACCCGACGGTGGGGCCGCTGATGGAAGCCTGGGGGCTCCGCGGCGGGGTTGTGGACCTTGAAGCGGTCGCGGCGGCCCGGGCGTGTACGGGGATGAACCTGGTAGAACTCGACGGCCGGCGCGTTCGGCTCACGAACCCCGGCGTCAGGCTTGACCTTGGGGGCGTGGGCAAGGGCTGGGCGATCGACCGGGCGCTGGAGGTTCTTCGGGGCGCGTGGGTCACGCGGGCGCTCATCCACGCGGGGACGAGCAGCATCGGCGCGATCGGCCGGTGGGGGGTCGCGGTGCGGTTTGATGAGGGGGACGAGCGGCCGATGGGGCTGGAGGACATGTGCCTGAGCGTTTCCGCGCCGCGCGGGCGGGTCGCGGCGGGCGTGCCCCATATCCTTGATCCCCGCCTGGGCTGCCCTGTCCCCGGCCGGGTGACCACGGCGGCGGTGGTGCATCCTTCCGCCGCGGTGGCGGACGCGATGAGCACGGCGCTGATCGTGGACCCCTCGCTGCGGGGTATGCTGACAGCGTCTCTGAATGCAGCCATTTTTCTCGAGCCACACGATGCAGACACACGAGCAATCCCGGCGTGAGTTCATGATCCAGGCGGCGGGGGCCCTCGGCGCGGTGGCGCTGATGCCCAGCGTGCTCCCCGCGGCACCGCGCCCGGCGGCGCCCCTGAAGCTGGGCTTGATCGGGGCGGGGCGGCAGGGGCGGGTGATCGTGACGGAACTGGGCAAGCTCGAGAACGTCGAAGTCGGCGTGGTGTGCGACAACGACCCCACGCGTCTGCGCACCGCGACGAGCCGGACCAAGGGGGCGCAGGCGGTGGACGACTACCGGCGCGTGCTGGACGACGCGAGCGTTGAGGGCCTGATCATCGCGACCCCCACGCACCTGCACAAGGACATCGCGCTGGCGGCGATCGCGGCGGGCAAGCACGTGTACTGCGAGGTGCCGCTGGCTCACACGGTGGATGAGGCCCGGGCCATCGCCGCGGCGGCGCGGGGGAGCAAGAAGATCTTCGCGACGGCCTTGGAAGGCCGGAGCAACCCCGTGTACACGCTGGCGCGGACGTTCTTCCGGTCCGACGCGGTTCGGACCACGGTGAGCATGCGGTGCCAGAACCACCAGAAGAAGTCGCTGCGGACGCCGACGTCCGACGAGTCCAGGGACAAGGTGCTGAACTGGTGGCTGGACAAGGACGTGTCGGTGGGCATCCCGGGCGAGCTCGGTACGCAGCAGTTCGACGTCGTGAACTGGTACCGGGACATGTACCCGACGGAGGTTTCGGGGCACGTGGCGACGCGCCTGTGGGATGATGGGCGGCCCAGGGAGATCGGCGACACCGTTCACTGCGACTTCGCGTACGCGGACGGGACGCGGATGCAGTACATGGCGACGCTGGCGAACTCGTACGAGGGGCGGTACGAGCTGCTCAGCGGCGTGAACTCGGCGATCAAGCTGGCGTGGACGCACGCGTGGATGTTCAAGGAGGCCGATGCGCCGACCCAGGGCTGGGAGGTGTACGCCAACCGCCAGCAGTTCCACAGGGACGAGGGGATCACCCTGATCGCCGACGCCACCAAGCTGGCGTCGCAGGGCAAGCTCCAGGCGGGGATCGGCCTGCCCCACCAGCCCACGTACTACGCCGTGGCCGACTTCGTGCGGGCAATCTCCGAAGGCAAGCCCGCGGCGGCCAGCGCCGAAGACGCGTTCCGCAGCACGGCGGTGGCGATCATGGCGCACAGGGCGGCGTCGACGGCCAGCCGCGTGGAGATCAGCCCCGAGCTGCTGAAGGTCTGAGGGTTTCGGGTAGGATGCCGCGATGACGTTGAAGCTGCGCGCGTTGCCCTGGTCGGTGCGGTTCGCGGTCGCCCTGCTGATGCTGGTCACGGCGGGCGGCATGGCCGCGTCGTGGATGCACATCTTCATGCACCACAGCAACCGCGATGAGCAGCCGGGCCTGTCGTACGAGGACATCGCCGGGGCGTACCACGGCGTGAAGGTGACGGCGCCGCTGCTGCGGGCGGTGGAGCGGGGGCACCCCGAGGGGCTGCCGGCCGCCGAGCGGGAGGCCCTCACGAAGTGGCTCAAGGGCGCGCGGGTCAGCGAGGACTACGACAACGCGGACCTGGGGGAGATGGCGCCCGTTGAGATCATCGCGCGGTCTTGCCTGAACTGCCATGCGAGGTCGGAGGCGGCGACGCACCCGATCGCGAAGAAGTACCCGCTGGACTACTTCGACGATGTGCGCAAGTTCGCCGTCTCGCGCGAGATCAAGCCCATGGAGATGCGGGTGCTGGTGATGTCCACCCACACGCACGCCCTGGCGATGGCGCCGCTGACGGCGCTGGTGGCGGGCCTGGTGCTGTGTACGGCGTGGCCGGGGTTCCTGCGGCGGACGGCGGTCCTGCTGGGCTGCATCGGGCTCGCGGCGGACGTGGCGGGCTGGTGGCTGGCGCGAGAGAGTGAGCACCTGGTGTGGGTCGTGATCGTCGGCGGCGGCCTGTACAGCGGCGCGATGGCGGCGATGATCCTGATGGTGCTGGCCGATGTGCTGCGGCCGGGAAGGGCTACTCCGGCAGCTCCTTGATCAGGATGTTCGCGAACTCGACGGGCGAGTCGTGCTTCTGGAGCGCGATCGGCCCCTCGCGGGCGATACCGGGGAGCTGGGCGTTGTCGATCACGGTCTTGCCGTTGAGGTTGACGGTGAGGCGGTCGCCCTTCATGGTGATGATGAAGCGGTTCCACTGGCCGATGGGGTTGTCCGCGACCTGGCTGGGCGTGACGGCGCGGCGGACATCCGCGGGCATCGTGGGGTCGGTGCGGTAGCCGTAGACCTCGCCCGAGCCGATCGGCCAGCACCACATGTTGACCTGGCTCTTGGAGGAGCCGCGGAGGTAGATGCCGCTGTCGCCGGCGTCGGGGACCTCCTGCAGGACGTGTTTGCCGGCGGCGTCCCGCTGTTCCGTGCCGTCGGGGAGCACAACCGGGTGGGCGGTTGCGCGGGGCGGCTGGGTCCACCGCCAGTCGGCGATGAGGACGAAGTCGCCGTAGGACTTCTTCGTCCAGAGATCGTCGCCCTGGCCGTCGGCTGACAGCACCCAGTCGCGGGGCGTCCAGTGGCCCGCATGGACGGGCTTGGCGTCCCATTCGCGCAGGTCCACACCGTTGTAGAGCGGGACAAAGCCGTCCAGGTCGGGGTCCGCGGGCGCGGGCGAGGGGCCGGGCAGCTCGCGCAGCCGGATGTTGCGGAAATCAATCGGCGAGCCTTCGGCCTCGAGCATGATGTGGCCCCGCCGGGGCGAGCAATCTCGGCCGCGGGAGACGACCTTGCCGTTCACGGCGAGGGAGACCTCGCCGTTGTTGCAGACGATGCGGTAGTGGTTCCAGCGCGGGGCGGGGTTGGTGCGGCGCTCGGTGGGGAAGGCGCGGGAGCGCCCGCCTCGGGCATTCTCCGGGGTCATGGTCGCGCCCCAGATGTGGAAAATGTCGCCGTCGCTGGTGTATCCGGGGCCCTCGTTGCCGTCCATGACCTGGACCTCGATGGAGCGGGCGAAGGGGCCGCCCAGCGCGGGCAGCGGGTCTGCATGAACGAACACGCCCGCGTTGCCCCCGGCCCGCAGGTGGCGGTACTCCAGCTCAAGCTCGTAGTTCTCGTAGACCTTCGCGGTGCGGAGCAGGCCGGTGGGGATGCCCGTGCAATGGATGACGGCGGCGCCGCCCTCATCGGCCTTGACGGTGAACGTCCCGTCCGCGACGTTCACCCGCACCCAGCCGTCCAGGTCGTTGCCGTTGAAGAGGGGAACAAAGCCGGGCTCCTGAGATCGCAGCGGCCGGATGAAAGACTCGTCGTCGAACGTGATGGCGCTCGGCGGCCAGTCGTCGGTGCGGAAGGGCGGGACCGGCATGCCCGCGCCGTTCCACAGCGCCGCCTGGGCGCTGTCATCCCACGCGTACCGCACCGCGGCGAGGCCCGGGTGCTCAACGACCAGAGTGTCGCCCTCGATGCTGGCCTCCACCTGAGAGAAGCGGCGGTCCAGGCCCGCGGCCCAGACGTAAATCTTGCCGCCGCGGCTGGTGAGGCCCTGGGCGTTGGTGAAGGTGAGCGTCGCCGTGGAGCCCCGGGCGCGCATGGCTTGCCACGCGGGGAACTGCGCGGCGGCCTGCTGGTCGCCATAGGCCGTGCCCATCGCGAGGGTTGCGAGCCGCTCGCCCACCGTCTTCTTATCGCGGGGGTGGATGTCGGCCGGATCGCCGATATCCAGCGTGCAGACCATGCCGGTGCGGGGCACGCTCTGGGCGACCCAGTGCTGGGCCTCGCGCAGGGCGGCGGCCTCGCCGCGGTCGTTGCGGTAGCCGTAGGGTGCGATCTGGACCGAGAGGAAGGGGAGCTGGGGAGAAGTGAAGTCGGTGCGCCAACGGTCGATGAGCTGCATCTTGAGTGTGGCGTAGCCCGGCACGCCGATGTTGCTCTCGCCCTGGTACCAGATCACGCCGGCCAGGCGCATCGGCACGAGCGGGTGAACCATGCCGTCGTAGAGGGCCCCGAGGGTGTTCGAGTCGGGCGTGAAGGGGCGGCGGACGGGGGGGAGCTGCGGGGCGGTGGGGCCGGCCTTGTAGCGCCACTCGCCCGCGAGCGAGACGTCCGCGAGTCCATCGGCGCGCAGCCGCAGGGAGGATGCGGGTCCGTTGATGCCGCCGGGCCCCGCCGTGTCATAGACGCGCACGCCGATGACGTTGCGGCCCGCGCGGAGCACGCCCTTGGGCACGCTGTAGACACGCGGCTTGTTCCACTGCCCATCGGCGCGCGTGCCCCCGACCAGCACGCCGTTGATGAAGGTCTCATCGCGGTCATCGATGGGGCCCAGCTCAATCGTGGCCTGCGTCCCCGCCCACGCGCCGGGGAGGTCCAGCTCGCGCAGGAAGTACACGATGCCGTCGAAGCCGGCCAGATCGCCCGCGAACGTCGCGGGGAGGTTCATCGTCTTCCAACCGGAGGCGTCAAAGCCGGGCTCGCGCCAGGCCGAGCCCAGGGGGCTTGCGCCCACCGTGTCCAGCGCGGCCCACCACGCCTCCTCGCCGCTGGCGAGCTTGACGCGCGACACCGGGTCCGCCGCGAGGGCGATGTTCTGGAGTTCTTCGCTGTAGCGAGCGTTCTCGGCCAGCAACTCGCGCGGCATCCAGGCCTCGATGCGCGTCCCGCCCCAGTCCGCGTTGATGATGCCGATGGGCACGTTGAGCCTGCGTTGCAGCGAGGTGGCGAAGTGGTAACCCACGGCGGAGAGCGACCGGACCTGGTCCGCGCGGGCCAGCGTCCAGCGGCCTTCGACATCGGACCGCGGGTGCAGCGAGGCCGTGTTCTTCACATCGAACATGCGGATGCCGGTGTGCGTGGCCGAGGCGATCACTTCCTCGGGTGCCGCGGACATCGAGACCGGCCACTCCATGTTTGATTGCCCGGACGCGAGCCACACCTCTCCTAGCAGCACATCCCGCACGCTGATCATGGTGTCGCCGGCGATGGTCAGCGTCCACGGGCCGCCGGCAGGGCCGGTGGGGAGGTCGACGCGCCAGCGGCCGTCGTCACCGGCCGCGGCCTTGGCGGTGGCGTCCTTGTTCCATGAGCCGCGGACGGTCACGGTCTCGCCGGGGCGCGCCCAGCCCCACACGGGGACGCTGGCCTCACGCTGGAGGACCATGCCGTCGCTGAAGATCGCGGGGACTCGGACATCGGCGAGGGCGGCGCCGGCGGCGATGCCCGCCGCGAGGATGGTGATTGGGAGCTTCATGGCGTTTTCCAGGGCAGGTGGACGGGCGTTCTGGTTTCGATGGAGGTGCGCTCCGCGGCGAGCACCTCCGCGACGGTGGCGGCGTCGGAGAGCGTGGCGCGCAGGGGCATGGCGGGGTCGCGGACCGCCGCGAGCAGGTGGCGTAGCTGGGGCAGGTAGCCGGCGCCGGGCTCGATGGCGGGCGACTCGGCACCGCCACCGGTGTAGAGCGTGACGCGCGGGTCGCGGGAGAGGTCAAACTCCGCGGTTGCGTGCTCGAACACCGCGAGGTACTTCATGCGGAAGGGCGTGCCGGGGGTAAGGTCCCACGCCCCCTCCGCCGTGACGTGCGGCACGTCCTTGCAGTCGTACAGCGTGGTGCAGTGCATGAGCGAGCCGCGGGAGGAGACGCTCCCGGGCGGGCCGAGCGCCCAGCAGATGAAGTCGGTGTCGTGGATGTGCAGGTCGCCGAGGGCGCCGCCGCTGTGCTCGAGGTTGGCGTAGAAGTCGGTGGCCCAGGTGGGCGTGGAGCCCATGCGCTGGAGGGTGAGGCTCCTGAGCGGGCCGTGCTGGCGCGAGGCGATGAGGTCGCGCAGCCAGTCCCACCCCGGCCAGAACCGCATGCACATGCCGGGCATGCAGCGCAGGCGGTGGGAGGTCCAGGCTTCCGCCGCGGCACGGTCGAGACGGCGCACCTCCGCGGGGCTAAGCGACACGGGTTTTTCAACGAGCACGTGCTTGCCGGCGCGGAGGGCCTCGATGGCGTGGCCCACGTGCGCGCTGGTGTGCGTGCAGACGATGACCAGTTGGACGCGCGGGTCGGCGAGCAGGTCCGACGCGTGCTCGTAACCGCTCACGCGCGAGGCGTCGAACAGCGGCCCCTGGTCCGCCACCTTCAGGTTGCCGGGCGGTTCCTCGCTCCGTCCGGCGCGGCGGTCGGGGCTGCGGTCGCACACGCCGACCAGCGTGCAGGCCTCGCCCGCGCCGGCCGCCTGCTGGATCGCCGCGACGTGCGCACGCCCGATGAAACCCAGCCCGAGGATGCCGATTCCGATCATCACCAGCCCCCCTGCGCGCGGATCAGGTGGCGCGCCGTCCGGACATCGTCGATCCGGGCCTCGCCCGCCTCGCGCTCGATGATGAGGGCGATGGTCTCAGGCAGTGCTTTGATGACGCCAAAGAACGCGGGCCAGTCGACCTGCCCCGTGCCGGCGGGGACCTCGGCGCCCCACGCGCCGGGCTCAGAGGCCGCGACCGCATCCTTGATATGCACCTGCGCGACATGGGGAGCCAGCACGCGGAGCGCTTCGACCGGGTCGCCCATCCCGTACAGGATCATGTTCGCGGGGTCAAAGTTCACCCGCGGCGGCTGGGCCCGCAGCTCGTGCAACACGGACAGCAGCGTGCGGGCGTCTTCCTGGCCGGTCTCAAGGCCGACCTCGACGCCCTGCTCCGCGAACACGCCGATGAGCCGGCGGAGGCGGTCGAGCATCGTGCGGCGCAGCGGGTCGCCTTCATCGTGGGGAAGGAAGCCCGCGTGCAGCGTGACGAGCCGCACGCCCAGATGCCGGGCGAGCAGCGCGTTGGCGTGCGCCGCCGCGAGGTTCTCCTCCCAGTGGGCGTCCAGCTGCACGCCGCCGGTGGCGCGGATGGAATCGAGCGTGGAGTAGTCCTCGCCGCGTGTGGCCATCATGCCCGAGAGGACGCGGAGCCCGGCCGCCTCGAGGGCGGTGACGGTGTCCTGAACATCCCACTGGCCCGTCCGCAGCGGGTCGAGCGCGAGCTGCACGCCCGGGACGCCGCACGCCGCGGCAGCCTTCGCCAGCTCTGCCGGGCCGCTGGGCCTCAATGACCACGAACACACACCGACGTTCCGCAACGCAGCCTCCCCGCGGCGTGGATCGCCGCGGGGCGAGTATACCGGCGGTTGTCAGGCGTTCGTGCCCACGAGCGTGGCGGCGGCGCGGCGGGGGTCGGTGCGGGCGATGATGTCGCTCACGCCCTCCTGGTTGAAGCCCTTGAAGCCGTCGTTGCGCTCCAGGTTCTCCAGGTGCGAGCCCAGCGCGCCGTCGCGACGGAAGTGGTCGGCCTGCTCGCGGTCGATGAAGCCGCGGCTGAGGAGCCGCTCGATCCGCGACTCGTCCACGCGCCACCGTTCACCCTCGGTGAAGGCCTGCCGCAGGTAGGGGAAGGTCGTGAAAGGGGCCATGGTGCGGATGCCGCCGTCGTGCTCAAGCTGCGCTACCAGGGCGTGGTGGTCGAACTGGCACTCGAGGTGGTGCATGCCGGCCTGGAGCATGGCCTCGCCATGGAGGGCGCACCAGAGGCCGACTGTGCCAAGCTCGTCGCGCTCGACAAGGACGGAGGGGTCGTGGGCGAAGTCGCCCATGAGCTCTTCGGGGGAGAGGTCCACGTCGTTGAACGTGGTGATCTGGGTGACGGGGTTCTCCATCACCTGGGCGCCCCAGCCGGCCTCGGCGCCGGCGTAGAAGGCCTCGCGCGGGCGCATGCCGAGTTTTTCCTGGATCGCGATGAGCCCGGTGAAGCTGGCGCGGCTGCTGCGGTAGGTGTGGTGGTCGTGGTTGGCCCAGCCAAGGCCGAGCTTGGCCTGGCGGGCGTACTGCACCTGGCCCGCGCGGTTGCGCCGCTGCCAGTACTCGCGCTCGCTGGCGAAGAAGAGGTCGCAGGCCCAGTGCGGCCCCAGGTCCTTGACCGTGGCGTCGATGAGGACGTTGAGGATCGCGAAGCCCTCGGCCTCGGTGCGGAAGTCGCGCTTGCGGCGGCGGAGCGCCTCGAGGTGGCGCAGGCTGCGGACAGCCTTGTCGGCGTCCTGCTCGGGCGGCTCGAAGCCGCGGTAGCCATGACGCTCGATGACCCACATTTCAACGCCCCGACCGCGGAAGGCCGGCGCCATGCGGAGCTGGCCCAGGGGCTCGCCGATGACCTCCTCGTCGTCGATCTGCCACACCGCGAGGAAGTCCGCGACAGAATCAACCTTGACCGCGACGCGGGTCGCGCCGCCTTTGGCGGAATCGGGCCCGCCGATGACGACGGAGGGGAACATGGCGCCCTCGTGGACAAAGCACTGCTCCGCGCCGGGCTGGGGCCGGTGCGAGAAGCCCACGCCGAGGAGCTTGGCGCGAATGTCGGCGGTGGGGGGGACTTGGATGTGATCGATCCAGTCCTTGAACCGGGTCCCGGTCTCTTCGGTCATGCGGGCGGCGAGGTCCGCGGCTCCGGGGCAGCGGACGAGGAACTGGTTGATGAGCGCATCCAGCAGCTTCTGTGCGGCGGGCTGGGGCTCAAAGTTGAACTGCGTGAGGGAGGCCGGGACCGAGAGCGTGCTCATGGAACGTCGAACTCCGGGATGGGCGGGCGCGTGGTGCGTCGCCTCAAAGAACGGTAGGGGGGCATGAAAGGGGCCCGTGCCACGGGCCGCCTGTTCGGGTTATCAGTCCTCGGGGCTTTCCGGCTCGTCATCGGGGGCTTCGATCGCCACCGCCGTGCCGGCGAGCAGGTCGCCCCGGTGGCGGCCGCCGGGGTCCATGAGGCCCAGGAGGGCCACGGGCGGGAGGCCCCACTTGACGAAGTTTCGCACGAGCGCACGCCAGAACGACGGTGCCTGGGGCTGGGGCGGCTCACCCGAGGCCGGGGCGGGGCCGGTGCGCATCATGACCACGCCGCAGCCGGCGATCAGCTTGCCCAGCGAGCGGCCCATGAGGGTCTCAAGCAGGCTGTTGGCGACGATGAGCAGGGCCAGGGAGGTCATGGCCACGCTCTGGGCCGGGCCGGGGGTGAGCAGGCCCGAGCCGAAGAACTCGGCGAGGGGAACGCCCAGCAGCTTGCACGAGACCAGCACGGCGATCGTCAGGTCGATCAGCGAGGCGATCATCCGGCGGCCGGGCTCGGCGATTGAAACGCCCGCCGGCAGGTGCAGGGACTCGCGCGCCGGGGGTCGCAGCACAAAGATGATCACCAGCCCCAGCGCATAGGCGAGCAGCAGGCCGATGAGCCTGTAATCGCTCACGCCCACCGGGCTGCGGATCACCAGCGGGCCGTCGCTGAGCACCGCGCCGGTGCCGACCGAAACTTCAACCATCCGATACGGGGGCGCGTCCTTGGACCCCGTCCGCTGCGGCGCGGAGATCACAGCGATGCGGTGCAGACTCTCGATCGGGGTCACCGAGTGATCCGGGGCGATGCCGGTGACCTCGGCGATGTGCCGCCACAGGCCGGGCGTGCGTGCCGTCTGCGAGTACAAATGGAGCGTGCCCTCTGAGGAGCGGGCCGAGACGACGATGTGCCCGGACGCGGCGACGACTTCGACCTGATCCGAAGGGACCGAGCCGTGGGCGTCCAGCAGCAAGTCACGCCGGGTCCAGGTAGCCGAAGCGCTGCCGGGGTTGGAGCCGGAGAAGTCGGCGAGGAACACCGTCCCTCGGATGGGCTCGGCGGCA
This sequence comes from Planctomycetota bacterium, assembly GCA_023434205.1. Taxonomy (GTDB): domain Bacteria; phylum Planctomycetota; class Phycisphaerae; order Phycisphaerales; family UBA1924; genus JAEYTB01. Next base: position 25,896 of record JAEYTB010000052.1, on the reverse strand, counting down.
TCGCGCCGGGTGATGACGCAGATCCCCAGGCCGGCTTCCGTCGCAAAGAGGCGCCAGGTGGCGAGCGCGACCGGCCGGTCCCCCTGCCGCTGGAAAGCTTCCGCCCCCGCCGCCTGGAGTTCGGGGGGCAGCGCCACCTCGTTCCACGTGTCCTCGCTCAGCACGTAGAGCACCGGGCGGGCGGGGTCGGCGTCCTCGGTCGCGAGGCCCTGGAACAGCGCGGCGTACCCCATGTCCGAGGCGGAGAAGCCAAGGAGCAGCCCGTCGCCGCGGAGCGAGGGGAGAGGGTCCAGGCGTTTCTCGGGAACGATCTTCCATTCACCGGGCCCGGCCGGGGTCGCGCCCAGGGTGAGCACGGTGCGGCCGTGGAGGCTCGGCACGCCGTCGCGCGAGTCGGGGAAGACCACGGCAAGGCGCGAGCCCCGGGCCGCCGCGGCGACCGGGGTGCTCGCCAGCACACTGGCGATGCGGGCCTCGCCCTCGCGGGGGCTGCCCAGACGCGCTTGCTCCGCCGCCCCGGTGCGTGGCGGCAGGTGCAGCACGGTGCTGCGGCCGGACGCGTCCACGGGCATGACAATCCAGGTGTGGGTCTGGTGCGCACCGTTGCGCGGGGTGGCAAGCGAGCCGGCGCCGATCACCCCCGCGGCGGTCGCCGACAGGGTGGTAAGCATGTGCAGCAGGCACGCAAGACAAAGGCTCAGAGAAGGCTTCAACGCGGCGGCGCTCCGGGGTTCTGACGGTCCACGTCAACCACGTTATCCACCCCGTCGCTCCTGAGCACCGCCCCAAGATCGAAGACCTGCATCCGCATCCGCTGGGCCGGGTTCGAGGCCTGGTGCGTTTCGATGATGACCAGGGCGTCGTTCTGCGGCAGGCGGAGGTCGATGCGCTTGGGGATCAGGGGCCGGGCGAGCGCATCGCCGGCGACGGTGATGCTCTGGAACCCGGTGATGGTCGCGCGGGCGGCGATTTCGCCCTGGGCGTCCAGCAGTTCGATCACGCGCGGAGCGTAGGTCTGCGGGTCCAGCCAGAACCGCCGCTGGCCCCACCGGCCGGGCAGCGTGATGCCCACGAACTGCCCGTCTGCCGACCACGAGACGGCGGCCTGCTCGGCGCCGGGGGTGCCCGGCTCGGGCAGCGGGGAGATGGCGAAGACTTCGAGGAAGTCCAGCGGGTGCATGGGGATGCCCAGAGCCTGCACGGTCTCCGGCGTCGCGGCCTCGTGAGAGCCGACCGTTGCGACTTTGGGGTTCTTGGTGAGGTCGACCCACCAGTAGTTCGTGTCGTTGGACCCGAGCCGGAAGATGGTCTTGCTGACCTTGTCCATGCGCAGGGCGACGCTGCCCGGCTGGGCGACGCTGAGGTTGCCCTCGACCTGCTCGTTGATCGACTCATTCTGGGCGTTGCGGGCGCGGATGACCATGGTGATGCCGGCCTGCAGCCGCTCAAGCCGCCGAACCCGCGCGTTGTACGTCTGCACGACCTGGGCGTAGTCCGGCGGCGCGCCGCGGGGGATATTGACCATCGGCGCCGGGGCGGGATCACTCCGGCACGCGGGCAGCGCCGCGGCGCACAGAACCAGGCAGGTTGCGGTCACGAAACGACGCATGCGGTCATCCCTGTGGTTCGGTCGCCACAACCTGACCCAGCTGCTCGATCGCATCGGCGATCGCCTGGTCGTCAAGGCCCGGGTCCGTGACCGCGATCGGCTCGCGGCCCGCGTCGCCCGCCCCTCGCGGCACCACCATCATGACGCCCGGCCGCGTGCTCACCACGCGGAGCACGCGCCGCCGAACCAGCAGCAGGGCGAGGATGTAGCGGAAGGTGACCTGCTTTGGTTCACTCGCCGCCGCGAGCTCTTCGAAGAGGTCGAGCAGCTCGGCGTCGCCCAGCAGGGGCTGCTTTTTGGTTTCGTGCGGGGTGAACGTGCCGCGCCAGAAGCCGAACATGCGGAGCGGGGCCTGGGGCCGGGCGCCCTGCTCCCACGCCTCGGCGGCGAAGTCCTGACGCTCCAGCCCCGGCTGGCCTTCCCGTTCGACCAGAACTGCCACGTAAGCGTCGCCCTCGGCAAAGGCGCGACCGGATGAGGCACAACGCCCGGTGGACCGAGCGACGGGGTAGGGGCTGCTCGAGATCGCCATAGACCGGCAGTGTAGATGCGGGCCTGAGCGGGGCAGGGGCCTGCGGGCTGAACGTGGGCTTATCGGCAGGAGACTTCGAACTGCCTCTGGCTGGTGCCCTGGGAGCCGACCTGGAAGCGGACATCCTTCCCGCACTTGGGGCAGCGGGCGAGGTAGCGGGTGCCGTCAGCGGACCGGTAGACGCGGAGGTAGGCATTGGCGCAGGTGAACATCACCTGGAGGAACGGGCGGCCCCGGTGGGCAGGGCCGGTGGGCTCGGTGATGTCCAGGCTGCCTGGAGGCGTGGGGTCCATTTTGAGGTTATCGACAGGTCATCCACCCGGGATCAAGTCGGGCGGGATGACAGAAAGGACCGCTCACCTTCCGTTAGGGCATGTTGAACCCTTGGCTGGTAGACACTAAACTTGGCCGCTCGTCAGAATCGGCGGTTTATGCCGATACCTTCGGGCGCGCCCCCCGAGCGCGGGTGGTTGTACACACTGACCCTCGCTCGGCTGCCCGTCTGAACTGGAACACGTCGCTGATGTCTGCCCTCCGGACACTTGCCCCGCTCACGATCCTCGCTGACCCTCCAGCGCCACCGACCGCCATCGGCCTCATCGCCGGCGGCGGGGGATTGCCGCTGGTGATCGCCAGGAGCCTGCGCGCGGCGGGCCACCCCGTCCACGGCCTTGGGCTGGCCAATCAGTACGACGAGACGCTCCCCCAGCTCTGCTCCTCTTTCCGAGAGGTTGGTCTGCTGAGGGTGGGGTCCTGGGGGCGGATACTGTCCCGCCTGGGCGTCCACCACGCGATCATGGTCGGCAAGGTCGACAAGGCCAAGCTGATGCACGATCCGTGGCGCATCTTCCGGAATATTCCGGACTTGCAGACCCTGGGCGTGTGGTACCGCCGCCTTCGCAAGGACCGCCGCTCCCACGCCGTGCTGACCGCGGTGGCCGACGAACTGGACCGTTGCGGCGTCACCCTGCTCGATTCCACGGCTCCCATCCCGGCGGAAATGGCCCACGCGGGCGTGATGACCCGCCGCCAGCCCACCCCCGAGCAACGAGCGGATGTGGAGTTCGTGTGGCCCCTGCTCTCCCAGACGCTCCGGCTGGACATCGGTCAGGCGATCGCGGTGCGGGAGCGTGACGTCATCGCCGTGGAGGCGGTCGAGGGGACCGACCGGATGATCGAGCGGGTCGGGAAACTCTGCCGCGCGAAGGGCTGGACCCTGGTCAAGGGCGCCCGCGCGGGGCACGACCGGCGGGCGGATGTGCCGACGGTGGGCATCAACACGATCAAGAACCTGCACGCCAACGGTGCGGGGTGCCTGGCGCTCGCGGCGAGCGATGTCATCATGCTCGACAAGGACGAAATGGTGAAGCTGGCCGACAGCCTCGGCATCGCGATCGTGGGTGTGCCCGCGGCCCAGGGCATCGGGGTGACCCGGCCCGTGACCGAGGACGTCGCGGCGTTCGTGGGCGCGTAGGCCCTTTTCAACATGGCGGCGAAGGACCCGACCAACCCGTACGTGAGCCGCGGGGGGCTGAAACTGCGCCACGCCCTGACCGCGTTCGGCGTAGACCCCTCGGGCTTGGTGTGCGCGGACCTGGGCGCGAGCACGGGCGGGTTCACGGACTGCCTGCTCCAGGCCGGGGCGGCGCGTGTCCACAGCGTGGACACGGCGTACGGCGAGTTCGCGTGGAAGCTCAGGAACGACCCGCGGGTCGTTCTTCAGGAGCGGACCAATGCCCTGCACGCGCAGCCGCCGGGCGATGGTGTGGACCTGGTGGTGGTCGACCTGGGCTGGACGCCCCAGCGGCTGCTGGTGCCCGTGGCGGTGCGGTGGCTGCGGCCGGGTGGGCGGATCATCTCGCTCGTGAAGCCGCACTACGAGGACCCGGAGCGGGCGAGGGCGGCGGTTAGGGGCGTGCTCGACGACGCGGACGCGGAGTCGATCACCCAGCGGGTGGTGGGGGGGCTGCCGGCGCTGGGGGTTCGGGTGGCGGGCCTGACCCGGTCGCCCGTGCTGGGCGGGAGCAAAGGCAAAGGGAACGCGGAGTGGCTCGTGCTGCTGGAACGGGCCTGAAGGGTCAGGCTTCCTTCCAGCCCTCGACCTTGAAGTCGCTGGGGTGGAGCAGGGCCCAGAGGCGCTCGAGGAGCGGCTTGAGGCCGTCGCGTGCCGCGGCGGAGATGAGCATCACGTCTCGCCCGGGCAGAAGGTTGAGCTCGCGGGAGACCTGCTTGAGCCGGTCCTGGGCTTCTGCGGGAGAGAGCAGGTCGGCCTTGTTGAGCACGACAAGCTCGGGCTTGTCGGCGAGGGCGGCCGAGTATTGCTGCAGCTCCTCGCGGATGAGGCGGTAGTTGGCGACGGGGCTGGACTCGTCCATGGGGGCGATATCCAGCAGGTGGACGATGACCCGGGTGCGCTCGATGTGGCGGAGGAAGTCGTGCCCCAGGCCGGCGCCCTGCGCCGCGCCCTCGATAAGGCCGGGGATGTCGGCGAAGATGATCCGGCGGCCGGCATCCAGCGGCGCCACGCCGAGCTGGGGGGAGAGGGTGGTGAAGGGATAGTTGGCGATCTTGGGGGTTGCGGCGGTGAGGCCCGCCAGGAGCGTGCTTTTGCCGGCGTTGGGCAGGCCCGCGATGCCGACCTCGGCGATCAGCTTGAGCTCCAGCCGGAGGCGGAGCTCCTCTCCTGGGGCGCCGTCGTCGGCGTGCTTGGGGGTCTGGTAGGTCGAGGTCTTGAAGTGCTCGTTGCCCCATCCGCCCCGCCCGCCCTTGGCGATGACGATGGAATCGCCCTGCTTGAGGTCGTGGATCAGGTCGCCGGTATCGGCGTTGTAGATGAGGGTGCCGGGGGGCAGGCGGATGATCAGGTCCTGGCCGTTGGCGCCGGTGCACTGCTTGCGGCCCCCGGGCTCCCCGTTCTGGGCGGCCCAGAGCTTCTGGTCGCGGAAGTCGTAGAGGGTGGACATCCCCGGTTCGGCGACGATGAGGACGTTGCCGCCGTCACCGCCGTTCCCGCCGTTGGGGCCGCCCTTGGCCTCGAACATTTCGCGCCGAAATGAAACCGAGCCGTTGCCACCGGCACCGGCTCGGACCTTGATGATGGCTTGATCAACGAACACGCGGGGAGGGTAGGAGGGCTTGACGCCGTGTGCGCCAAGCCTTCCCGGGCCCCGTGCGAGGTCTCAGGCGGTGGCGGGCTCGGCGGGGGCCGCGGCCTCGTCACCCAGCGTGCCGACCAGGCGGTCCTTCACGTCCTCGAAGTTGCGCATCGAGTAGAGGTGCAGGTAGAGCAGTTCAAGCTCGTCGGTCTTCGCCAGGGTGGCGAGGTTTTCGGGGCTCATCGCCCGGAGCTTGGCGCGGCTGACGCCCAGGAAGCCGCTGAGGGACATCTTGTTGCCCTTGGGCGTGACGACCTGCGCCTGCATGGGCTCGAGCAGGTCCATCTCCTTGATCCGGCGGCAGAAGCCCCGGGTGCGCTCGAACTGCACCTGGTACTCCTGGAGGAACTTGAGGACGTTCTCAACGTAGGGCGTCGCCTTGCCGTCCTCGTTGAAGAGCCGGTGGCCGCGCCCGTCCTTGTTGAGGCCCGGGTAGGACTCGTCGATGCACAGCGTCAGGGTCTTGTTGTCCGGGCTGTTGGAGAACACGAAGGGGTAGCGCCGGAGGAAGGCGGGGATGTACTTGGCCTTCCACTGGCCGTCGGGCGAGACGTAGAGGTTCTGGTCGCCCTTGATGCCCAGGACGATCGCGGGCGCGACCTCGTCGCCCGACACCGCGAACACGATGGCGAACTCCGCGGCGGCGCGGATGAACTCAACCGCCATCAGCGGCACCGCGTTGATGCCCGACGCGAAGGCGTACCCCGGCGCGGGCTCCAGGGAATGGTTGCCGTGGCGCGCGGAGTTGATGGGAACGGCCGATTCATAGATGAGCAGCTGCTTGGACATGTGGGGACTCCTGAACTGAAGGGGTCAGAGCATATCCGACTGGATGGACGGGCCGGTGAAGTACACCTGACCGGTGCCGCTCATCCAGGGCAGGCTCAGGGCGGGCTGGTAGACCGCGCGGCTGGTCCATCCGCTTGCACGGCGGATGGTGGCCGCGTCGGCGCGGGACGTGGTGCTGAGGCCCAGGCGGTGGAACCGGGTCTCGGAGAGCCGCAGGGCGCGGTAGTCACCGAGGGTGTTCTCGCCGACGGGGCTGAACGATTCGGGCAGGGCGTCGGACGCGTCCGTGGCGCCCGCGAACGCATGGTCGTGGGAGTCCAGGCTCATGAGGCCGATGCCGTGGGTATCCACGCCCACCATGAAGGTGTGGGCGTGCTGCTCGGGCGTGGAGCGGACGCCGGGGGCGAGGGTCTCGTGCATGAGGCCCTCCTTGGCGTGCTCCAGGCCCAGGGCGTGGCCAAACTCGTGGGCGACGACCGAGAGCAGGTCGATGCGGCCGGCGGCCGGGCCCTTGAGGGCACGGAGCAGGTCGCCGTCCTGGGCGAACTCGCGGTCGTTGGTGATGGAGGCATCCACGAACCAGCCGTGGCCGGCCGCGTTGGCGTCGACGAAGATCGTGCCGTTGTAGATGGCGCCGAGGCTGTCGCCGGCGAGGTCGGCGGCCTGGATGCGGATGTGACGTGCCGCGTCCACGAGTGAAGCGTCGGCACCCGCGGCCTTCCAGCGGCGGGCGGCCTCTGCCAGTGCCGCGGAGAGCTGAGCGGACGTGAGCGGCTTATGGCCGGTGGCGTCGCCCTGGCCGGACTCGGCACGCAGCAGTTCGGCGTAGGCGCCCTCGTCGGTCTTGACCTGGACGCTGTCGAACGAGGTCTGGCCGGAGCTGGCGCTCATGAAGCTGACCAGGCCGAACTGGCCTTCGGTCACCGGGGCGTTGAAGAGCTTGCTGGCCACGAGGGCGCCGTTTCGGAGGACGTTGACCAGCCCGCCGCGGAGGACGACCTCGAAGGTGGCGTCGTTGTTGGGATTGACGTTGGTGTTGAAGGTGGCGTCAACGGTGCGGACGCCGCCGATGACGTGGCCGATGATGACCTGGTCGGCGGAGTCGGAGAGCGTCGCGAACTTGTAGTAGTTGGGGTTGTGGTAGTCGAAGATCACGCCGCCCTCGCCGGAGGTGCGCAGCACGCTCTTGATGGAGAGCATGGAGCCCGGGGTGACGGGGTGCTCCCCGATGGTCATGAAGTTGATGGCCGGCGCGGCGGCCGACGCGGTGGCGACGAAGCGGCCGTTGCTGGTCGTCCAGGCGCCCGAGGTCGGGGCCGAGAAGAGTTGCGTGGAGGGGCTGGTTGCGGAGAAGGTCACCGTGCGGTCGAGGGTGATCGCACCGGGGGGAGCCTGGACAATCAGATCGTCGATCTGGATGGCGGACCCGTCGGTGCTTGCGATGCCGACAATGCCCTCGTTGATGTAGTGGAGGAAGCCGTGCTCGTCCACGCGCGGGGCGAAGGTGTGAGAGACGGTCGTGCTGTTGCCGCCGCCGTTGCCCGTGCCCACCGAGATGGTGATTTTGCCCCCGTCGACCTTCGCGAACACGACATAGTCGATGCCCGCGCGGAGGTTGGCGTTCTGCCACGAGTCCACGACCCACTGGTTGGCCGTGCGGTGGCCGATCTCCACCTTGTTCGTGGAGATATTGAGGCCGGCGAACTTGAAGTCGGTGGGGCTCTGGTAATCGAAGATGAGGAAGCCGTTCGCCTTCCGGCCGCCGGTGGGACGCGCGGCATTCATGGTGACCTGCATCTCAAAGTAGGTCGGAATCACCGTGTCGGACTGGTCGAAGAGGCCCATGCCCTCGCTGTTGGGGCTGCCGTCGGAGCTGACCCGGTAGCGGCCGTTGAGGTTGGCCCAGGTGCCGCTGATGAGGCTGAAGCCCTGCGCGCCGCCGTCGTTGAAGCTGGCGGAGCGGAGGACGTCGCGCTGGCCGCCCGGGATGTTGCCGGCCTGCGGGTCGGCCGGGCCGCCGTGGGTGTCGTTCCAGGCATCGTCCTGCTGGCGGATGAGGCCCAGCTCGCCGTGGGGCTCGCCGTTGCGGGCGATGGTATCGTCCGACGGGTTGCCCTGGAAGGCATCGCCGGCGCGGGTCATGTCAACGCCGTCGCTGGCGGAGAGTGCGTAGAGGAACTCGGGGAGCTGGGGCTGGACGGTGCGGCTGACCGTGGCCATGCCGTAGGGCGCGAAGGGGACGAGGTAGGAGTTGAACTCGCCGGTCCAGTCGATGAGGCGGTCGCCACCGGTGTTGGCGATGAGCACGTCGCGCCCGCCGCCGCCGAAGGCACGGTCCTCGAAGTAGGGGTGCGTGTCGGGCACGTTGTTGGCGAGCGGGTTGTTGGTCGTGGACGTGGACGAGTGCTTGTCGTCCATGTTCATGAGGTCGTTGCCCATGCCGCCGTAGGCGTCGTCGCGGCCGGTGCCGCCCACGAGCCAGTCGTTGCCCAGGTCGCCGAAGATGCGGTCGGCGCCGTCGTCCCACACCTGCGGGTAGGGGATGGTCTGGTTGCCGTTGCCGGGCGCGAGGCCCGCAGGGCGCACAACGCCCTCGGTCTCGCTGAAGTTGAGGAGGAACTCGTAGACCTGGTTGCTGCCCTGGGCCGCGACCTGGATCTTGCGGAGGGGGTTGTACTCGTCGTAGAGGTTGAACTCGCCCGCGCGGGTGCGGTTCTGGTGCTGGCCGTCGACGTCGTCGGGGTTGAAGGCCAGGACATCGCCGGGGTTGAAGGGCCGCAGCCAGCCCGAGACGACCAGGTTGTTGACCACGACCACGCCCTGGACGCCGTTGACGGAGTTGGGCTGGTTCGCGGCGCGGAGGCCCGCCGCGGCAACGGGCAGGGCCTCGCCGCCGGAGATCGCATCGTCGCCGGAGGCGCCGTGCAGCCAATCGCTGCCCAGGCCGCCGAAGATGATGTCGTCGTTGACGTGGAGGGGCTGCGTGCCCATGCCGCCGGTGCCCTGGTTCTGGCCGTGAGTGCCGGGCGTGCCAAACTCGTCGGAAGAGCCGTTGAAGTCGCGGTCGGAGCTGAAGGGGGTGATGTCGACGGTCTTCTTGAGCTCGTGCTCGATGTTGATGATCGCCGTCTGCATGTTGCCCGGCGTGTAGATGAACTCGTTGAGGACGTTGCCGTTGGAGAAGCGGTCGTCGGGGTCGCTGGCGAGCAGCGCGGCGATGTTGTAAAGAGGCTCGCCGAACTGGGCGCTGTTGCGGCTGGTGAAGATGCGGCCGTCGTCGCCGATGACGCCGTCGTTGCCGGTGCCGCCGGAGATCCAGTCGTTGCCCCAGTTGCCGATGATGTCGTCGTCCTGACCGTCGCCGTAGAGGCGGTCGTCGCCCCTGCCGCCGTAGATGAAGTCGTCGCCGGACTCGCCGTGGACCTCGTCGTTGCCGCCGATGTCGCTGTTGGCGTTGGCGGAGAAGTTGGGGCCGCCGGGGGTGTAGTCGAGCAGGCGTGCCGCGCGGGGCACGATCTTGACGCTGCCGTAGTTGTCGTAGTTGAACTGGAGGAACGCGGGGGCGCCGGCGGGGACAGTCCCGTTGGTGCCCACGAGGCGGAAGACGTCGCCGTTGTCGGCGAGGATCATGTCGGAGTCCGCGGCGTGGCCGTCGGCGTCGGTCGTGATGACCTGCGTCAGGCCGTCGATGGTAGCGGCGCCGATGTCGTTGCGGCTCGTCCGCAGGCCCGACCCGCCGAAGAGCAGGTCGGAGCCGTCGGGCCGGCTGGCCGCGTTGTTGAGCAGGGCGAGCGTGACGCCGTCGGTCTTGGCGAACAGCTCGGAGCTGCCGCCGATGATGTCGTCCTGGCCCTGGTTGCCGAAGACCGCATCGCCGCCGCCGCCGGCCTCGATGTAGTCGTGGCCGTCGCCGGAGGCGTCGAAGGAGGCGAACCAGCTCAGCAGGCCGGTGGTGCCGCCGCCGTCGGCGCCGCGGTTGGCCGAGACGCGGCCGCGGATGGTGGGCGTGGTGACCACGTTGCCCGCGGCGTCGTACTCGCTCTTGTAGGCGACGAAGTCGATCGAGCCGTCGCCCTGGATGGTGTCGGCGCCCAGCTCGCCCAGGATGGTGTCGTCGCCCGCGCCGCCGGCGATGTAGTCGTTGCCGTGGTAGGCGGCGACGGAAGTGTTGGTGTGGCCGACGATGGTGATGACGTAGTCGCCCCAGACCGGTGCGTAGACGCGCTTCACGCGGCCTTCGGGGTCGCCGCGGGGGTCGAGGCGTGCGACGCCGTCGACCAGGTCGTTGCCGGCCGTGTCGTGGTCGGTGCTGTAGATCTGGCCGCCCTGGAGGGCCTGGAAGCGGAGGCTGGAGAAGACGTTGAGTCTCGAGGTGCGGTCAAGGATGGCGTGGTCGCCGAAGATGACGTCCATGCCGACGCCGCCGTCGACCGAGTCGTTGCCGGTGCCGCCCAGGAGGACGTCCTGGCCGCCATTGCCGTAGATGAAGTCGTCGGCGCCGTTCTGGGGCGCGGACGTCTCGATCTTGCGGACGCGGATGGTGGTCTGGAGGTCCTGCGGGAGCGACGGCGCGGCCTTGGTCGTGTCGCGGGCGCCGGCGGTGTCCTGCGTGATGAGGCCGTGGTCGCCGATGACCACATCGTCGAAGTCGCCGTAGATGTTGGACGCCGTGGAGCCGGGGGCGTCGCCCTCGAGCAGGTCGGCGCCGGCGAAGACGGGGTCGAGGTTGGCCGCGCCGCTGGAGCCAGCAGTCTTGGCCACGTGCAGCTCGCGGGTGATGAAGTCAACGTTGAAGCCGGCGTCGCCGTAGATGATGTCCTGACCGCGGTTGCCGTGGATGGTGTCGCCGCCGGAGCCGCCGGCGAGGTGGTCGCCGGCCTGGCTGCCCAGGATGCGGTCGTCGCCCTGGCCGCCGTAGGCCGCGAGGCCGACGGTGGGGAGCTGGCCCGCGGGGATGGAGGCGTAGAGGTCGGAGGCGTCGATGACGTCGTTGCCGGCGCGCTTGTAGGGGTTGGCGAGCGGGAAGATGAAGAAGTCGGCGCTCTGGCCCAGGCGGTTGCGCTGGACGATGTCGTGGGCGCCGTCGGTGAGCGTGGCCCAGACCGCCGAGAGGTCCTCGTCGGTGGTGAGGTCCTCACGGATAATGAGCATGGTCTCGCCGCCGCCGGGGTTGGCGTTGATCTGGCTGATGACGCCGACCAGGACGCCGTCGATCGTGACCATGCCCTGGGGAACGAAGCCCGCCTCGGCGAAGCTGCCGGTGGCGCGTGTGATCGTGCCGAGGGTCTTGCCCCACATGTTGACGGTGCCGAAGGTGACAGCGAGGTTGTCCTCGTGCGGCTGCGGCTTGGCGGCGAACTTGCCCAGCGAGAGCTTGTCGGCCTTGCCGTTGTACCAGACGCCGTCCTGTGACGTGTCGCCGTAGACCACCAGCGGGGAGTTGATGACCACCGTCGCGGCGAAGCTGCCGGTAGACAGGGCTGTGCCGCTGACGAGCAGCGTGCGGCCGTCGGGGCTGAAGCCGGTGACGACGAGCTGTGCCGCGGTCTCGCCGTTGGCGGCGAGCCAAGGCGAGCCGGGCGTCAGGCCCGCGCCGTTCACCGTGATCTGCTGGCCGATGGCGAACTTGAGGTCGGTATCCCAGCGGACGTTGTCGGTGCGGGTGATCTGGCCGGGGGCCACATCGAAGGTGCCGTTGAACGCGGCGTGGGCGCCGTTGACGTCGATGGTGTCGCCGCCGACGCGGACCAGGCCAACGGTGAGGTTGACGCTGCCGACGGAGGCGATGGTGCCGCCGACGATGCTGAGGGTCTTGCCGTCGGCGCTGATGCTGCCGATGGTGAGCGGGTCGTTCTGGCCCGAGACCAGGATGTCCATGCCCGCGGCGAAGCCGTCCGAAGACCAGCTGCCCGTGGCACGGAAGATGGTGGTCGCGGTGGTGGTGAAGGCGCCGCTGACGTTGAAGCGGCTCGCACGGGCGACCGTGCCGTTGGTGGTGCCGGGGGTCAGCGGGTTGCCGGTGACCAGCATCGCGCTGCCCAGGCCGCTGAGCGTGTTGTTGTCGAAGTCGGTGATGGTGTAGAGGCGCGTCACGCCGCCGCTGGTGAAGGAGACGGTCTGGCCGATCGCGAACCCGAGGTTCTGCCACGGCAGGTTGTCGTTGCGGATGATGCGGTCCGCCTGGACCGTGAAGGAGCCCGAGACAGAGAGGTCGTCAACGACGGCGACGCCGCCCTTGAAGTCCGCACCCTGGCTGGGGAGCGCGGCCGAGCCACCGGCCAGCAGCAGCTTGCTGCCGGTGCCGCCGGGCTGGTCGCCGAAGCCGGTGATCGTGAACGCCGCGGAGCCGCCGGGCGTGGTGAGGACCACGCGCTGGCCGACCTGGAAGCCGAACTTGGCCCAGCTGAGGCCGTCGGTGCGGGCGAGCTCTGCGTTGCCCGAGCCCGTGTTGGCAAAGGTGAAGTCCGCCGCGACGTGGAGGAGGGCGTTGCCGCCGCCGTGAACAGCGGTGATGCCGCCGTGGGTGGAGGCTACGGTCTCGAGGCCGGTGAGCGGGTCGTGGTCAGGGCCGGGGCGGAGGGTGCCCTGGATGTCGAGCCTGTCGTTGCCCTGGCCGAGCATGATGTTGAGGACCTCGACGGTCGAGCGGCCCGTATCGGTCTCGAAGTTGCCGTTCGCGTCGAGGCTGATGGAGCCGAAGCTGATGCCGCCGGGGTAGATGCCCGGCTCGCCGAAGGGGGCCTCCCAGTTCGAGTTGGGATCTCGGAAGTCAAGGTCGGAGCCCATGTTCAGGCCGCTGAGGGCGGTGGACGTGAGCGTGCCGGTGAGGTCCTGGCGGCTGCCGTCGGCGTAGATGTTGAGCGTGTCGATGCTCATGCGCTCGGGCGGCTGGGGCGCGATGTTGAAGTGCGGGCCGTTGGCCTCGCCGGGCAGGAGGATCGCCGGGCGGAGCGAGCGGTCGGCGCTGGTCGCGCCGCCCTCGACCGACAGCGGGCCGCGGATGCCGTCGAGCCTGTGCTCGGTCTTGGGGAAGGAGCGCAGATTCTCGCGCCCGGGCTGGATGTCGTAGCCCGGGTCCGCGAGCACGTTGATGGTCTTGGCGATGTGCCAGTCGGCCGCGCCGGCGACAGGGTCGTTGGGGTCGGTGGAGGCGATGAAGGTTGCCACCGCGGCCCACTGCGTCAGCGTCATGTCGGCCGTGCCGCTGGACGTGAGCTTGGAGGCGTTGGGGACGACGCTGCCGGTGGCGGGGTCGCTGATGACGAGCAGGTCGAGCAGCCCGTCGGCCGTGCCGGTGATGAGGTCGATCTTGAAGGTGCTGGCGCCGAAGGCGCTGGAGCGGAAGAGCTGGCCCTCGAAGGAGCCGCTGTCGAGCCAGCTCGTGCCGTCGGTTCGGCGGAGCGTGCCGAGCATCTTGCTGACGCCGGTGTAGCTGCCGTTGGTCGCGCCGCCGGAGATGGTCATGCTGAGGCCGTCGGCGGCGATCGACTGGATGATGAAGGTGCCGGTGCTGCCGTCGCCGAAGCTGATGGTCTGGCCGACCGCGAAGCCGTCCTCGAGGAGGCTGCCGTCGGTGTTGCCGCGGGTGACGGTGTTGCCGCCGCTGATGGTCACGCTGTCGGCGTAGACCAGGAACGGCACGCTGGCCTGGGTGAACTCGATGTTGCCGGTGTAGGTTCCGACCTCGACCAGCTGCGCGACGACGGCGTTGTTGCGGGCGCCGGCGCCGACGTTGGTGTCGAGCGTCATGGTCTTGCCGTCGAGGGCGATCGAGACGATCTTGCCCTCCAGGTCGGGCTGGCCCTCGCTGGAGATGCGGATCCGCATGCCGGCCTCGAAGCCGTCGTCGGCCCAGCTGCCCAGCTCCGAGCCGCTGGCGCGGGTGACGTCGTTGCCGCTGAGCGTGAGGTTGCCGGTGAACAGTTGCACGGGGCGCAGGCCGCCCACGGCCTTGTAGGTGATCCCGGGGCCGGCGACGATGTCGGTCTGGCCGTCGGTGATCAGCGCGACATCCACGTTCGCGCTGGGCGAGCTGGTGAGGCGGAGCGTGTAGCTGTCGCCCGTGCCCGGGCCGCCGTTGACCGTGCCGGCCTTGACCAGCGTGCGGCCCGCGGACTCGACCTGGTAGAGGCCCGGGTTCTCGTCATCCACGACGAGCACATCCACGCGCTGGGTCGCCACCGGCGTCGTGCCGTACAGCACGTCGGTGGTCGCGACGGTGTCGATGGAGTGGAGGATGGTGGTGTTGTGCGGGTCCTCGGCGGCGCCGTCGTCGCGGGCGATGACCTGGATGAGCACCGGGACGTTCCAGTTCGCGGCGGTGAACTGCACGTAGTACCGGCCGGGCGTGTCGGCGGTGGGGGCCGTCACGACCTGGAAGCGGGGGTCGGCCGAGGCCAGGACGGCCTCGCTGTCGTTGAGCTCGATCGCGACCCGGACGACGCCGCCGGCGGGTGCGTTGGCCAGCTCGATGGCGTACAGGTCCGACGCGCCCGTCAGGGCCGTGCCCTCGAGCGTGACGGTGCCGTTGTCGATCGGGTGGTTGTTGTACTTCGCGAGGCCCCCGCCCGAGGTGGGGTCGAGCTGCGTCAAGATGATCGCGGGCTTGTCGTCGTCGCGGACGGTCGCTTCGACGTTGCGCACGATGGCGTGGTGGAAGCGGACGTCATCGCTCAGCACCGAGTGGCTGATGGTCACGGTCCGGTCCCCCTCGGCGAGGGTGTCGTCCACGGCCTGCACGTGCACGGTCTTGGGGTTGTTCCAGTTGAACTCGTTGAAGACCAGCACGATGGCGCGCTTGGGGATGTGGACCAGCACGCCGTCGATGAGCACGTCGCGGTCGAAGTCCACGGCAGTCTCAGAGACGAGCAGGCTGTCGCCGGTGCCCAGGTTGGCGTAGATGTCGCCCGAGTTGAGCAGGCCGTTGTTGCCGTGCTCCTCCTGCGGGGACATCGCGGCGGAGACGGTCACGTAGACGTTCCGGCCCGGCAGGGGCTTGCGGGCGAGCGAGACGAAGTAGGAGTCGACGACCGTGCCGTCCTCGCGGACCTCGGTGAAGCCGTCGGTCTCCTCGATCACGATCTGGCCCTGCGTTCCGCGGGCCACGCTGGTCACGATTCCGTCGGCGATGAGGCCGTCGTAGTCGCGGTCGGCGGAGCTGACGCGGTTGTTGATGACGCCGCTGGTGCCCTCGATGTCGCGCGAGACGACCTCGCCGGCGACATCGCCGGCGACGTTGATCTGGTCGTTGCCCAGGCCGCCGATGACGCGGGTGGCCACACCCGGCTGGGTGCTGAGCACGTCGATGGTGTCGTCGCCCTCGAGGGTGTCGACCTCGAGCACCTCGATGTTCTCGTAGGTGACGGTGAGGCCGGCGCCGAAGATGCCCTTGACGGTGACGACGATGTGGTCGGCGAACTCGGTGCCGAGCACCACGAGCTTGTCGAAGCCGTTGCCGCCGTCCACCGACACGGGCGCGTTGATGTTGTACTCGACCTGGTTGTTGCCGGCGCCGGTGCGGATCTCGGTCTCCGCGGCGGTCGAGAAGCCGGAGGTCAGCCGCGGGCGCGCGATCATGCGCTCGGGGTCGATCCAGTCGATCTCGCCGCTGGGCGTGGTCATGGCCAGCGCGAAGGCGCGGACCGTGAACAGGTCGTTGCCGTCGTCGCCCTCAAGGCGGACCACCGCCTGGTTGCTGTAGACGGTGAAGGTGTCGTCGCCGACGCCGCCCTGGGCCAGCAGCGGCGAGGTCGCGCCGGCGCTGAGCCAGCCGCGGGTGGTCGCGACCGTGCCGAAGATGCTCTGGGGCGTGAGGGAGTTGGCGAGCTGCGGGAAGAGGTCGCTGGGCGTGACGATGGAGCCGCCGGTGGTATCGCCGACCGGGCGGGGCGTGGGCGGCTGCTGGCCGTCCCGCTGGATGCCGTAGAGCTGGCCGATCTGGAAGGTGTCGTTGCCCGTGCCGCCGTCGAGCGTGGTGATCGCGGCGTTGTCGTCCACGGCGAAGACGTCGTTGCCGCCCTGGCCGAAGACCATGACGCGGCCGTTGATGCCGCTGCTGTAGTTGATGCGCTCGAGCACCTGCTTGCGCACGGCCGAGCTGTTGTTGGGATCGGACGCGGTGGCGCCGGCAAGGTCGTCGTGGAGCACGGCGATGAAGCCGGTGGCGTCGTAGAGGGCGGGGCCGGTGGTCTCGCCGCTGATGCCGCGGGTCCGGCGGAGCAGGAAGATGTCGTCGGTGGGCTGGTTGGCGCCCTCGATAGCCGAGTCGAAGCCCCAGACGGCGAGCGCATCGACGCCGTCGTCGGGCGCGCCGGTGTCAAGCACGTTGATGACGTAGTTGCGGTCCACGCCGCGGGAGCCGATGGTGTTGATGACCACGTTGTCGCTGCCGGCCTGGCCGTCGATGGTCAGGGTGTCGCTGTGGGCGTCGGCCGCGGCGGTCTGGACGTAGGCCATGGACTGGAGCTTGTTGACGATGATGAAGTCGTCGCCGTCGCCGGCGGGGGCGAACGCGCCCGCGGGGCTGGCGGTGTTGCTGCCATAGACGCGGGTCTTGCCGCCGCTGTAGACGGAGATCAGGCCGCCCATCGGGATGGTCTGGGAGAGGCCGCCGGGCAGGAGCGGGTTGTTCGCGCCCAGGAAGGTCTGGTCGAAGTAGATCTGGTCCGAATCATCGTTGCCGAAGATGCGGGTGATCGAGCCTGAGGACGTCGGCCCGTGGGCGATGACGCCCGCGAGGTGCATGACGGTGCCGAACGCCGGGGAGTCGTTGGGCGTGGCGATGTCCATGCCGTTGCGGCGGTAGTCGCCGTAGATGTCGACGTTCTGCAGCGCGAGGATCTGGGAGTTGGCGTGGGTGGTGATGTTGTCGCCCACGCGGAGCAGGATCGAGCCCTGGGGCGTGTTGACCAGGCCGTGGGTCAGGCCCTCGGGCGCGTTCTCAAGGAAGAGCACGCTGCCGCTGGCGAGCAGGGAGAGGTCCTCGCCCTGGGCGTTGCTCTCGCGGACGGTGAAGCGCACATCGCCGGTGAGGCCCTGGAGGAGCACAACGCGGGCGTTGCGGTCGACCTCGGTGAGGAAGACGCTGTGGCTCGCGCGAGCGCCGATGGTGCCGCCCAGCTGGTAGAACTGCGAGTCGATCTCCAGGTCGTTGTTGCCGTTGTCCTGGGAGCCGAGCGTCGCGGCGGGGTCGCCGATGCTGCCGCCCAGGGCGAACAGGTTGATGGTGTTGCCGATGACGTTGGCGTTGTCATCCCCGGCGCCGTTGTTGCGGGCGTCGCGGATGGAGCCGCTCGTGGTCGCGAGCGTGACGTTGCCGACGGTGTTGACGGTGTGGACCTGCAGGGCGTTGGTGCCCGCGGGCTCGGTGCCGCCCAGGGCGGAGGCCACATCGCCCGCGCGCCGGACCTCGGTCAGGAACACGCCGAAGGTGTTGTTGAGGCCCGCCGCGGTGTCGGTGGCGCGCAAGACGCCCACGACGCCGCCGCCACCCTGGAGGATGTCGACGTTGATCTCCAGGAAGTTGTCGGGCGTGCCGATGCCGCCCGTGCCCTCCATGCCGCCGATGCCGTTGTCGCCGGCGGTCATGGTGATGTGGCGGCCGGTGACGTCGGCGTCGCCCGTGTCGCCGGTGTTGGCGGTGCCGCTGATGGAGTCAACGATGCGGCGGGGCGAGTTGAGGGTCACATCGCGTCCGATAGACGCGATGCGGCCGACCTTGAGGTCGCCGGCCACCTCGGTGATGGTGATGTCGCCGTTGGTGATGACGTCGATGTTGCCCAGCTGGAGGATGTCCGTGAAGGCTTCCCAGTGGGTGAGGGCGCCGCTGGTGGGGCCGGTCACGTCGATGTCGCGCCCGGCGATGACGCGCTTGGCGTTGTCCGGTGCGATGCCGTTGATGTAGGTGACGTTGGTGTCGGCGGTGCCGGAGCCGAAGACGCCCAGCGGGAAGAGCTGGACAGGGCCCGCCGTCGGCGGCCGGAAGTGCGTCGTGACCGCGACGATCGCGGAGGGCACCGGGCCCAGCACGACGGCGGCCTGGTTGACCTCGATCACATAGTTGACCGAGCCGGGGGTCGTCTGGTCCTTGGCGTGGCGGAGCAGGACGTTGACGTCGCGGCCCGCGTTCATGCGGTCGACGTCCGTGAAGAAGCCCGAGTCGAGCGTCTCGCCGCCCAGGAGGGCGCGGCGCATGAGCCCGCGCTCGTCCAGGTAGATGTCGACGCCCGCGTCGATGCGGCGGTAACGGTCGTCGCCGGTGGGGCCGTCGAGGCTCTCGACGATCTCGAGGCGCAGGCGGTGGGAGTTGTCGTACCCGACGCTGCCGTTGGTCGCGACGATGGCGAAGGTGTCGGTGCGGACCACGCCGATGCCCGAGGAGAAGATGTCGCCCAACACGTTGCTGATCAGCGTGATGCCGATCGGGTTGTTCACGTCGCCGGCGAACTCGATGTACGGGGCCTGGGCCGGGGCGGGGTCGATGGTCTGCGTGTTGCTGACCTCGACGATCGTCGGCTTGAAGTCGTGGGTGACGTCGAACTCGAACGCGTTGACGTTGGTCACGCGCAGGAAGACCTCGTGCGCGGGCGTGCTGGGCGTCGTGTTGATCACCTCGACCCGGTGGACCACCATGTTGTGGTCGGACTCGTTCGTGAGCGTCACGTTGCGGTAGGTGTCGCGGAACGTGAACAGCGGGAAGCCCGCGGCAGTCTCGGACAGCGTGCCGTTCGTCCCGTTGGAGCGGAACATCGCCTGGCCGCGGTCGTCGTTGATGATGTCGTCCACGTGGAAGGTGGCGCCTGTCATGTAACCGACGCCGTTGCCGCCGTCGACGGTGACATTGACGGCCTTGATGACCTCGCCCGCAGAGTTGACGACCAGCGTCGGGCTGGGGCCGCTCTGCAGCACGACATCGGCGTTCCAGGTGATCGTCCGCGTCGTGTTGTCCGCGGCGTTGGGCGTGCTGAGCTCCACCAGCAGCGCGAGCGAGGGCAGGCTGCCCAGGTCCGCGGTGTCGAGGGCGGTGTCGCCGGTGATGCGGGGACCGGCGATGACCGTCACGTTGTTGCCGGCCGTGATGATCGTCGTCGTGTCGCCGTCGTCGTTGTCGTTCTCGCTGCCGGCGCTCAGGCCGTAGAACACGGCGTCCGTGTGGGTGCCGCCGCTGATGTTGGTGTTGATGACGCGGATATCCACACCCTCCCGGCCCTCGATGACGGTGGAGCCGGTGGGGATGTCGATCCGGGCGTCCAGGCCGGCGCGCTGCGTGGCCGTCGCCGAGGACGTGCCGGTGAAGCCGCCCGCCTCGGTGCTGGCCTGGATGTTGTAGTTCACGCCGTCGTACCCGGCGCGGATGCTCACGCCGCGGCCCTCGATCTGGGCGCCGGCGCCGATGGTGGCCCGGGGGCCGCCGTTGTAGCTGGTGCCGCTGAGGTCGCCGTTGTCGACCGTGCCGTTGTCGATGACGACGCAGGAATCTCCGTCCGCGAAGGCGAGGAAGCCGCCGCCCTCGGCCCGGGCGCGGGAGTACATCTGCGCCGAGGTCGTGGAGTGGATGAAGACGTCGCCCTTGGCCTTGATGATCGAGCCGGCGCCGATCTCGGTGTCGTTGTCGGCCGAGAAGACCGCCGTGGCGTCGGTGTTGCCCGACTGGATAAAGCCGCCGCCGGAGTTGATCGCGTAGGCCGAGAGGTTGCCGGCCGCGGTGCTGAGCACCTCGACATCGCCACCGACGGTGGCGCTGGCGGCGAGCAGGCTCGCCTGGATGTTGGGGGTGGTGACGATGGAGGAATCCGGGTCGCCGAAGGCGCCCAGACCGCCGCCGCCGCCGCGGGCCGAGACGGCGGACTTGCCGTCGCCCGGCGGGGGCGCGATCGAGCGGAGGGAAACATCGCCCTGGCCGAGCAGCTTGTGGTTGCCGCTGCCGCCGGTCATGTTGATGACCAGCTCATGGGGGTTGCTGCCCGCGGCGGCGTTGATGTCAAGGCCGGCGTCAGAGAGCGTGAAGGTGCCGCTGCGCTCGAACGTGCTGAGGTTGAGCGGGACCGCGGAGCCCACCTCGGCGAGCTGGAAGTCGTTGGTGGAGCCGTCGCCGTCGGCGCCGGCGTTGATCACCTCGTAGGTGCGGCCGTCCTGGAGCACGCCCAGGGACGGGCGGACGAGCCAGTGGAGGACCTTGTTCGCCGCGTTCAGCTGGTCGGTGGTGTTGCTGCCGGAGATGTTGATGGCGCCGCCGCCGGGGCTGCTGGCCAGCCGGACGCGGTACTGATCGACGACGATGATGTAGTACGCCTGCCCGTCGTTCAGGCCGCCGACCTCGAGACTGGTGTTGTCCGTGCGGTAGATGACGCGCTGGTCGTCGGCGTAATCGTGGGGCAGCACGTTGCCGTTGGACTGCAGCCGCCCGACGAAGATCGTGTTGTTGTCGGCGAAGCCGCCGTTGGGGAGCTGGGTGAAGAAGTCGACCGTGTTCTCCACGTCGCTGGCGCGGAAGCGGACGGGCGTGGGGTCGCGGTAGGTGACGCGGTCGCCGTTGGCGAAGCCGGCGCGATCGATGCGGTTGGCCGAGACATGGCCGACGTTGAAGGTCGTCGTGCCGGGGTTCTGGGCCTGGGCCTTGGTGGCGTACAGGCGAACCGTGTAGGCGTCCACGACGTTGACGAAGTACGTGCCCTCGGCGATGCCGATGGTCGGGTCGCTGTCGGTGTGGTCATAGCGGACGGCGTCCCCGTCCACGAAGCGGTGGGGGGTCAGGAACCGGATCATGTCCCGGGCGCCGTCGACGCCCTGGGCGCTCGCGGCGGGGATCAGCGCCACGGCGTTGCTGAGGCTGGCGCCGCTGAACTGCGCGCCCAGGCTGAGCGTGTCATCCGAGCGGGCGATGACCGCGTACTCGCGGCCGTCGGTCAGGGTGCCCCCGCCGGAGACCGTGATCGGGGAGTTGCCGTTGGTGCGGTACACCACGGAGTCGCCGGTGCCCAGGCCGTGCTTGGCGAACGTGATGACGTCCGCGCCGTAGTCGGTGGCGGGCGAGGCGCCGCTGTTGGCGTTGAAGGTATCGCCGAACTGGCCGGTGTCGGGCGTGTAGCCCGAGTGGGCCTTGATGGTCAGCGTGCCGCCCATGTTGATCGTCGTGCCCGCGCCGATGACCGCGGTGACGGTCGGGGTGACGGTGCCCACGGCGTTGGCCGCGCCGATCTGCACCACGCCGCCGCCGTAGGCCGCCGCGGCGGCATCGCCCTCGCTCTGCGCGGAATCGGCGATGACGCGGACGTTGCCGCCGATGTTGTTGAGGGTGGAGTTGGCGCCGACCGCCGCGTTGATGCCGGGCGTGACGTTGACGATGGAGCTGACGCCGCCGGCGGAGATGAAGCCGCCCACACCCGCGGTGGTGTTGGAGGAGCCGGTGCTCGAGCCGGTGGCCTCGATGTTCACGCTGCCCGCGCGGGCGACGGTGCCGCCGTCGAGAAGCTTGGCGTCGGTCGTGCCGCCGACCGTGGAGGTGCCGCGGAGGATGGCGGCACCGAGGAACCCGCCCGAGCCGCCCTGCGCCTTGGCGGTGGCGAGGTTGGTGGAGCCCGCGGTGGCGTTGAGCGCCCCGCCGATGTTGATGTTGGTCGCGCCGGTGAGGGTCGCCTTGGTGTCGCCGCCGGTGGTGCCGTCGGCGAGGGCGACGGAGAACCCGACCACGCCGCCGAGCGAGATCACGAAGTTCTCAGCGCGTGCGGTGCGCTGCGCCGTCGCGCTGACAGTGAACGAGCTGGGGGCCGCGCCACTGTCGGTGGCCGAGCCCGCAAAGCTCGCAGTGCTCGAGCCCTCGGCCTTCATCGAGGCGCTCATCACGGAGATGCTGCCGAACAGCGAGCCGCTCCCGCCCGAGGCGTAACCCTCAGCGCGGGCGTTGTTGACCGAGCTGAAGCCCGAGGCGCCCGCGGAGCTCACGCTCGAGCCCGCCGCACCCGTCGCCGAGACGATGGGGGAGTGAACGCCCAGCGTGCGGGCGCCGGCGCCCGCGGCGATGGCCGAGCCGCTGGCCGCGATCGCTTCCGAGCGGACCAGCTTGCCGCCGTCGCTCCCGCCCGCGTTGTGGCGGGCGCGGAAGTTGACGCCGCTGTTGTTGGACCGTGCGCTCGCGTTGGCACCCAGCGTGCTGCTCACGGTCGGCGTGATCTTGACCTCGCTCCAGCTCACAGAGGCCCCGCCCAGGCCGCTGACGGCGACGCCCGTGACGGCGTTCGCCGCGTTGTGGTGCGTGTCCGCATTGACATTGATCGCGCCGGTGGTGCGCACCGCGGCGTTGCTCCCGATGCCCGCGGAGACGGTCGGGTGAACGTTCAGGAAGCCGAAGTTCGCCGACACGCCGACGACGCCGGCGCTCACGCCCACGACATCGGAGTCCACATCGACGGTGGAGTCCGCCGCGACGGTGAGGCTGGCGACCACGCCCGTCTGACCGATCTGCGCGCTGGGCGAGATGGTGGCCGAGGTGCTGCCGCCGACGTCCAGGTCCACCCACGTGGCGCCGACCGCGGCGCCGCCGCCGGAGCCCTGGGCCACGGTGAGGCCGAACTGCTGATCGCTGGTGGCCGACACGGTCGTCGCGCCGGCGCCGGTCACCGTGCCGCCGAGGGTCGCGGAGTTGGTGCTGACGTTGTTCACGAGAGAGACCGCCGCGGCGACGCCCGCGACGCCCCCGCCGAAGGCAAGCGAGTGGATATCGAGGCGCTCGTCCATGCGGCTGGTGACCGACATCGCGCCGCCCGAGGCCAGCGTGCCCGCCGCGGAGGCGGTGACGTTGGTCGCGACGTTGAGCAGGTTGATGCTGGCCGCAACGCCGACAGCCCCGCCGCCGGCCGCGCCGCCGATGATGTCAACATCGAGGAACTCTGAGGCGCGGACGGTGAGGTCGCCCTCGGCGTCCACGTTGGCGCCGCCGGTGATGATGGCGGAGGTCCCGATCACGAGCGGGTCGGCGTTGATCTGGCCCTGGATGTTGAGCGAGCCGCCGCCGATGGAGCTGGCGTTGAGCCGGCTCGAAACGCCCGACTGCGCCGTCCCGATGCGCGAGGCGGTCGGCCCGGGCTGGTTGTTGTGGATGCTGCTGATGCTGCCGGCGCCGCGGTCGCGGGTCTCGACGCTCTGGTTCTGAGCGTCCTGCTGCACGGTGGTGCCGTTGCGGGACAGGGCGTTGGTATTGTTGCCCTCGCTGTCGGTGTAGACCTCGCTGAGCTGCTCGCCGATGTTCCACACCGCCACCGCGCCGGCCAGGCCGGCAAAGCCGCCCGCGCCGCTGATGGTCAGGCTGTCCACCGACTTGAGCGCCGCGGCGTTCACCGCGATGTCGTCCTGGGCCGCGACGCGCGCGCCGGTGTTGATGCTCGCGGCGGTGTTGTTGTTCAGCGAACCGACGTCCACGGCGCCGCCGATGCCCACCAGCCCGCCGGCCACGGCGAGCACGAAGGTCTCAACCTTGGCGTCGTTGCTCGCGACCACCACGGCGTCCTGCTGGCCGGACGCCGACCCGTTCTGGTTCCAGTTGATGTCCGCGTCGTTGACCGTCGCCTTGGTCTCGGAGGAGATCAGGTTGACGGTGACCGAGCCCGACGCCCCGACCACGCCGCCGCCGCCGGCCACCGCGAGGTGGAAGAGCTCTTCGCTCGAGCTGGCGTCCACGATCACGCCGTGGGCCTCCATCGTGCCGAAGGAGCCGCCGGTGGTGCTGCCGTTGCGGACGGTGTAGCCCGTGCCCGCGCCCAGCGCTGTGACGTCCGCGCCGTTCGCCACAAGAGCGGTCGTGGTCTTGTCCACCACCACGACGCCCACGCCCGCGCCCACGCCGACGAAGCCGGCGCCAAGGCCGCCGTCGATCATCATGATCTTGGTGTCGTCTGTCGCGCGGATCAGCGCATCGCCGCCGGCGCGCACCGTGCCCGCCACGGTCGCGTCGGTCGTGCTGTTGAGGACCAGGACGTTGACGCCGCCGCCGATGCCGACGACGCCGCCCGCGAGGCCGATTCCCACCAGCAGCACGTTGGAGGCCTCGTCCGCGATCACCTTCACATCGTCGTCCGCATGCACCACCGCACCCGCGCCGATCGCCGCGTTCGTGGTGTTGTTGGTGACCGTCACGTCCACGGCAGGGGCGACCGAAGCGCCGCCGGAGACCGCCAGGCCCGCGGCCGCCGCGATGTGGCGGAAGTCGTTTCCGGCGACGACCGAAACACCCTGGCCGTCAACCGGGTTGAGCGCGAAGCTGGAACTCTCGTTGACCCGTGCGTTGGCGCCGATGGTCGCCTGGGTGGTCGCGTTGATCACGTTGACCGATGCGGCGATCACGACCGCCGCGGTGCCGGCGCCGGCGGCGCCGATGGAGTAGCTCTCGATGTCGTCCGCGCTGGTGGCTCCGACGATCACGCCGCGGGCCTGGACCATCGTGGGCGAAAGCTTCACGTTGCGGCCCAGGTCGTCGTTGCTGATGCTGGGCTGGCCGTTGACGTCCGTCGCGCCGTCGCCCGAGCCGACGGGCGTGGGCGGATTGACCTCGCCCTTGTTGGCCAGGGCGCTGGCGCTCTGGTTGCTCGCACCGGTCGCCTCGATGCCCGCGGCGTTGCTGTTGTCGGCGCCGGGGCTGTTGTCGTACGGCTGCGCGGGGGCCGCGGCCGTGGCGTTGAGGTCGAACGCGCCCGTGGGGGCGTCGAGCGTGGTCGCACCGTCGGCGCTGACCCAGGCGCCCTCGCCGATGTAGGCCTGCGTCGTCTTGTTCGAGACAGTCACCGCGCCGCCCGCGGTCACGGCGGCGGTCGCCCCGATCGCCGCAGCGCCGACGACCTTGTCAACCTCGGTCACGTCGTTGGCAAAGATCCGGGCCGAGCCGCGGGCGTGCACATCGCCGTGGCCCAGGCCCGTGCCGGACTCCGCACCGATGAAGGCCTTGGTGGTGTTCGAGATCACGTGGACGCTGGCGTCCGCGGTCACCGCCGCGCCGGAACTGGCCGACAGGCCCGCCGCGACGGAGGTGATGTCTTGGGTCGCGTTGGCCGTCACGTCGATATCGCCCGAGACGTTGGCCGTCACGCCCGAATCGATGTAGGCCTTGGTCGTCTTCGTCAGCACGCCGACATCGACGCCCACGCCCACCGACGCCGAGCCGCCCGAGAGCGACAGCGAGCCGGCGACCGTGACCATCGTGGTCGTGTCGTTGGCCTTGACCCACAGGTCGGGCGTCTGCCCGCCCGCGGTCGAGGTCACGCTCGCCCCCTGGCCGACGCGCGCCGTCGTCGTCTCGGTCAGGATGTTGATGGTGGCCGCACCGGAGACCGCCGCGGCGCCGCCCGCCGCCGAGCCCGCGGCGGTGATCCCGATCAGTTCTTCGCTGGAGTTCGCGTTGATCCGCACACCGTCGGTCCCGTGCGAACTGACAGTCGCGTAGTTGCCGATGTACGCCTCGACGGTATCGGTGTGTACCAGGGTCTGGTTGGCCGCGCCGATGCCGGCCGACCCGCCGCTGATGCCCAGGGACGCCGCGATCTGCTTGTCCACGAAGATCCCGGTGGCCGAGACAGACATGTTGCCGTCGGCGTTCACGACGGCGCGGTTGGCGCCGCTGGTGCCGTCCTCGATGTAGCCGCGGGTGGTGGTGTTGATCACCGCCACGCTCGCTGAACCCGCGATGGCGAGGGAACTGCCGCTGAAGCCGATGTTCGCGGAGATCGACAGCAGCGATTCCGTCGAAGAGCCGCTCACGTTGACGTTGCCGCTGGTGGCGATGTCGGTGCTGCGGCCGATGAAGCCGTTGGTGTTCTTCTTGATGATGG
>JAEYTB010000002.1 GCA_023434205.1 Planctomycetota bacterium | reverse complement strand
GGAGGTCGATGGCGAGGATGCCGCCCCCCACCGCTGCCGCGGCACGCCGGCAGATGTCGGCGATCTCGGGGGTGACTGGGAGAGCGGTGGCCTGCCCGCCGCGGGCGGTGTTGGTGATCCAGTGCGCGGAGGCGCGGCCGATGGCGGCGATGGCGTTATCGCCGACCATGAACACGCGGAGGTCGCGGCCGGGCTTGTGGACGTACTCCTGGATGTAGAACACGCCGTGCTGGACGGAGCCGAGCGTGGCCTTGTGCTCAAGGATCGCCTCCGCAGCGTCGCGGTCGTTGACCCGGGCGAGCAGGCGGCCCCAGGAGCCGACGGTGGGCTTGAGCACGCAGGGGTAGCCCATTTCCTCGATGGCCTGCAGCGCGGACTCGGGGTCCACGGCGACCTTCACCCGCGGCGTGGGGATTCCGCGCTGCGCCAGCGCGAGGGAGGTGACGAGCTTGTCGCCGCACGCCTCGATCACGGAGGAGGGATTGACGCAGGGGATGCCCATGCGCTCGAAGCAGCGGATCGCGGTGGTCGCCTGCGTCTGGCTGATGCAGCGCTCGAAGACGACGCTGAATCGCTGCCAGGGGGCGGGGTCGTGGATGTCGAAGATGGCGGTGCGGGCGTCGATGAGCTCGTGCGGGACGCCGCGCCGGGTGAGCTCGTCGATGAGCAGGCGTTCTTCGACGCGGATGCGGGAGTAGAGGAAGGCGAGCATGGGGTGTCTCGGGGGAGGGTGCTGCTGCGGGACCTGCGCGGAGGGCGGTCGAATCCCGAGACTTCGCCCAGAGCGGCTCAGTCTCGGCGTCGTGGCGATGTGTGACGGCTTATTCGCCCCAGTCCTCTTCCACCTGCGGCGCGAGGGTGAGCTCGATGGGGGCGGTGTTGGTGACCTCCAGTTCGGCCTTGCACTCCTTGCAGCGGACGACCTCACCCTGAAGGGGGGCGCGCGTGAAAGAGACATCGGCGGCGCACTCGGGGCAGGCGGAGGTGGTCTGGGTCGCGGACATGGGGGTTCCTTTCAGAAGCGGGACACGGGGGAAGACGGGGTCAAAAAACACAGCGGGCCTGCCATTGCCCGGCAGGCCCGAATCAGACGGTGGTCGATAAGGGTCTCACCAGTCCGAAAGGGACAGCCGGGCCTCAAGGCCTTTGGCTTTGGTGAGTTTGGAAACGACGGCCGCGCGCGTGGCGGGGGTGACGGCGGCGGGGTTGAAAATGGCGATGGCCACGGCGGGGAAAAGTACCCGCGGGAGGGCGCGATGTCAAACCTGGCGGCAGGGCTACCGGGTCATGGTGGCGCTGCGGCGGGCCTCCTCGATCATGCGGGGGAGGAGGTTCTCGTTGTCGAGCTTCATCCGGGGCACGTAGCGGCCGTTGATGAAGATCATGGGGACGGACTGGATGCTCAGGGCGCGGGCGGCCTCCGCGTCCCGTTTGATGCGGGCGACGTCCTCGGGGTGGGTCATGGCGTCGGTCACGGACGCGGGGTCCAGGGTCATGGCGTGGGCGTTGTGGGCGAGCAACTCGTCGGTGACGCTCCCCCGCATGGACATCAGCCAGCCGTGCATCTGCCAGAAGGTGTCGGGGTTGACGAGGTACGCGGCCTCGGCGATCTGGGCGGGCCGGCAGGACTGGAACTTGGTGACCTGCGTCACCGGGTTGCAGTCCTTGTTCACGGGGAAGTGCGCGAAGGCGTAGCGGATGTTGGCGGACGGGCCCTCGGCGAAGAGTCGCGCGACGCCATCGGCCTCCTGGGTCCCGGGCTCCATGTAGTCCCCGAAGATGACGACAGTCACGGGGGCGTTCTGCGGGCCCATGGCACGCTCAGTGATCTCGGCGGGGATCTGCCGGACGGGCTGCTCGCGCCAGTCGGACATGTACTTGTCCAGGGCGGAGGGGCGAGGGTCGTCAGCGAAGGACCTGGCCGGCGGGTTGGTCGCGAGCACGGCGTTGACGGCGCGGGTGAGGGCCTGGGGGGCGGTCCAGCCCTTGAGCTCGACGCCGTTGATGAAGATGAGGGGCGTGTAGAACAGGCCGAGCTTGACGCCCTCGTCGATGTCGGCCCTGACGCGGGCGAGGGTCTCCTGGGATTGCAGCGTGCGGACGAAGGTGGGCGCGTCAAAGCCCATCGCTGTTACGGCGGGCGGGAGGCTGGCGTCGGTGAAGGAGCCCTTCTGGTCGAAGAGCCAGTGGTGCATCTGCCAGAAGCCTTGGTCGCCGCGGAGGATGCCGGCGGTGTGCGCGGCGCGGGCGGCCCAGCAGGCGTTGGGGTGGAGGTTTCCGGGGGCGAGAGGGTTGCACTGGTTGGAGAGGGGGAAGTGCTTGATGAGGACGCTGATGTTGGGGTTCTTCTGGAGCTCGCGAACCTCGGCCTCGATGCGCTGGCAGTCGGGGCACTGGTAGTCGGTGAACATCACGATGCGGACGGGGGCTACCTCGGGGCCCCAGCGGTAGAAGCCGGAGAAGCCCTGATTGGCGGGCGTTGCCGGCGTCGGTGGTGCGGGGGGCGCAGGCTGGGGCGTGGTGGTCTGCGGCGCGGGCTGTGCGTCGGGCTTGGGCTGGGGGATGGGTTGGGGTGCGGGCTGGGTGAGCTTGCTGGTGGTCTCGGCGAGCTGCTGCTCGGCCTTCTGGCGTGCCGCGGACTGGGCCTGGAGGTCGAGGTAGGTGAGGCCGCCGAGAGTGGCGAGGCCGACGATGCCGCCGAAGAGGAAGGGGCCGGGGGTGTCGGTGCGAGTGGAGCGGGTGGTGGCCTCGACCATGGCCCAGAAGATGAGGTTGCAGGCGTGCGCGGCGATGCAGTAGGGGCAGGGGAGGTTGTCAAAGAAGATCGCGGCGAGGAACAGGGTGGAGGCCAGCGCGCCGAAGCGGGTGAGCCAGCGAGCGGCGGTGCTGAAGGCCCCGAAGGAGCCGGCCCAGGCCGTGAGCAGGCCGAGGAAGTACGCGAATCCGATGAAGGAGGTGGGCAGGTCGATCAGCGGGACCTTGCCCCACCGGCTTGAGGCGGCCTGGTCGCAGGCGCTGCCCGCGCCGCAGCCGGGCAGGTCGATGCCGATGAAGTGCTTGAGGACCATCATTCCCGAGGCGGCGATGGCGGTGACGAGCAGGAGCGTGCCGAGCATCACGGCGGCGCGGGGGGCGGTGTAGAGGGGGTCCTTCTTGGCGGGCTTGGGCATGGGGGGAGTTTATGGGAATCGTCCAGGCAGGTGGCTCGCCCCTCCGCGCGGGTCGGCGTGGCCGAACCCACCCCCTTGCCCCCTCCCGCGGGGAGGGGGAGTCAGCGGCGTTGGGCGAGCATGTTGAGCACGAAGGACATGAGGATGGTCTGCACGCCCAGCGCCAGCAGGACCGAGCCGACGATCATCGGGCGGAGGGTCTTCTCGGGCTCGAGGTCGCCCAGGTGCTCGCGGACCCAGGTGGCGACGGGGAGCGCGAGGCAGGCGAGGCCCGCGGCGGAGAGCAGCAGCCCGGCGATCACGCCCCGCTCGAGGGTGAAGAGGTTGAAGGTCCGCTGCACGCGCCGGGAGGGCGGGCCGATCTCGCCAGGGAGGGCGAAGATGCGCATGGCAGCGCCCGTGAGCATCGTCTGGTAGCCAACCAGGACCAAGAGGCTCGCGGCGATCAGGGTGTGGATGTCGAGGCGGATGCCCGCGATGCGGAAGGGGCCGGTGGCGACCAACGCGCCGAGCACAAGGCCGATGAGGGTGAGGGCCGCGCCCGGGATGAAGAGCGTCCAGCGCGGCGACAGTGTGAGCATGAAGCGCAGGTGCCGCCAACCGTCGCGCCAGGAGCGCAGGTGGGGCGGCCGGTCGCGCCCGTCCTTGCGGAGGGTGACGGGGACCTCGGCGAGGCGCATGCCGCGGGTCTGGGCCTTGATGACCAGCTCGCTGGCGAACTCCATGCCGGCGGTGCGGACGTCGAGCTGCTCAAAGGCGGACTTGGAGAAGGCGCGCAGGCCGCAGTGGAAGTCGCCCACGGGGACGCGGAAGAAGACGCGGCCGATGCGGGTGAGGACGGGGTTGCCCAGGTACTTGTGCTTGAGGGGCATGGCCCCGGGCATGATGGTGCCCTTGAAGCGGTTGCCCATGACCAGGTCGCAGCCGTCGCGGAGGCGCTGGATCATGGGCCAGGCCTCGGTGAAGTCGTAGCTGTCGTCGGCATCGCCCATGACGATGTAGCGGCCGCGGGCGGCGGCGATGCCGCCGATGAGGGCGTTGCCGTAGCCCTTGGCGGGGATGTCGATGACGCGGGCGCCCAGGGCGGTTGCGAGGGTCTGCGAGCCGTCGGTGGATCCGTTGTCGGCGACGATGACCTCGCCGTGGAGGTTGTGGTCCGCGAGACACTTCTGGGCGGCGCGGATGCAGGGCTCGAGGGTGCGGGCCTCGTTGAGGCAGGGGAGGACGAAGGAGACCTCGACCTCCCCCGTGCGGGAAGTGTCGTGGGGGGCGAGGGTTGCGGCGGGTGCGGGCACCGGGGGAGTTTAGGGGGGATAGGTTAGGAGCGCGGCGATGTGGTTGAGGTTCGTCCCGGTGGGCGGGACGCGGATGAGGGCGCCGAGTTTGTCGAGGGCGTGGTAGGCGTCGTGCGAGGCGAGCGCGGCGGCAAGGTCGAGGCGGACGCGTCGGGCCTCCGCGCTGGTGGTGGTAGTGACAATCGCGCCCGCGGCGTCGGTCGGGCCGTCGCGCCCGTCGGTCGAGAGCGTCAGCAACGCGGCGGGGTGCAGGCCCAAGACGGCGACAGCGTGGGCCCAGGCCAGGGCAATTTCCTGGCTGGGGCCGCCCAGGCCTGTGGCAGAACCGACGGTGACGGTGGTCTCCCCGCCCATGATGTAGGCGATCTGCTCGCGCCGGCGGAGGAGGGAGGCGGCGACCTCGGAAGCGAGCCGGCTTCCGACGCCGGCCGCCTCGCCCTCGCGGTCGTAGTCGAGGAGTTGGGGTGAAAAGCCGAGCGAGTCGGCAGCGGCGGCGACGGCGTCCACCACGAGCCGGTTGCTGGCGATGATGGTGTTGGTGACGCGGGCGAAGGCGGGGTGGCTGGGCTTGGGAGTTTCGTCCGCCGCACGCCGGAGGTGGGCGGTGATGGCGGGGGACGCGGCGTCGCAGCCGCGGGCGAGGAGGACTTCGAGGCCCTGCGCGAAGGTGGTCGGGTCGGGCACGGTCGGGCCCGAGGAGATGACGTCGAGCTTGTCGCCCATCACGTCGGAAAGGATGTAGGCGATGAGCTTCCCAGCGCCGGAGAGGGTGGCGAGGCGTCCGCCCTTGAGCTGCTCGCAGTGCTTGCGGACGCAGTTGAGCTCGTCGATGGTGGCCCCGGCGCGCTGGAGGGCCCTGGTGACCGCGGCGATGTCGTCGATGGTGAGGTCGTCGGCGGGGAGCGTGAGGTGGGCCGAGCCGCCGCCGGTGATGAGGCAGAGCAGCGTGTGGTGGTGACTTGCCTGGGAAACGAGGTCGCGGGCGGCTCGGGCGGCGTCGAGGTTGCGCTGGGTGGGGAACGGGTGGTCGCAGGGCATGACGCGGACGGGCCAGGGGGCGAAGTCGGCGGGGTCGGCCTGGTCGGGCGGGGTGGTGATAAGACCGGCGATGGTGCGCGGGCCCAGGCGGCGGAGGGCCTCGAGCGCCATTGGGCGCGAGCCCTTGCCGATGGCGAGCAGGACGACTTCCTCTCCGAGCGCGGCATCGTCCCAGTGGCGGGCCAGCGCGGCGGCGGGGTCCGCGGCTTGGAGCGCCGCGTCGATCAGCGCCTGGGCGTGGGCACGGTAGTCTTTGAACTGCGGCGTGGGCATGGGTTGGTCGCCTCCCCGGTCAGGCTTTCAGCCTTTCAAGGCGGCGGATGGCCTCACCCATCGTCTCGGGCTTCTTGCAGTAGGCGAAGCGGACGAGGGGCCGGCCGAGTTCCTGGCGGTCGTAGAAGACGCTGGGGGGGATCGCGGCGACGCCGATGTTCTCGATGAGGTGCGTGCAGAAGGCGCGGTCGTCCTTGAAACCGAGCGGCGTGTGGTCGGCCATCAGGAAGTAGGTGGCGTGGGAGGGGTAGACGCGCAGGCCGGCGCTGGTGAGGGCGGCGGCGAGCTTGTCGCGGTTGTGCTTGAAGAGGTCGCGGGTGCGGCCGATCGAGTCGCCGGGGTTGTCGATCACCGCGGCGGCGCCTTGCTGCAGGGGCGTGGCCGTCGAAAAGGTGTTGAACTGGTGGGCCGCGCGCACGCAGGCCGAGAGGTGCGGCGGCGCGATGGCCCAGCCGACCTTCCAGCCCGTCAGGCTGAAGGTCTTGCCCAGGCTGGAGAGGGTGATGGTGCGGTCGCGCATGCCCGGCAGTGTGGAGAGGGGGATGTGGGGCAGCGCGGGCTCATACGTCAGGTGTTCGTAGACCTCGTCGGTGATCGCGACGGCGTCGTGCCGATGGCAGAGGTCGGCGATGAGCTGGAGCTCTTCGCGGGTGAAGACCTTGCCGGTGGGGTTGTGCGGCGTGTTGACGATGACGGCGCGGGTGCGGGTGGTGAACGCGCGGCGGAGCTCCCGCTCATCGAAGGTAAACGCCCCCCCACTGCTGCCCGGTCGCAGCGCCACAAACCGCGGGACGGCACCGGCCATCGCGGCCCCGGCGGTGTAGAAGTCGAAGTAGGGCTCGAAGATGACGACCTCGTCCCCGGGGTTGAGCAGGCCCAGCAGCGTGCAAGTGATGGCCTCAGAACAGCCGCTGGTCACAGTGATGCACGTATCCGGTTCGTACTCGCCGAAGCCCCGCGCGGCCCAGGAGCGCGCGATGGCCTGGTTGAGGATCGGGACGCCCTGCATCCGCGCGTACTGGGCGTGGCCCTGCTGGATGGCGGCGATCGCGGCGTCCTTCGCCGCGGCGGGGCCGTCAAAGTCAGGGAAGCCCTGGGAGAGGTTGACCGCGTTGTGGGCGAGGGCGAGGCGCGTCATCTCGGCGAAGATGGAGGCGCCGAAGGGGCGGAAGCGGTGGGCGATGGGGGGGGTGGTCATGGTCAGGCCTGGGCGCGCTCGGGGTCGGGGAAGTCACGGTACAGGCCGGAGCGGAAGTCCGTGACCATGCTGTACACCGCGCGGTGGAGCTCTTCGAGCCGGCCCTCGCGCGGCGCGACGGTCGTGAAGGCGCTGTCGAGCTGCTCCATGCTGCGGGTGGCGATCGTGATATTGAACTCGCCGAGGTGGTCGGGGCCGAAGCCGAACTTTCGGCGGGTGATGGTGAAGCCCTCGAGCTTGCCCGCGTCCTTGAGGTAGCCCAGGTAGGCGCGGACGTTGGCGCAGAACTCGAGGTCGCGGTGGGAGTCGCGGAGGTTGCACCAGATCTGGTAGTACTGCATGGCGGCAGACTAGCACACGCACGGGGACCGGCGGGCGGGGCTCGGGCCGGGTGAAGTCGGATACGCTGTGGTGTGGACTTGTCAACGCGTTCAGAATCCATCGGCGAGAAAGCGGCTCCCCGCCTGTGCGTGATGATCTCCGGCGGGGGGCGGACGCTGCTGAACCTGCTGGCGCGCTGCCGCGCGGGGGAGCTGCGGGCGGAGGTGGCGCTGGTGATCGCCAGCCGCGGGAGCGCGGGGGTGGAGCGGGCCCGGGAGCAGGGGGTGCCCGTTGAGGTGGTCCCGGGCCGGATCCCGGCGCCGGAGCTGGAAAAACTGCTGCGGGCGCACATGGTCGATTGGGTCGTGCTCGCCGGGTACCTGAACCTGGTGGATATCCCCGCGTCGTACAGAGGACGGGTCGTAAACATCCACCCCGCCCTGCTGCCCAAGTTCGGGGGGAGGGGGATGTACGGCCGGAGGGTCCACGAGGCGGTGCTCGCGGCGGGGGAGCGGGAGTCGGGGTGTACCGTTCACCTGGCCGATGAGGAGTACGACCGGGGGCGGATCATCCTCCAACGGAACTGCCCGGTGTATGAAGGAGACACGCCCGAGACCCTGGGGGAGCGGGTGTTTGAACTGGAACTGGACGCGTACCCCGCGGCGTTGAAGCTGCTTCTGGAGAGCCCCGAACGATGACACGCCTGATTGCGATGTTGCTGGCGGTGGTGTTCGGGGCGGGGGCGTGGGCCCAGGACGTGCCGGTGCTGGATGCGCCCCCTTCGCCCAAGGCCCGCCAGCCGGTGGATCGCGAGCGTGAGGACGACCTGCGGGCGAACAGGTCCGCGGAGGCGTCGCGGCTGTCGCGGGAGTCGATCCGGGCGTTCAGGAAGGGCGAGTACGCGAAGGCGGAAGAGCTGCTGCGCCAACAACTCGAGCTGCAGCCCAGCAACTTCGTGGTGTATTACAACCTGGCGTGCTGCCGGACGCTGCAGAACGACCCGGAGGAGGGGCTCAAGCTCCTGGTCAAGGCGATCGAGCACGGGTTCTGCGATGCGAGGCAGCTGCGGCAGGACCCGTCCTTTGCCCTGCTGCGCGAGCACGAGGGGTTCAAGCGGATCATCGAGCGCTGGGACCTGGTGCTGATCGCCCGGCGCGATGCCAACCTCAAGGCCAGTGAGGAGCAGTTCTCAAAGGGCTACATCACGAGCATGGACGAGCGGCTGAAGCTCGCGTACCGCTCGGCGTTCGATGAGGTGTCGTTCGAGAGCGCAAAGAAGGAACTGAGTGCGCTGGCGGACTGGGGCGCGGAGCATGTCATCGAGGGTCTGCTGGACCCGGCGCGGGGCGGCGAGGACGCGTGGGTCGTCGTGGTGCTGCCCAACCGGCTGGACTTCATGAAGTGGGTGGTTTCGGTCTACGGCCCCGCCGCGGCGAGCACGACCAGCATGATCGCCGGCTCCTACGAGCACGATCTCAAGCGGCTGGTGGCGATGGACCTGGGCTCGACGCTGCGGCACGAGTTCTTCCACGTGCTGCACTGGCGCGACATGACCCGGCGGGGGCAGATGCACCCTATCTGGATCATGGAGGGGCTGTGCTCGCTGGTGGAGGACTACGACATCGACGCGGCGGGCAAGATCCAGCCCGCGACCTCGTGGCGGACGAACACGGTCAAGCGGCTGGAGAAGCTCAACAAGCTCACGCCCATCGAGACGATGGCCGCGATGCCCCAGCACCAGTTCAGCGGCAGCCGCCCCCTCGCCCATTACGCCCAGGCCCGCACCGTCTTCCTCTACCTGCACCGCATGGGCAAGCTCAAGGAGTGGTACACCGAGTACACGGCCAGCTACCGCGAGGACCCCACCGGCATCAAGGCGATGGAGCGGGTGCTGGGCCGCACCATCAAGGACATCAACCGCGACTACAAGGCCTGGGTCCGGGCGCTGCCCGAGGTCCCCGAGCAGATCACCCGCGGCATGGCCAGCCTGGGCCTGGAGATCGAGGCCGGCACCGGCGAGGGGCCCGTGGTGGCTTCCGTGGGCCGCAGGCGCGACCTCAAGCTGGGCGACATCATCACATCCATCGACAACCGCCCGACGCGGGACATCGCGGAACTGGTGCGGGTGCTGGGCTCGTGCAAGCCGGGGCAGACGGTGGAGGTGGGGTACCGGCGCGGGAAGATCTACGGGACGGTGATGGTGGAACTGGTGGCGAAGTAGCTCAGTCGTGGTCCTTGCGCTCGGGGAGCTGGGCGGCGCCCGAGGGCTGCGCCTGGGCCGCCCAAGCCTTGACGCCCAGCTCGTGCACAAGGCGGCCGCCCTGATGCCCGGCGTTGGCCAGCACGAGTGCCGGGGCCGCGTACAGGAGCAGCAGGGTGGCGGTGATCACGCCCGTCACCCGTGATGAAAGCTTCACGGCCTTGACGTAGAGGAGCACGGTCGCGGCGCCGAGCAGCGCGGTCATGCCGAGGAACAGGTTGCGCGCGAGCTCGCCAAGCTCCTCGTGGTCGTGAAGCACCGAGCCGGCGCCCTGGACGCCCTTGGCGGCGTGCTCGCCGTTCTCGCCGCTCCAGACGGCCGCCACGGTCCCGAGCGTTCCAAGCGCGACCATGACGAGCGAGACGAGCATCAGTTCCTTGCGCCGCGCGCCCCAGATCAGCGCCATCAGCAGGAATACCGGCGCCGTGAGCAGCAGCCCGAGCGGGAAGTGGACGATGAGGGGGTGCAGGCCGTCGGAGGGTGGCAGGGGCGGCAACGGGTTCATGTTCTTACTCCTTCCTGCTCCCTCATTGTTCGTCGGCGGGGGCGTGGCGTTTCACGCCTTCACGCACCATGCCCTGTCCGGGGCATCATCCGCCGCTCTGCAGCTTCTGGTACATCTCGTCATCAATCCCCAGAAACTCGCGCATGTGCTTGTCGTAGAGTGCCGCGTCCTCATCGCGCGAGAGGTCCAGGCGCAGCTCGTTGATCACCTTCGTCCCCTGAGCAATCCACGCGTCGAACGTGTCCTTCGTGATGTGCTCGTGGATCCAGACGCCCACCGGCCCGCGGAAGGGCGGCCGCGCCATCCTCGCCCCCACCCGCCCTGTGACGCGGTCCACGATCTGGCCTTCTCCCGCGGCAGCCTCCGGCCCCTTGCTCGCCACCTGCGGGACCGGCGCGCCGAGCTTGGTGAGCAGCTCGCCCATGGCCTTCTGCGGCATCCGGTCGCCCCGCTCACCCGCGGCGGTGAAGCCCCTGGTCAGCACCTCCACCGCCCGCTCGCGCTCCCCGGCCTTGGCGAGGGCATCGCCCGCGAGCTGGTAGGCCTTGCTCATGGCCGGGTTCTTGTCGATGCACCGGAGGTAGCTCGCCGCGGCGTCGTCCCAGCGCTCGGCCTGGGCGTAGGCGTTGCCCAGGGAGTAGTGGGCCATGTCGTTGTCGGGGTCGGCCTGGACCATATTCTCGAACTGGGCGATCCGCTGGTTGATATCCATTGCCGCACTGTAGGATGGCGTTCCCACGTTTCTGGCGGGGGGCGGGTTCGGTGGCGCGGGCTGTGGGACCTAAACTATGGCCATGGCAACCCCTCCCGCGGATGGATCGAGCAACGGGCACAGCAACGGCGTCGCGGTCTCGGCGACGCCCCGGATCACGCCGGCCGCCGCGCCGTCGGGCTGGAACATGGAGTACGCGCCCGCGCCCGAGACCGTGAAGGTGGCGATCAAGCCGCGGTACGGCAACTTCATCGGCGGCAAGTGGACGGAGGCCAAAGGCCGGGGCGCGACGTTCGAGACCATCAACCCCGCGAACGAGAAGGTGCTGGCCGAGGTCGCCCAGGGGACCGAGGCGGATGTGGACGCCGCGGTCGCCGCGGCGGAGAAGGCCCAGAAGTCGTGGGCCGCGCTCCCCGCCGCGGAGCGCGCCAAGCACCTCTTCCGCATCGCCCGCCGGATCCAGGAGCGCTCGCGCGAGCTGGCGGTGCTGGAGACCATGGACAGCGGCAAGCCGATCAAGGAATCGCGGGATGTGGATGTGCCGCTGGTGGCGGCGCACTTTTTCTACTACGCGGGGTGGGCGGACAAGCTGGAGTACGCCTTCCCCGGGCGCGACGTGCGGCCCATCGGCGTGTGCGGGCAGGTGATCCCGTGGAACTTCCCGCTGCTGATGGCGGCGTGGAAGCTGGCCCCGGCGCTGGCGTGCGGGAACACGTGCGTGCTGAAGCCCGCGGAGACCACGCCGCTCACGGCGCTGCGGCTGGCGGAGATCATCGAGGAGTGCGACCTGCCGCCGGGCGTCGTCAACATCGTCACGGGGGACGGCCGCACCGGCGCGGCGATCGTGGCGCACCCGCGGGTGAAGAAGGTCGCGTTCACGGGCAGCACCGAGGTGGGGAAGAAGATCGCCAAGGCCGCCGCGGCGGACGGGAAGCGGCTGACGCTGGAGCTGGGCGGCAAGAGCCCGCACATCATCTTTGAGGATGCGAGCCTGGACCAGGCGGTCGAGGGGATCATCTCGGGGATCTACTTCAACCAGGGCGAAGTGTGCTGCGCGGGGTCGCGGCTGCTGGTGCAGGAGTCGATCCTGGAAACCGTGATCCAGAAGCTGGAGCACAGGCTGGCGTCGCTGCGGATGGGCGACCCCTTGGACAAGAACACGGATGTCGGGGCGGTGAACAGCCGCGAGCAGCTCACGCGGATCGAGGGGTACCTGCGGGTGGCGGAGGAGGAGGGGGCGAAGCGGCACGCGTGCGGCGGGGGTGAAGAGCCGGCACGGAGCGGCGGGGTACCCGCGAAGGGGTTCTGGTGCCGGCCGTGCTTCTTCAGCGGGGTGCAGCCGAGCCACACCATCGCGCGGGAGGAGGTCTTCGGCCCGGTGCTGGCGGTGATGAGCTTCCGGACGCCGGAGGAGGCGCTGCTGCGGGCCAACAACACGCCCTACGGCCTCGCGGCGGGGGTGTGGACGGACAAGGGCTCCAAGATCTTCGACACAGCCCGCAAGCTGAAGGCGGGGGTGGTGTGGTGCAACACGTACAACAAGTTCGACCCCGCGAGCCCGTTCGGCGGTTATAAGGAATCGGGGTTCGGGCGCGAGGGCGGCCTCCACGGGCTGCGGGCCTACGTGGAGGTGTGAGAAGAGACTCATCCCCACACCCCGTCACGACGCGCCCAAAACCTGCCCTTTTCCAAGCAGGAGATGAGCGAAACTTACCTCCCGCGCGGCACAAAAAAGCATTGCGGGGGCCTTGAGCCGAAGGTAATGTGAGCGTGGCCGGCGCGGTCTGTGTGCGGCCAGAGAGACAGACAAGACAAAGGGAGACCCGAGATGTCCCTGCGCTTGTCCTGCCTCGCCATCGGTACTGCTATGGGCCTGATGACCGCCGCCTCCGGGCAGACATTCGTCGGCCATGTCATGATGAACGACAGCTACGGCCCCAATCCCGGGGGCGAGTTCCGCGGCATCGTGGAGCCGGACTTCACGTTCATCCCCGGCGCCACTGGGACGCCCTTCCAGTTCGGGCTTCCCGCCGCGCCGGGACGGTTTGAGAGTTTCTGCCTGGAAGCCCACGAGCTGCTGGACTTCGAGGTCGGCGCGTTCCGCGCAGATGTGGACGTGCAGACCACCGCCGGCAGCCCCGGGTACGCGGGCGGCGCGATGGGCGGGATCAACGACCCGCTGGATGCGCGGACGGCGTACCTGTACCACCACTTCATCTACCAGTCACTGGTGACGCCCTACGACTACGCGACCGAGGCGGTCCGCATCGACGACGCGACCGCGCTCCAGACCGCGATCTGGTTCATCGAGCAGGAGTCCAGCGACCCGCTCGCCGGCAAGGCGCTGCTGTTCTTCAACGAGGCCAACGCGGCGGTGAACTCCGGCGCGTGGACGGGCCTGGGCGATGTCCGCGTGCTGTCCCTCTACCAGGTGAACAACGGCGTGCGGACCGAGTTCCAGGATGTCCTGGTCATCGTCCCGGCCCCCGGCGCTGGCCTGGCGCTGGGCATGGGCGCCCTGCTCGCGGCACGCCGGCGGCGGCGCTGAGGAACGGCCGAGAGAGAGATCGAGTGGAAGGTCCCGGCTCCGGCCGGGGCTTTTTTTTCGCGCGGGGCTGCCTACGCGCGGCCGAGCACGCCGCGGCCCCAGTGGGCGAGGCTGCGGGCGTTGCGGACCACGTGCTTGAGGTAATGTCGGCGGAACGGCCCGATGCCCCGCGCCCCGCGCCGGACGAACAGCCAGTTCATGTTGTCGCTGCCGAACCGCAGGCCGTCAAAGCCCAGGTCCTCGAGGCGGCGCAGCACGCTGTCGAGCTGTGCGGGCGTGACGAGGCCGCAGAAGTCGTGGAACTCCATGGTGATCTGGTCGATGCGGCGAAGAACCTCGTCGGGCGTATTGAGCATGACGCCGACCTCCGCCCCCTCGATGTCCACCTTCAGCAGGTCCACCCGCCCGATGCCCCGATCGGCGAGGACCTCTTCGAGCGTGCGGGCCGGGACCCGGACCCGCTGCCCGTTGGTGTTGGCCCCGCCGGAATTCCCCAGCACCGTCGAGGCCTCGATGTTGTCGGACAGGAACAGCTCGATCTCGCCCGACTGGTCTGTCACCGCGGCGTGGACGACCTCAACCCCCGGCACCGCCCGGATGCGGTCGAGCAGGTTGGGGTTGGCCTCCACCGCGACGACGCGGCACTGATACCGGCCCCGCACGAGCGCGGAGAACTCGCCCGCGTTGGCCCCCAGGTCCACGACCGTGCTCCCGGCGCTCAGGGTGCAGGGCATAAACGTGTGCCCACGGAGCGTCAGCATCTGAAGGATCATCGGAGCCTGCATCCAGCCCTCACTTCACGGCCTTGCTGCCCTTGGTGAAGCCGCAGCGGGCGTAGTAGGCCCGGCGGTACAACCCACGGTAAACGCGCAGCCCCTCGCGCAGCGCCCGGGCGAAGGGGGAGCTGGTCTCATGGACAGGGCCGAGCGGCTCGAGCCAGGCGTGGACCTCGGGGTGGTAGGGCTTCAGCGTGGCCAACAGCTTGGGCCACAGGTGCGGCTGCATCGAGTCGTGGTAGTGAAGGATGTCCACATCCCGCACCTTCTCCGGGCCAAAGTTGTGGGGCAGCCAGCTCCGCACGGGGAAGTTGCTGGTGTCGGGGATGGCCCGCCAGCCCAAGCCCAGCCGCAGCACCGTAAGCCCCAGCATGACCTGGTCCATCGCGTGAACCTGGAGGTGATTGCGAGAAACCTTCGAGTCGAGGGCGCGCTCGAAGTCGGCCAGGAACTCGCGCCCGAACCCGGTGTCGCGCCGGTAGCTGTAGAGCCCGGCGTTCCAGTAGAAGCGGACACGGTGCCCGTCGCCCGTCGTGAGCCAGGGCAGGTCGTCAATGCGCAGCCCCACGAGCTGGGCGCACCGCTCCCAGAAAGGGTCGTAGGGGTCGGTCGTGCCGCGCGAGCCGAGCATGCCAAGGTCCGGGGCGCAGGCGACGAAGCCCTCGCCGTCGGCAAGGTCGAGCTCGTTGGGTTCGCGGAGGAAGATGATGTCGCCGTCCACCCACGTGATGATCTCGCTCCTGACGCGCTCCTCGACGCTGCGGATCGCGTGGGCCTTGTTGACGTAGTGGTGCCAGAGGTAGGGGTGCGCGGGCCGGATGTGGAGGTGCTCGATGCCGAGTTCTTCCATCTTGCGGCGCGTCACACGCTGGAGGGGCGGCCCCGCCCGCGGCGTGACGGCCACCACCGGCGCTTTGGAGAAACGGCCGCCGAACCGGCGGAGGCTCTCGACCATGCGGCAGGTGGTGGGCTCAAGCACACCGGACTCGATGCAGCACACGACGGTCACGGAAGGGGTGTGGGTGCGCTTCGCGCGCGGGTGATCCTGGACCGTGGAAGCCTGGAGCTGCATCCGAACAGAATACAATAGGAACGGGACAATAAGCACCTCTTTCGGGCCCCGGGGCCATAAAGCCTTTCGGCACAGCAGGTCCGTTTATACTGGCCGCCGACCGTGGGCGCCGACACCCCCATCCCCACCCGCACGACGACGCGCCTGCTCGATGCGCTCCATGACAGCTCCAACGAGCTGGCGTGGTCCCACATCGACGCGCGTTACCGGCCCGTCATCGTCGGGCTGGCCCGCCGGCTGGGCCTGCGTGACGCCGAGGCCGACGAGGTGGGCCAGCAGACACTCTCCGAGTTCGTGCGGGCCTACCGCGAGAAGCGGTACGACCGCGCCAAGGGCCGCCTGAGCTCCTGGATCCTTGGGATCGCCCACCACACCGCCCTCAAGTCGCTCCGCAACGCGAAGCGGGACGGCAGTCCCACGGCGTTGGAGCACATCCCCTCCTCGCCCGATGAACCGCACCTGCGCTCGATCTGGACCGACGAGCGGGACCGCTGCATCCTGGAGCGGGCGCTCGGGATGCTGCGGGACGAGTCCGCGGTGGACGACCGGACGCTGCTGGCGTTCGAGCTGGTGGGGCTGCGCGCCGTCCCCGCCGTCCAGGCGGCGGAGCAGTGCGGGATGAGCGTGGACCAGGTGTACGTGGCGAAGAACCGGGTGACGAAGCGCCTGCGCACCCTGGTCGCCGAGCTGACCGAGGCGTTCGAGGCCGATTCCTGAGCGGGGCTGCAAGGTCCGGGCGGCCTGGGGTAAGTCGAGGACAAGGAGTTCTGCCCGCCGTGTCCGTTCCTCCCGGCGTCCATCCCGTGCCCGCGTCCTCCCTCTGCCCCGGGATGGAGCTGATCGAGCGCATCGCGGCGGGCGAGGCCCCCACGGCCGAGGTGGCGGCCCACGTGGAGGGCTGCGCGGACTGCCGCGAAAACCTGGCCGATGCGCGGGAGTCGGCGGCGTTCCTGACGCGGGCACGGACGCTGGCGGGTGGCTCGCTGGGGCCCGAGGGGGCGCCGCGGATCCCCGGCTACGGGTCGATGCGGGTGATCAGTTCCGGGGCGCAGGGGGTGGTGTACAAGGCGGTGCAGGAGAGCACCTCCCGCGCGGTCGCGGTCAAGGTGCTGGCAAAGGGCTCGAGCTCGTCTCGCCAGCAGGCGCGGGCGGCGCGGGAGGCGGAGATCGCGGCCCGGCTCCGGCACGCGAACATCGTGACGGTCTTCGAGTCGCGCACGCTGTCGGACGGCCGCACCGCCGTGATCATGGAGTTCATCGACGGCATCGCGATCGACCAGTGGCGGGCGAAGGTCTCGGGCCCCGAGAGCGAAGAGCGGACGCTGCGTGCGTTCATCGACGTCTGCAACGCGATCCACCACGCGCACCTGAACGGGGTCATCCACCGGGACCTCAAGCCCGACAACATCCTGGTCACTGGAGACGAGTCGCCCCGCCCGGTGGTGCTGGACTTCGGGATCGCCAAGGCGGGCGGGATCCAGGCCACGATCACGGGCGAGTTCGCGGGGACACCCGCGTACGCCTCGCCCGAGCAGGTCGCGGGCAAGCCCGAGGGCGTCGACGCGCTGACGGATGTCTACTCGCTGGGGGTGATCCTGTACCGGCTGCTGTGCGGGGCGATGCCCTACGACATCGGCGGCTCGATCTTCGACATCGCCCGCACCATCAGCGAGACGCCCCCGACCCCGCCCCGCCAGCACAACCCGGGCCTCTCGCCCGACCTTGAGTCCATTGTCCTGCGCGCGATGAGCAAGGACAAGGCCGCGCGGTACCACTCCGCCGCGGCGCTTGCCCTGGACGTCGAGCGGTACCTCGCCGGCGAGCCGGTGGATGCCCGCAGCGGCTCAGGGTGGTACCTGCTCCGCAAGGCGGTGGCGGTGAACCGCACGCGTCTCGCGTGGGTGGCGGGGCTGCTGCTGCTCCTGGTTGGTGCGGGCGCGGCGGTGGTCGTGAGCCTGGCGACCGCGGAGGAGAGCGCCCGCGCCGCGAAACTCCAGGCCCAGCAGCGGGTGGCCGAAGCAACGCGGGCCCGCGCGGTCACGGAGTTGCTGCGCGAGGCGCTGCCCAACGCGGAGACCGGCCGGCCCGAGTACGGGACGCTCGCGGGCCCGGGGTTCAGCCGCCTGTACATGCGGCTGGAAACCGGCGCGTTCGCGGACGACCCCGAGTTGGACCAGTCGATCCGCCGCCTGTGGGGCGGTGTCTTCACGGGCTTTGCGGGGGGGAAGGTCGCCGGGCTCGTGGAGTACGCGGAGGTCTCGCTCCGCAACGGGCTCATCCGCCTGCGGACCCAGCACGGGGAAGAGCACCCGTCCATCGCGGCGTCGATGCACGAGCTGGCGGGCGTGCTGCTCGTGCGCCGCCGTTACGCCGAGGCCGAGTCGTACGGGCGGGGCGCGCTGGCGATGCGGGAAAAGCTCGTGGGCCCCGCGACGCACGAGGCCGCCGAGTCACGGGCGCTGCTGGCGCGGGTGCTGGCGGCGCGGGGGGACACGGCGGGCGCCGTGGAAATGGCCGATGCCGCGCTCGCCCACTACATGCCCCTTCCGGCGAGCGAGTCGGACCTGCCCGTGGCGGGGATGCAGGCCCTCAAGGCCCGCATCCTCTTCGACGCGGGCGATGATGAGCGCAGCGAGCCGTTGCTGATGGATGCGCTGCGGCGCCGACTCTCCCACCTGCCGCCCGAGGACCCGGACCTGCTCGCCACGCTCGCCGACTGCGCCGACTTCCTCGACCGCTGCCCAGACCGCCCGCTCTCGGCGTCCCTGGCCCGCGGCTGGGGGTC
The DNA here is from genome assembly GCA_023434205.1 of Planctomycetota bacterium. Taxonomy (GTDB): domain Bacteria; phylum Planctomycetota; class Phycisphaerae; order Phycisphaerales; family UBA1924; genus JAEYTB01. Next base: position 3,056 of record JAEYTB010000002.1, on the reverse strand, counting down.
CGCCGCGGCCCTTCGGGCCGACCTTGAGCAGTACCGCGCTCCCAACGCGAGCTACTACGGCCAGGCGGACCGCGACCGCACGGCCGCGCTGGGACGGCTGGTGCAATTCCAGGAAGATCAGTTAGGAACGGACAGCATCGCGATCGTGGGTACGCTGCTGGCGCAGGTGCGCGCCGCGGAGGGCGAGCGCCGGCCCGGGCGGAAGGCCGAGGCGGCGCTTCGGGCGGCGTCGATCCTGGAAAAGCGGTTCGGGCCGGACGACTTCTCGGTCATGATGTGCCTGGAAGAAGCCGCGGCGGTGCTGGGCTTCTCGGGGCGTCCCGGCGAGGCGGTCAAGCACCAGCGGAGGGTGGTGGGCATGTGGCGGGACATCCCCATACACGCCCACGACGACCTGTTCAAGGGCAACGCCCGGCGGTACCTCGCGGTGTACCTGGCGCTGGACGGCCGGTTTGAGGAGAGCATTGCCGAGCACCAGGAAGCGTTGCGGCTGATCGCCCACGCCGTGGGCGAGGGGCACCACACCGCCGTGCTGACGCGCGCGACGATGGGGTACTGCTACGCGGCGCTGGAGAACCTCGAGGAAGCGGACCGCATCACCCGCCGGAGTCTGGAAGAGGCCCTCCTGCTGCCGGCCATGCCGCGGGACGCCCTGTCGCACGTGCAGTTCGCGCGGGGCCACGTGCTGCACCTCAGGGGCGAGCACGCGGCGGCCGTGGACGCGCTGACCGGGGCGTGGGACCCGGTGTACGAATGGATGGGGAGCGACTTTGGCTGGCGGTCGCAGCTGATCGCCGACATGATCGCATCGCACGAGGCGCTGGGCGACGGGCCCGGGGCGCAGCGCTGGCGTGACCATCAGCGCGCCCCGAACCGCAACCGCGAGTAGCCCCGGGCCTGCTCAGCCGCGACGGCGCATCCGAACGCCGGCAACGAGCAGCGTGAGGCCCGCCATGGCGGCGCCGCCGGGCAGGGGGATCACCACCGTCGGGGGCAGCATGATGAGCTGGTCCTGGGCGTTCGCGCCCGCGTCGGTCGTGAGGTTCATGACGCGGACATCGCCCAGGCCCGTCCACGCGCCGCTGATCACGGCGTTGTTGGCCTCGGTGAAGTACTGGAACGCCTTGCCGCTGAGGGGCGTGGAGTCCTCGTTCTCGATGAACCAGATCGCCATCTGGAGGGCGTTGGCGTGGCTGGCGCGGGTCGTCGCGTTCACGTAGTCGTACCCGGACGTCAGCGTCATCGTGATGAAGCGGGTGTAAAGGTACGCCGTGCGGGCGTCCAGCGGGTCGTTGTACCCCCCATTGGCCCCGCCCGCGTAAGCGCTGGAGGACGACTGCGTCTCGGTGTTGATGTACGCCTTGTAGCTCGTGCCGTAGCTGATGTTCTCGCTCTTCTCGAGGCAGAACGTCTCCCACAGGCCCGCCGCGGCGGCGATGCCGCCCTCGAAGGCGGTGCCGGTGCGCTCGGGCGTGCCCCCGGTCCAGTCGCCCTGGGCCGTGGCCCGGAACTCGCCGCCGGGCGTGGTGCCGTAGCTGTTCTGGAGCTTCACGTGCCCGACGTACACGCCCGCTGCGAGTGTGCTCGAAGCGCTGATACCAAGGCCGGCGACAACAACACAACCGCCAATGAAAGACTTCATCACAACAAATCCCTTCTCAAGTCCGGTGAACGAAAAATGAACTCCCCCCTGTGCGGGCGATCATATCACGTGGTTGCCCAAAATCGCATCAACAGGGAAGGTTTTTGCGCTTTTCGAACGCTCGCGCCGGGCACGCGGCCCGATAATGCCGCTGCTGGGACGGTTACCGGGCGATCAGCGCCCGCACGAGCCGCACGGCCCTGTCAACCTCCGTACGCCCGCGGTCGGGGGCGGCGAGCGCCAGGGCCCGCTCGCACTTCTCCCGCGCCTTGACCGCCTTCTCGCGTCCTTGCTTGGACGCGGGCCAGTTCTTGATGTCGCAGAAGTTATCGTACACATCCGCGAGTTTGATCAGCCTGGCCCGCCAGTCGGCCATCGCGAGCCGCGCGTCATACTCCTCCTCGCGCTCGTCCTCGGGCATGGCCATGTTCTTGGTGAGGAACGAGACGATGTCCGCGACCTCGCGCCCAAAGCGCTCCTCGAGGTCCTCGTAGTCCGTGGTGGTGTCCTCGATCGTGTCGTGCAGGAGTGCCGCGGCGAGCACGGTCTGGTCCTCGCAGCCGAAGAGGTCCCGCACGGTCATGGCGACACGGAAGACGTGCGAGACGTAGGGCGTGCGGTCGTCCTTGCGGATCTGGTGCCGGTGGGCGTGCGCCGCGAACGCAGCCGCGTCCTGCCAAAGGGGCAACCGCCCGGTGCGGGCCTTGCGTTCTACGCCGCGTGCAACCGCGCTCTTCTTCGCCATGCTTTGCCTCCTGTCCGCCACCCTAGGCGCGGCGGGGCGTCAGTGGCAGAGTTTGACCTTGGACGGGTGGCCGGTGTGCTCATCAAAGAGCACGAGGTCGTTGGGCTCGCCGCCCTTGAGCCACGACGGGGGCACGCAGTAACGCTCCTGCCCGGGGACGGCCTTGCCGTCGGCGGTGGCTACAAAGTAGCGGCACAGGTGCCGGCCGTTGATGTACACCTGCCCCTTGGTCATGGCGTGGAGTTCGAGGTACAGCGGCTGGTCCAGGCGGTCGACCGTGAACGGGGCCTTCCACCACGCGAGCGGGTGGCCCTTGGCGTTGCCCTTGGCGGGAACGAACATGGTCGGGCCGGGCTGCTCCCACTTGGCGTACGACATCTCCGCGTCGGCGGTCAGCGACGACTCGACATCGAAGAAGTGGACGCTGGAGGCGAGTTCCTCCATCTCCTCTTCGATGTCCGGGTTGCCCACCAGCGCGAGCTGCACAACGTTGTTGCCGCGGGAGAGCTGCTCCTCGGGGATCACGACCTGCTGGGGGCCGCTGCGGTCGATGTAGGCGAAGGGCTTGTCGTTGAGCACCAGGATCGCCGACGCCGGGGGGCTGGGGATCTGGACGATCACGGCGGACTTGCGGCGGTGGGCCAGCGTCCACGTGAGCCGCTGCGGGCT